>NZ_JAWUEA010000042.1:0-322625 GCF_036663475.1 Rouxiella sp. T17 | reverse complement strand
TGGATGCTTCATAATGGTAACCCTTCAGATTCTGGAAGTGTCCAGGATCTGGGGTTCAGTGCAGTCGCTCGCCCCTTGAGAATCCCAAGCTTTTTATCCACAGTTGCAACTGAGGGCTGAAAAAGTGAGATCTTTCCAGATGCCGCAGCGCGTGGCGTAGGTCGCGGCGCTTCGCGCTTCCTTCGCTACGTTCACAAGCCAAAAACGTCTTGTTCACCTTCGCTCAGCGCTGCCCTGATACCGCCAATCACAGCTCAAAAGAAAAAACGGATACTTTTCAGCGGTCAAGGGCCGACTCCTCAACCAACTAGACTCTAAAGAGAAACCGAATATTTTTAAGCGGTCAAGGAACGATTAGTCAGGTTTGGTTTAAATAATCAGCAACATCAGATAAAAAATCAGGAAAAACTCAGATGACAATCATCAAAAATAAGAAAACTATTTTGCTGGCATCTCAAACAAACAAATTTATTATTTATTAGAGCGATCGGTCCTTGACCGCCTAAGAGTTTCCGCACTTGCTTTAAGTGCTGTAATTGGCGGCCTTAGGGCTGTGCTGAGCGGAGAGGCGGGAGACGTTTTTGGCTCCCGCCCGAAGTAAGGGGACCGCAGAGCGGCACGACCAACGCCACACGCAGTGGCAACTGGAAAGATCTACGGATTTAGTCCTCAAGTTACAGCTGTGGAAAAAAAGCGCGGGATTCTCAAGGGTGTTCGCTTAGGAACATCCTTGAGGCGGTCTGCGCCGCCGCGCAGTAAGCGAAGCGCATGCAGTTGCAGTTGCAGTTGCAGTTGCAGTTGCATTTGCAGTTGAACTTGAGTCTAAAATTTTTGATTTAAGGGAAAGTTTGCCCCAAGATTTCCAAATCTTTCACCGCCAAGTTCGGTCTAACTTAACAAGCCCATTAGTTAAGGGGCTCGAATTTTAGGTTGCTCAAGGGCTGAACCTTATCTTCTCTCACCATCTTGTAAGAGGTCCCCGTCCCGATCCATTTATCCCAAATCTTGTCGATTTCACCCGCGTCATCCATCGCCTTAAGGCTAGTATTCACCTTGGCTAACAGTGCAGGTTCGCCCTGCTTCATGCCGATGCCGATAGGCTCAAGCGCCATCGGGAATGAGGTCATCGCGAGGTCAACACCGCCCTTTTTCGCCTGCTCAATCATCTTGGTAGCCGTCATGGTGTTAGTCACAAAGCCAACAGATTTGTTCTGCTGCAAGGCGAGATAAGCCGATGCCGTGTCCTGGAACGTGATTGCCTTGGCGCCAGCCAGATAAATAGACTGTTCCGAGGTCGTGCCTTTAGTAGCGCTCAGGCGTTTGCCTTTAAAGAAAGTGATTGGCTCGGCTGCGTTTTTCTCTTTCACCACCAGCATCTCTTTAGCGACGTAATACGGGTCGCTGAACTGAATCTGCGAGGCGCGCGTTTTTGTGTAGGCAAGGTTGGCGATAAGTACGTCAACGCGACCGGTAGTCAGCACGGGAATGCGCGCCTCAACGGAGGTAGGCATCAGGTTTAATTTCAGGCCCATTTGCTTAGCCAGCGCGGTACACAAATCAACATCCATGCCCACCAGCTGACGGGTTTGCTGATCGGGTGAAGAAAACGGCGGCACGTCAGAATATACGCCACAGTTTAGCTGGCCGCGCGCCTGAATATCAGACAGCGCATCAGCGTTTGCCGCTAAAGAAGTCAACGCCACTGGCGCGAGCAATACGGATAAAGCGAGTTTTGTGATTTTCATGCTTTTGATATTCATAAAGAACCCCGAAAAGTGTCAAAAATTTAAGTGACAGCGTCACGCTTGAATTTATTAGCCGCTATGAGTTTATTAACTGCAACAAGTTCATTAGCCGTAATGTGTTTTGTAGCCGCAATGTATTGGTTAACTGTAAGCAACTGCTTTCCGTCACGAAGCTAAACGGTTTGCCGTTCTAACAATTAACCCAATACCTTCAAGGATTAATGCTGGCGCAAATCGCTCAGGAATCGCTGCGCGCGAGCATGGCCGGGCTGAGTAAAGAAGCGCTCCGGCGGGGCTTTCTCGAGAATTTTCCCTTCATCCATAAACCAAATAGTGTCAGCCACTTCGCGAGCAAAATTCATCTCGTGCGTCACGCACATCATGGTCATGCCTTCCTGCGCCAATCCGCGCATCACGCTCAACACTTCTCCCACCATTTCGGGGTCCAGCGCGCTGGTCGGTTCGTCAAACAGCATCACCGGCGGTTTCATCGCCAAAGCTCGGGCGATCGCCACGCGCTGCTGCTGTCCGCCCGAAAGCTGTAACGGATAGGCTTCGGCTTTGTGGGCCAATCCGACGCGTTCAAGCAACGCCATCGCCTCTTTTTTAGCTTGCGAACGACGCACGCCTAGCACTTTCATTGGGGAAATCATCACGTTTTCCAGCACCGAAATATGCGGGAAAAGATTGAAGTTTTGAAACACAAAACCAATGCGGGTGCGCAGCTGATTCAGACGCGTGCTGGTGCCATTAATGTCATGACCTTCAAACAAAATCTGGCCATTTTGAATGGGTTCAAGACGATTAACCGTGCGGATTAGGGTGGATTTTCCCGAGCCGGACGGCCCGCACACTACCACCACTTCACCCGTGCGGATCTCTGCACTCAGGTCAGTCAGAGCCTGATATTCGCCATACCATTTGTTGACCTGGTTAAACATAATAAGCGGGGTCATGACTGCTCCTTATTGAGAAATTTCAGGGGTTAACGCGGCTGTAGGTGTTGACGCCTGCGCCCCTTGATGTTTTGTACGTTGCTGGGCAATGTGCTTCTCCAGCCTGTTTGCGAGCCAAGTCAGACTGGCGCAGATGATGTAATAACTCAGCGCGACAATCGCAAACACCTGAAACGGCTTGGTTAACAGCTGGTTACTGACCTGATTGGCGGCAAATGTCAGCTCTTGCACGTTAATCACATAACCCAGCGTACTGTCCTTGATAATCGAAACCAGCTGACTAATCAGGCTCGGCAGCATGTTGTACAGTGCCTGTGGCAAAATAATCAGTCGGAAGGTTTTGAAATAGCTCATGCCAAGCGCGCGTGAGGCCTCATATTGGCCCGAAGGCAGTGCCTGAATGCCGCCGCGCACAATCTCGGCAATGTAGGCGCTTTCGTAAATCACCAGCGTACAGGCCATGGTGGCGAAACCGTTGATGTCGTGACCCAGCAGCATCGGGATGCAGAAATAGGTCCAAAAAATCACCATCATCAACGGGATACCGCGAAACACGTAAACCCACACCGCAGACACCGCGCGCACGGATTTAAACGGCGAGATGCGCGCCATCGCCAGCGCAATGCCAATCGGAAAGGCAAACAGCATCGCGACAATCGACAGCAGCAGCGTATTTGCCAGTCCACCGAGTGCGCCGTGCGGATATTGCCCGACTAAAAACAGCATCCAGTATTGATGAATAATGTCGAAGAAATCAGACATGGCCGCTTACCTCGCCATAGCGCGTTGAAAACGTTTGGCGATTAATGCGCCGCCGCCCATCAACAGCAGAGAGAAGAACAGGTAAGCCACTGAGGCCACCAGATAAATTTCAAAAGTTCGGAAGGTCTGGTTTTCGATTTCACGAGTGACGTAAGTCAGCTCCGCCACGCCTATAACCATCGCTAAGCTGGTATTTTTGAACAGTAAAACCGTGTGATTGATTAACGAAGGCAGCGCGTTACGCAAACCCTGAGGCAAAATAATCAGCCGCATCGACTTGATATAGCTCATGCCAAGCGCCCGCGACGCCTCAGTTTGTCCGGCAGGTATCGCACGCAAACCGGAGCGAATATCTTCGGAGAAATAGGCCGCCTGACAAAGGCTTAGCGCGATTAACGCGAAGATAAACTCTGCATTTTGGTCGTTTATCCAGTCCTGCAACGCTTCCGGCAGCAGGGTTGGAATGGCGAAATACCACATCATCAGCTGTACCAGCGTCGGCACATTACGATGATAAGAGACATAAATGCTGACCAGCGCGACCGCAATACGTTTCTCCGACAGGCGAATGACCACCAGCAGCAGCGCCAGGATCATGGCGAGCAGCCATGCGCCCACCGCCAGCTTCAGCGTCAGCTCGATGCCGTTGATCAGCAAGTCGCCATATTGGCCCTGCACCACCGCAGTTATATCAAAGCCATTTTTCACTGCTGCCATAGCGTCCTCCTGTCAGCGAATAATTCAGAACCATACTTAACGCGGTTCGCCTGGGCGCATGGTGGAAAGTCCACCGGGTACCTGAAGCGTTGGGGTGATTTCAATGTTGCCGATATTCACGGCGACCGGCATGGCCAGCGCGAAGGCGACGGTATCGGCGATATCTTTGGCGGTTGGCAACTCAAAGCCATCAATAAACTGCTTTTTCGCGCCCTCTTTGTCTCCCGAAACGTTACCGAAAATATCGGTCGCCACGCGGCCCGGGCAGATTTCTGTTACGCGCACTCTTTTGCCATAGCAATCAACGCGCAGCTGGCGTGAAAGCGCGTGGACACCGGCTTTGGTGGCGTGATAAATCGAGTTGCCGCCGAAGTTATAAATCGCGGCAATAGAGGTAATGTTGATGATGTGGCCGCAATCGCGCGCCATCATGCCCGGCACGGTTAAACGGCAAAGGTGCAGTACGGCGCGCAGGTTGACGTCGATTTGGGTGTCGATATATTCAGCTTTAGCGTCGGCAATCGAGCCTGGATGCGAAATACCGGCATTATTAACCAGCACGTCGACCTCGATTTCGCTGCACAGGCGGGTTAACGCGTCGATATCGCTGACGTCAATAACATGAGGAATGCAGCCGGTACGCTCGGCCAGCGCCTTGAGTTCGCTTTCGCGACGCGCAACGGCGTGAACGGTCAGGCCTTCGCGGCACAAACGTTCGACGATTGCTTCACCCATTCCTGCGGAAGCGCCAGTGACCAACGCGGTTTTATAATCTGAAAACGGCATAACCTTTCCTCTTAAAAAGTGCTCTCTTTAACTGTGCGGCAATCCCTTTGGAAGCGGCTTGCGGTCAGTATAAATCGAATGTAACGACTAATCTTTCGAACGGATAAGACATAAAGGGTGTGGTGCAATAAGGCCCGCTTATGTCTATTTATTTAACCAATACAATCTGGTTATTTTCTCGCTAGAGTCTGGTTGTTTTCTCGCTAGAGCCTCGTTAGTTAACCAATAAAGTTTGGTTATTTTGCCGACAGCGGCTGGCGTGAAATCGGCCTGATTTCACAGCCGGGCGTCTGTTCTATCTCTTCTCGAATCTGTCGGGCCAGCGCGACAGCGCCTTCGGTATCGCCGTGCAGCAGAATCGACGACACCTTCATCGGCATGATTTCGCCTTCAATGCTGGTTAATGTGCCGTCGAGCAGCCACTGGCGAACCCGCGCTCTTACTTGCTGCGGGTCATGAATCACTGCCCCTTCCGTGCCGCGCCTTACCAGCATGCCGTCGGCGTGATAAGCCCTGTCGGCCAGCAGCGTGCGCGCCACCGTCAAGCCCAATTTCACGGCGCAGCGTTCTACCGCATTGCCCGCCGTGGTGCTGATAATCATAGTTGAATCAAAGAATTGCACCGCGCGCAGCAGCGGCATCGCCAGCGTTTCGTCTTCGGCTGCCATGTTACCCAGCGCGCCGTGAAAACTCATGTGCGTCAGCGGATAATCGGCAATGCGGGCGAAACCGGCGAGCGCACCTAGCTGGTAAACCACGTAATTCGCGAGGGTTGCGGTATCGATTTGCATCCGGCGACGACCAAAACCCATCAGATCAGGAAAGCCGACGTGAGCCCCTAAATCGATCCCCAAGGCTTTGGCGCGCGCCACGCTTTCAGCCATAGTGCATGCGTCTCCGGCATGAAAACCGCAGGCGATATTGGCCGAGCTGATAATGGACATCAGCGCCTCGTCGTCGGCGATGCGATAATCGCCAAAGCCTTCGCCAAGGTCGGCGTTTAAATCAATAAAACGCATCGGACGCCTCCTCAAGCAGGCTGCTGGAAAGTTGCGGTTTGATTGAAAACAGCACCCGACCGCGCCCAACCTGCTCGCCCTGCACGGCTTTAATGTCGATAACTTCGCCGTCCTGTGGGCTACGAATCGGCATCATCAGGTCGCCAAGTTGTAGAAAGCCGAGGCAATCGCCCGCTTTAACCTGCGTACCACATTCGACGGCAGGTTTTTCCTGCATTGGATGTGTGGCCCAAAACTGCCCTTTTTTCAGCGCCTTGATCGCAACAGGCGGCAGATTTTCGGTCCGCTGGTGCCCGTTGAAGCCGCGTTCATCATCACAACGCAGACGCAGCGAAAAGCCTTTGCCATTGATCTCGATGTTGCCCATGCCGCAAGACTGCATCTGACGGGCAATCTGGCGTATATCATTAATTGCTATCATCTTTTCACCCCTTCACGCCTGGAGAAGCTGTCTAATCTGTTTATCGACCTGAAGCAGATACTCTTGCTGGGTCTGCCACGCCTCGCGTGCCTGTTCGAAATTGCATTCGACAAAACGAATCCGGCGACCCGGCGGAATTTGGCCCAGCAGCCATAAATCGGCTTCAATGACCGTAGCAAACTTGGGATAACCGCCGCTCGGTTGGGCATCGCTCATCTGAATGATCGGCTGGCCATTGTGCGGCACCTGAATGACGCCGGGCACGATGCCGTGCGAGCGCATCTCCATAGTTTCCAGCGCGACCAGCGGCTCACCTTCGAGGCGATAGCCGTAGCGATTGCTCTGCGGAGTAATTTTCCACTCTTGCTGCCAAAACCGGCTGCGCGATTCGGCGGTATAGGCCAAATGTTCGCCCGCAGGCAGCACGCGCACGGGCTGAACCTCGGCTGAAAGCTGGGCAAATTTCAGCCACGGCGAGGCGAGACCCACGTCGGTTTTCACGGCGCGCGTTGGCTCGGCGGCGGCAAGGCGATCGCCCTTTTGTAATCCGCGACCTTCAAAACCGCCAAACGCACCGCGCAATTGGGTGCTGCGCGAACCCAGCACTTCCGGCACGTCTACGCCGCCGGGAAGATGCAGATAGGCCCGGGCTGAATGGCGCGAAGCCTTGACCGTCAGCGTCTGCCCGGCCTTGGCCTGCGCGACCCACCACGGCGGCAGCACGCAGTCATCGAGCAAAATATCGCCGTCGTTACCACTCACCGCAAAGGCGCAGTCTTCCAGAAAACGCACGCGAAACGGAAACAGTGGAATTTCAATTGCCGCCGCGCCCGCCTCGTTGCCAAGCAGCAGATTGCCAAGCTGCAACGCCAGCGGATCCATCGCTCCCGCGCGCCCTACGCCGTAATTCAGACAGCCACTGCGCCCCAAATCCTGCACGCTGGTGAGCGCCGTCGTTTTTTCAATTTCAATCATGACAGCACCTTTTCGACTGTGAAGCGCAGGCTGTCGCCGGGACGTAACATCACCGGCGGCGAGGCTTTGGCATCAAAAAATAGATATTCTGTATGGCCGATGGTGTTCCAGCCACTCGGCCCCGCTGACGCCGAAACCCCCGTTTGCACGCCGCCAATCGACACCGCGCCGCCCGGAATGCTCATCACCGGCGTTTGTCGGCGCGGCGTGGCGATTGAAGGGTCCATGCCGCCCAAATAGCAGTAGCCGGGATGGCTGCCGAGCGCGTAAATCGGATACAGCGGCTCGGCGTGACGGCGCACAATTTCGGCAATGCTCAGGCCGGTATGCTCCGCGACGTCGCAAATGTGCGGGCCATATTCACCGCCGTAATACACCGGCAGTTCAATTACGCGGCCCTGCAAGGCCTGCGCGTCGCCACGCTGCCATTCGTTTAACAACGCGTCATATAACGGCGCAAGTTCCTGTGGCGGCTGGTGAAAGGTCAGCATCAGGTTATTCATCCCCGGCACGGCTTCGGCCACCAGCGGCCATTGTTCAACCTGCGTCGACAGCGCCCAAATGCGTTGCTGATTCTCTAAACCTAGCGCGCCGGGTGCTTCGAATAACATGGCGCGGCTGCCTAACTGGCTGATAACCGGCTCTTTTACCGTTTCTATCGACATTGTAATTTCCCCACTCAGGACAGTGATGCCATGCCCTGCTTGAGGCGCACGAGGCCTTCGGCAATGACCTCTTTGCTCGCCGCATAGGAAAGTCGAATGTGCGATTCACCCGCGGCGCCAAACTCGCTGCCCGGACGCACGGCAATGCCGAAACTGCGCAAAATGCCGACCATTTCCACCGACGAAACCGGCGCGGAATAAGATGGGAAGCAGTAAAACGCCCCTTCCGGCTCGTTGAGTTTGAGGCCCGGAATGGCGTTCAACCCAGCGATCATCAGCTCGCGGCGTTCGGCGTAAATCTTGTGCATCTCACGCACGTCCTGCGCGCACTCTTCAATGGCGACCAGCGCGGCGTACTGCACGGCGGTGTTCACGGAGCTGTTGACCGAGTTGTGAACGCGCGCGGCGGCGGCAATCATTTTCGCCGGACCGGCCAAATAGCCGATGCGCCAGCCGGTCATGGCATAGCTCTTGGAGAACGTTTGGCAATAGATTGTGCGGCCATGCAGCGCGGGAATTTCCAGCGCCGAGGTGAAAGGTTGGTCGGTGAACACCAGATCGCTATAGGCTTCGTCGGCGATCACCAGCGTGTTGCTGGTCTTGACGATTTCGCCCAACGCTTCAATTTCTTCGCGGCTGTGAACGATACCGGTCGGGTTGCTCGGATTGCAGAACACGAACAGGCGCGCGCCCTGCATCGCCTCTTCCAGCGCGGCCATGTCCCAATGCAAATCTTCTTTGCTTGGCACCGGCACGCAAATTCCACCCGCCATGTTGACCAGGTCGGCGTACAGCGAATAAGTAGGATCGGGGATCACAACGCGGTCGCCCGGATTCACAATCGACAGAATGGCCGCCGACAGTCCGCCCGTACCGCCGTGAGTCACCAAAATTTTATTGGCCGCCACCTCAACGCCCGACTGCGCCGAGACTAATTTCGCCAGAGCCTGACACAGCGGCTTTTCGCCCATCTGCGGCGCATAGTGGGTCAAGCCCTGCTTCAGCGCGTCGGCCGCAGCCTGAATAATGCGCGGCGGCGTGTCGAAATCCGGCTCGCCGACGGCAAGTGAGATCATTTCGGCGGTGGTCGCCGGCTGCTGAACGCGCAGTGAAGTGCGTTCGATACGCAAAACCGCTTCTGCTGCGGTGAAATCTGGAGTCTGCTGCTTTGAATTCATTTAACTCACCCTCGGTGATTCGGCTGATAATATCGGCCACTGTAGCCTGCCGTTTTATCCGCCTAAAAGAGGGTTTCCCTGTGTGGTAATAAGCAACGCTTATTTGTCCGTTTTCGTTCGTAAAGCGCATCGACTTTCGTTTAATGCACAGACTTACGTTTAATGCACCAGCATCAGCGGCCGATTATCCTGAGTACGTTTAACCATCAACGAAAGCAGAATATCTTTTACTGCCTGAGCCGGTGGCGACAGCGAAAGATGATCCGACATGCAAAACGACAGCGGCGCCTGAATACCCGGCGATGAGACTCGCGACAGCCACACGCCCGTCTGCGACGCCATCGCTCGCGCGGCGGATTCAGGCAGCACGGTTACGCCTAAGCCATTCAGCACGGCGGCGTTGAGCGTTGAAGGCGATTCAATTTCAGCAATAATGTTCGCCTTGAGCTTCTCACGTAGCAGCGTTTCATCCAGCAGCCTGCGCACCACGTTATAAGGGCGTGGCATAAACAGGTCGCGCTTCACCAGTTCGGCGAGATCAATTGTAGGTCCCGGATTTGGCACCAAGGCAGAGCCAACGAGGAACAAATCCTCTTTCATAAGCGGAACGAATGACAACCCGTGTACGGGCCGATCGCCGTAAATGACGGCCATATCCATGCGACCATTCATGATCTGCTCGCTCATCGGCGAGCCAAAATTCTCGTTGAGATACAATACGATGGCCGGATGCTGAGCCTTAACGGCTTGAATCAGCGGCATGGCCAGCATCGAAGCCGCCGTCGACGGTGCAAGTCCGACAGAGACGTGCCCACTCAACGCGCTGCCTGCATTATCGACCGCGCTTTGCGCCTGCTCACACTGGCGCAAAATGGTTTGCGCGTGGTTATAAAGAATCTTTCCGGCTTCGGTAGGCGTCACGCCACGCTTGGTACGGATCAGCAATTTTTGATCCAGCTCGCTTTCCAGCGCTGCCAATTGCTGACTCAGCGCGGGCTGCGCGATATGCAGCACCTCCGCCGCCTGCGTCAGGCTGCCAATCTCCACGATTTTTACGTAATACTTTAAACGTCTAAGATTCATTTTCGCCCCCGAGTGTTCGTTGCTAAGTCAGCTACAGCTTGCATAGTCAGTTACAATTGGCTAAATCGTTAATAAATGAAAAGCAATATTCGGGCCATTTTCATTCGATAATCAATTTCATCGTTTTAAAGTATGCAAAACAGTAATAAATACGGCGTTGAGCATAAGTTTTATCAATGCTTTGAGTGAGCAATTGCTGGATTTCACATGAACAAAGAACCAAAAACGTGCCGTGATGGACATTTTGCACTTTTTTGGTGCAATCGCTGGGCATTGAGGTTATCAGTCTATTCAAGCAGTTAAGCGTGATACCCTTTAACCTTAAAGCAGACCGGTATCTCATTTAGCGGTGACGGTCATTTTGAACTAGGCTTTTTGAATAGTGTTTCAATCGATTTTCAATCGATTTTCAAGAATAGAAAAATAGTTGCGCAGTTGCGCAGTAATGGAGAACGCCATGTCCCGTCAGATTAAAAAACAGTACAAAGCCTATCGCGATGATATTCGGGATTTGCAAACGCGCAGGCCGGTTCCGGGTCCTGAAATTGAACATCTCGACCCATTCCTGTTTCTAAATCACCATGGTCCGCAGGTTTATGCGCCGAATAACCGCGGCCTGCCGTTTGGCCCTCATCCACATCGCGGTTTCGAAACGGTGACCTTTATTCTGCGCGGTGAACTTTCACACGCGGATACCGGCGGCCACGAAAGCATTATCGGCGCGGGCGGCGTGCAGTGGATGACGGCCGGATCGGGTCTGGTGCATTCCGAACTGTCGCCGGAGTCGTTTAAAAAGAATGGCGGCGAGCTGGAGATTCTTCAGCTGTGGGTGAATCTGCCTTCACGTTTGAAAATGAGTGCGCCGAGCTACGTTGGCTTGCAAGCGGAAGATATTCCGCAGATTCCATTAAGTCACGGCGAGGGTTCTGTCAGCCTGATTTCCGGTGAAGTTGCGGGCGTTAAAGGCCCAATCGACACCCTTACCGGCGTTACCATGATGACTGTCCAGCTTGCTGCGGGCAGCGAAGTCACTCTGCAAGCGCCCGCCGCGCGCGAAGTATTCTTATATTCCGTTAAAGGTCGCGTGCTGATTGGCGAACAACAGGCCGAAGCCTGGCACCTAATCGAGTTGGATGACAGCGGTGACAACGTCACCATTAAAGCCATAGAAGACGCCGTGCTGCTGTTTGGTCATGCGGACAAGATCAAAGAACCTATCGTTTCTCACGGCCCGTTTGTGATGAACACTGCGGAAGAGATCGATCAGGCCATTATCGATTATCAAGCGGGCAAGTTTGACGCCTTAATCGATAGCTAATCGCACTGTTTATTAAACCGATCTGCTTATCTTATTAAAGCGACCCGCTTACCGGCGGTCTATTTATTAAAGTAGCGTGCTTACCCATGTAAAAGAAACGCCGCCCTGTATTGATACCGGGCGGCGTTTTTATAAGGCCACTTTAGCTTGTGTAAACTAGCCATAGGCCAATAAATCAGTGATAACCGGCATCGACCTTAATTTTGCCGCGGAAGACATAATAGCTCCACGCGGTGTACATCAGGATAACCGGAATAATAAACAGGCTACCCACCAACATGAAGGCCTGACTCTGCGGCGGCGACGCGGCCTGCCAGATTGAGATTGATGGCGGAATAATATTCGGCCAGATACTGATCCCCAAGCCCGAGAATCCAAGGAATACCAAACCCAACGTTAATAGGAACGGCGAGTAGTGGGCGTTGCGTTTTACGCCGCGCATAATTCCCCACGAGCAAAGTAAAACCAGAATTGGCACGGGCATAAACAGGAAAACGTTAGGCGTGGTGAACCAGCGTGCGGCAATGTCGCCGTGCGAAAGTGGCGTCCAGATACTAATAATCCCAACCACCACTAATAACGCGATTACCAGCGGCGTGGCTAACGCCGACATCTTACTGTGCAGATCGTTTTCCGTTTTCATTATCAACCAGGTACAGCCAAGTAAGGCATAGGCTATCACCAAGCCAAGGCCGCAAAATAGCGGGAATGGCGCTAACCAGCTTAATGCCGAGCCGGTATATTCGCGGCCCGTGACCTCAAAGCCGTTTAACATGGTGCCGACCGCAATACCTTGGCTAAAAGTGGCTAATATCGAACCAGCGACAAAAGATTTGTCCCAGAAAGGCCGATGCACTTCTATCGCCTTAAAGCGAAACTCAAACGCCACGCCACGAAATATCAGACCAATCAGCATCGCGGTTAAAGGAATAGTGAGCGCATCGGCAATCACGGAATAAGCCAACGGGAAAGCGCCATATAATCCTGCGCCCCCCAATACTAGCCAGGTTTCGTTGCCATCCCAGACCGGCGCTACGGTATTCACCATCATGTCGCGATGATCGGGGTCTTTATTAAACGGGAAAAGAATGCCGATGCCTAAATCAAAGCCGTCCATCACGATATACATCAGCGTTGAAAAGACGATGATTCCAAACCAGATTATCGAGTAATCAAACATGGTCTTTCCCCTCTTTAGCAACGTGGGCGTTATCAGTTGTCGCCGCAGAAAGCGGACGCGCAGGCGTTTTCTTGGTACCCGGACCGCCCTGTTCGACGATTTTGCCCTCGCCCGTTTCCGGACCCTGCTTAATAAGCCGCATCATATAGTGGTAACCCACCCCGAAAACGGAGGAATAGACCACGATAAAGACGATAAGACTGATACTCATTTGCAGCGTACCGTGCGCCGACACTGCGTCGCGCGTGCGTTGCAGACCATAAACGACCCACGGCTGGCGGCCAATTTCGGTGGTAAACCAGCCGGCCAGGATCGCCAAAATACCTGAAGGCCCCATTAATAATGCAAACCACAGGAATGGCCGCGATTGATAAAGCCGTTTTTTATAGCGCAGCCAGAGACTGACGACGCCCAGTGTAATCATCAACAGACCCAAGGCGACCATAACGCGGAATGACCAGAAAATAATGGTCGAGTTTGGCCGGTCCTCTTTCGGGAAGCTTTTTAAGGCGGGGATTTGTCGGTCCAGGCTGTGGGTTAAAATAAGGCTGCCGAGATAAGGCACTTCAATCGCGTATTTCGTGCGCTCTTCATCCATATCCGGAATGCCGAATAAAATCAGCGGTGACGCTTCGCCCGGTTTATTTTCCCAGTGCCCTTCTATTGCCGCAATTTTGGCAGGCTGATGCTCCAAGGTATTTAATCCGTGCGCATCGCCAATCATAGCCTGCACGGGCGCAACAATTAACGCCATCCATAACGCCATC
This sequence comes from Rouxiella sp. T17, assembly GCF_036663475.1. Classification (NCBI taxonomy): domain Bacteria; kingdom Pseudomonadati; phylum Pseudomonadota; class Gammaproteobacteria; order Enterobacterales; family Yersiniaceae; genus Rouxiella; species Rouxiella sp. T17. The sequence continues at coordinate 309,053 of NZ_JAWUEA010000042.1, read as the reverse complement.
GAAAACATTCGACGAATCGCCGGATTATCATTGCCGCGTAATAAGTGCCAGGCACCGGATGCGCCGACAAAGAAGGCGCTGGCCAAAAATGCTGCCGTCGACATGTGCAGCAAACGGAATGGGAAGGACGGGTTAAAGACTATCTTGAACCAGTCTTCGGGTATGACTATTCCGTTCTCGATAATAAAGCCTTGCGGGGTATGCATCCAACTATTGGAGGCCAAGATCCAGAAGGTTGAAATAAGAGTCCCGAGCGCCACCATGCAGGTGGCAAAAAAGTGCAGCCCTCGCCCTACGCGATTCCAGCCAAATAACATGACGCCGAGAAATCCGGCTTCAAGGAAGAAGGCGGTTAACACTTCATAGGTCAATAATGGCCCGGTAATACTGCCGGCGAACTGTGAAAACCCGCTCCAGTTAGTACCGAACTGATAAGCCATAACTAATCCAGAGACCACGCCCATACCAAAGTTAACGGCAAAAATTTTCGACCAGAAATGATAAAGGTCGCGGTAAGCGTCTTGATGGGTTTTCAGCCACATTCCCTCCAGTACCGCAAGAAAACTGGCGAGGCCGATAGTGATAGCAGGAAAAATAATATGGAAGGAAACAGTAAAGGCGAACTGTATCCTCGCTAAGTGGAAGGCATCTATTTCAAACATCGCTCGGTTCCTTAATTAACTCTTTATTTTTGCGCCCCTTTTCCCGCCTTTGTGTAGCAACCCATTAAGCGTGGAATGCAAGACGATAGTAAATCTAGAACAAAAATATAAATGCTCAATTTGATTAAAAACTGGCATAACAGTTAAATGCGGAAATTATTGGTCATATTCTGAAATGACATGACTTATCGAAGTATGGCTTTAGCCCTAAACTTTGCAAGGGAGTTTTCTGAAACCCGCTGGGCAATGAGAGTTGGATCAGGTTCCGGCAGAAGGTAATTAAAAAAGTTAAGATTTTTATTAACCCTTTTGCCAAAACCCTTCTATAACTAGTGGGCTTTACGGCACGGCAAGGTCTTAGCGCACCTTTTCAAACGATAATCTCTTCGGCTTTCGTATGAAAACTTTTGTGTTCAGAAAGAAAAATCGGCTGGGGGAACGGGCTAGGTCGAGCCTTTAATCGGTGCAGGTAACGTCGATAACTTACTGCGCTTTTTAAGACAGTTCCCTCTACCCATTGACGTCTCGTTAGACATCTTTTATTGTGCCGACAGCACTGCTGTCTAGACAGGCCAAAGAGGTGAGCGAGCTAAGCTTTCGGCTCCACTTACCAGACAATAAACGGATTTATTTGACCTTTTGGAACTGGATAAATAGAAAGCATTAAACAGCCTATCCTGCTGATTTGTGGAAAGGTGCCAACATCACAGACAGTAACTCTGACATTTTGAATCAGAGGGCAAATAAACTGGAACACTACATGTTGTCAACAATCATATACCGCAGTCATCTTTGCGATGACGTTCAGCCTGACATCCTTAAAGATTTGGTCGCCAAAGCCACTAAAATTAACGAATTATTTGGCGTGACAGGGATCTTGCTGTTCGACGGCAGCCATTTCTTTCAGCTGCTGGAAGGCCCGGAAGAGGCCGTAGCCACCGTTTACAACCGGATTTGCGAAGATAAACGCCACAACAATCTTGTTGAGCTGATGCGCGACTACGCCCCTGCCCGCCGTTTCGGAAACGTTGGCATGGAACTTTTCGACCTGCAAAACCACGATGAAGATACCGTCTTGCAGTCCGTTCTTGACCGCGGCACCTCCAAATACAAGCTCACCTACGAAGACCGCGCGCTGCAATTCCTGTGCACCTTTGTAGAAGCGCGTGAAAAAGAGAACTATCTAGAAATTCCTTCTGCCGATTCCTGGACCTTTGTTGCTAGCGAGTTGTCACAAGACAATCAGGCCGTTTCACTCCCTGACGCGCCTGAATATAGCTATGCTTTTCAACCCATTGTCGACCCGCTGACCCGTCGCGTTATATCACTGGAAGCCGAGTTGCGCAGCGCCGATGGCAGTTCTGCGTTAAAGTATTTCTCGCAAATTTCGGGTGAAACCGTTTACGAAGCTGAGCTTAAATCGACAGGTTTAGCTTTTGCACTGGCTAAAAAGCTCGGTATCGGCAATAAAATGCTTTCTATAAAGCTGTTACCGATGTCATTAGTGATGGTGCCAAACGCCGTTGAGTTTCTGTTGCAGGAGATTCGCGCCAATGGTTTGCTTCCAGAACAGATTGTTATTGCGGTCACCGAAAACGGCGTAATTACCCGCGAAGAAGAGTTCGCCGCCACCATTAAACAGTTAAAAGCCTCCGGCATTCGTCTGGCGATTAATGATTTTGGTGCAGGTTCTGCGGGATTATTGCTGTTAACCCGCATTCAGCCCGAGCAGATTATTATCGACCGAAATATCATCAGCGACGTGCACAAAAATGGCCCGAAACAGGCCATTGTACAGGCCATTATCAAGTTCTGTTCTTCGCTTGAAATTTCGGTGATTGCCTCCGGCATCGAAAAGCCGGAAGAATGGATGTGGCTTGAAGCCGCCGGTATCCTTAATTTTCAGGGCACGTTGTTCTCTCAACCGCGCCTGAACGGCATCCCGGTCGTCGCCTGGCCAGAAATGGAATAACCCAATCATAAATGCCACTTTAGCTAGTGGCATTTTGCCTCTATTCAAGTTTACATGTTGGTCTTCTATTAAACCTCACAGTTCAATTCTACTTTATAAATCCCCTGCCTCATTTTAAAAAAATTCCTTCAATTGACAATTAATACGCGATCAGAGATATTTTTATTCGAAAGTATTTCTTATGTATTGATAGTTAATCAAAGGGCTTAAATGTCCGATTACGTAATCAAAATCCAATTTTTTTATTCCTTTTGATCGCGCCAAAAATATTTTTTCAACTGACTTGAAAATGGTGAATGATGGAAATTTTAGAAAAGCTAGATTTGCTGTCAGAAAAAGTTAAACAACAGGCATCTTTTATACAGACAGAAGAGGCAACCAAAAGTGCCTTTGTGATGCCGTTCATCAATCAAGTTCTTGGCTATGATGTATTCGACCCTGTTGAAGTCATCCCTGAATTTATTTGCGATGTAGGGATTAAAAAAGGCGAGAAAATAGACTACGCCATTAAGAAAAACAACGAGATACAAATACTAATTGAATGTAAAAAGATAGGTGAGCCGCTTAATGTAGGCCATGCATCTCAGCTGTTTAGGTATTTCCATGTCACGAGTGCCAGAATTTCAATCCTTACAAACGGTCAGGTATACAAGTTCTTTACTGACTTGGATGCCCCCAACAAAATGGATGAAAAACCTTTTCTTGAGCTCGATTTGCTGAACATTGATTACAACGTGGCGCCGGAATTATTAAAACTTACGAAAGGCGCTTTCGATGTTGACTCCATAGTCAACGCAGCTGGAGAATTGAAATACGTTAGCCAAATCAAAAAAATTATTTCTTCTCAGTTTCAAAATCCTGAAGACGATTTTGTAAAGCTGGTCGCATCGAAAGTTTACGATGGAATTTTGACTCAAAAAGTAAAAGACTTATTTTTCACACTGACAAAAAAGTCGTTAACCCAATGGTTAAATGATCAAGTTAATGAAAGGCTTAAATCAGCCATCAGTTCCAATCCGCAACCCGAAATAAAAGAAGAAGCTACAGCAGTTAATTTGGAAAAAGAGTCAATGACAGAAGACGAAGATGGCGTCATTACTACTCCAGAAGAAATAGAGGGCTATCATATTGTTAAATCTATAATAAGAACAATTCTCCCTGCTGACAGAGTTACTTACCGAGATACTAAAAGTTACTTTGGTATATTGATTGATGACAATAACCGTCGGCCTGTATGTCGATTGCACTTAAACCGCAGCCAGATGTACATAGGATTATTCGATCAAAATAAAAAAGAAACTAGGCATCCAATCGGTAGTCTTGACGAGATTTATAACTTTTCAGATGCACTTTCAGAAACAGCAGCCAGCTATAAGTAACATGTTCAAAAGACCAAAGTTCAAAGGGGGAGCTTTATGCTCCCCTTTTTACAAGTCGGCCAGTGCCTGTCGGAGATTGACGTCACTCGATGAGTTTTCTTCCAGCTCCAGCTGGGCTTCGAGTTCAAGCAGATGTTCTATCATCACCCCTACTGCCTGTTCGTTATCACCCGCCTCGAGCGCGGTGATAATTGCCTGATGCTCGTCCGACTGACAAGAAGGCACGTCATTGCGTTGATACAGCGCAACAATGAGCGAACTGCGAACCATCAGGTTGGCCAATACTTCGCTGAGCACCTCATTCCCGCTAATCTCACCCAGCATCAAATGAAACTCACTCAGCTCCCGAACGATAGCGCGACGATCGGTTGCGTCGGTGGCCTCTCTTTCGTTACGCAAATGAGTTGCAATGCGATGGCGATGACGGCGAATCATCTCTGGCGTAATGGTTTCAACAATCGCGCGTTCAATGGCACGGCGAGCAATAAAGATTTCGCGCGCCTCTTTGGCGGTCGGCTGTGACACCATCGCGCCGCGATTAGGTTCGATATTCACGATACGCTGCATTGCTAAACGTTGTAACGCGACCTGAACGTGGTTGCGGTTTGCGTTTAGCGCCTCTACAATTTGCGCTTCGATAAGACGCGCGCCTGGACGAAGCCGGTGTTGAGCAATGGCTTTTGAAAGGACATCGACAATGCGTTTTACTTCGAGTTGCTTGGCCGTAGTCGTATGGTTGCTCATTGCGCCCTCTGGGTGGGAAACATCCTACTTTGCTTGATTCTATGTTCAGCGTGGTCCGACTTGCAAGAGTCGTTAAAACTTTAGCAGGCTTAACGTCTCAACGCAGCACGCTTTGATCAGTATTAGGTCGGCCTTACCCTTAAAATGCTGCCCCAAATTAGTTTTCGGATTTAGTTAATGTCAAACCCAATAATAAAACAGGTTATTCTCTTTCTTACTTTAGCAGCCTGCGCTGCTTTTGCTGCCGGGACGCTCATTTTAGATGTGGTGATTTTCAAGGATCAGGTTAAAGAAATTTCTGCGACGGAGATTATTCAGGAAGCTTTCCTGTTTATTACGGCGGCGTTGTTCTTCATCGAATCGCGTAGGCATAAGGCGTGGCGTGGGGCTTATATTCTCACTGCGGGCTTCTTTGGCTGTATGTTAATCCGTGAGCTGGATGGATTGTTCGACCTGATTTATTTCGGCTCCTGGTGTTATTTTGCCAGCCTGTTGGCTATTTACAGCCTGTGCTGGGCGGCCATGACGCCGAAAACGATGATGAATGGCTTGTATGCGCTTGTGGAAGAGGAAGCTTTTCCAATAATGCTCTTCGGTTTAGTCATCATTTTGGTATTTTCTCGCGTTATGGGAATTCATCAAATTTGGCAGGCCGCCGTTGGCGGTGACAATGTGCGGCTGGTGAAGAATTTGGTCGAAGAAGGTATTGAACTGTTTGGTTATACGCTGTGTTTAGTAGCCGCTATTCGTATGCGTATTAAAAACAAACTGGTAGCTTAAGGGTTTGTCGCAATAAATCTTCACGCGCTATTCACTGTTTTTTATTTACCTGCAGAGATGCCCGCAGAGACGCCCGCATAGATTCCAAACCCAGCGGCAAGGCTTTTGGCCCTGCCGCTGTTTACCTTAAAATCCTCTATTTACTCGCCTCTCGGAATTACTTTAGGCTTTGGCTTTTACCTCATCCGCTGCCTTTGTCGGCATCACCCACGGCGAGTTAATTGGGAAATCCGGTCTACCTTCATCCACCGGCAGGCCCCATTTTTTCAGCAGCTGTTCGTAAACGCCCTCTTTATTTAGCTTAAGCAGCGCTTGCTGCATGGCAGACGCTAATTTCTTACCGTCTTCGCTGGTACCAAAACCGATTCCGTAAGAGGCGTTAACGTAGAAAAATACCGTCTGATAAAGGTCCGGGAATTTCTTGGCGTTATAGCTTCCCGCGGGTGAATCCACCCAGACGGCATCGCTCGACTTATTAACAATCGACAGCATGACGGCGTTGGTATCGGGATAAGTAGAAATAACTACCGGCTTCTTGCCATCTTTAACACATTTTTCATTCAGCACTTTAGCATCTTCGAAAGTATTGGTTCCTCGCGGTAACGCGACGTTAAGCCCGCACAGTGCGTCGAGAGAGTCCATAACTAGCTTACGCTGCGGCGAGGCGACAATAGTTTGGCCAATATTTAAATAATCGACGAAGGTCACCTGTTTGTGGCGAGAATCAAAATCACCTAACGATAACAGTACGTCGAAACGATTAGCACTCAAGCCCGGAATTAATGAGTCAAATGAGGTCTGAGTGAAATTCACCTTCAAGCCTAATACTTTGGCCGCTGCTGCCACTAAATCGGGTGTGAAGCCGTCAATATCTCCGTCGTCATTCACAAATTTAATAGGCGGCACTTCGGGGTTGACGGCCACGGTCAGTGATGACTTATTTTTATAGGCTTCAGGCACTAATGCAGATAACTGTGGGTCCGCCTTAATCGCGGCCAAATCTGGTTTTTCTTCTGCATAAACATTGGCGATAAATAGGGGCGAGAAATTAAGAACACAGGCGGTTAATAAGGCCAAACCGGTTTTTGAAGCAAACGATGACACAGAGAGTTTTTTACCAGCTTTCATAAATTACACCCTTAAAGGTAGCGAGAATGAAAAATCAGGACGTGGAGTTTTTATAAATAGCCGGTAATTATTTACCAAACACCAGCGGGTCTAGCCCTAAATTGCCGCGTAACGTTGAAGCTTCATATTCCTGACGGAATAAGCCGCGCTTGCGCAATTCTGGCAGAATATATTTGGCAAAATCGTCAATTCCCTGTGGAAGCGTTGCCGGACAAATATTAAAACCATCCGCCGCCCCGCCCTTAAACCAGGCTTCCATTTCGTCTACCACTTCTTCAGGTGAGCCGATAAAGTTTTTGTTACTGCCTGCAGCAATGCGATTAAACATTTGGCGGATAGTCAGATTTTCTTTACGCGCGACTTTAAGCAGATTCTCGGCAATGCTGCGCACTTTTTGGTTGCCCACGTCAGGTACTGGCCCATCAATATCGTGACCCGAGAGATCGCCTAAAACGTTATACAGCAGCGCGAGCCCGGATAATGGGTCGATAAGGGCTTCCAGTTCATTAAACTTGTCGAGTGCCTCTTGGCGATCTTTACCGGTGTAAATCGTCACACCCGGCATAATCAGCAGTTGGTCTGCCTTGCGGCCATATTTAGCCAGACGGCCTTTAATGTCGTCATAATAGATTTTTGCAGATTCGAAATCTTGCGCGTTGCTATAAACAATATCGGCACTTCTCGCCGCTAATTCACGTCCAGCCTCTGCTGCTCCTGCCTGAACAATAATAGGTCTGCCCTGTGGCGTGCGTGCAGAGTTTAACGGACCCCGAACGCGGAAATGTTTTCCCTTGTGGTTGGCGACGTGTAATTTCTCTTCGTCGTAAAATACGCCACTCTCTTTGTCGCGAATAAAAGCGTCCTCTTCCCAGCTGTCCCACAGCTTTTTCACCACTTCAACGAATTCATCGGCGCGTTCGTAGCGTTCTTCGTAGCCTAAGTGCTCGTTTCTATTGAAGTTCCAAGCTTCCTGTTCCGACCACGAGGTGACGACGTTCCATCCGGCACGCCCGCCGCTGATGTGATCAATAGAGGCATATTTACGCGCGATATGGAAAGGTTCGTTATAAGTTGTTGAAGCCGTAGCCACTAAACCGATGTGGGAGGTGCAGGCACCTATGGCGGCCAGCAGGGTTAAAGGTTCCAGCTCGGCGTTTTTGGCGTCGCGGGCCAGTGAGCCTTTGGGTGTGTCATTGCTACGCACGCCAATGCCGTCGGCAAAGAAGATCATATCGAATTTGGCTTCTTCCGCAGTCTGCGCGCTTTTGAGGAAATATTTGAAATCGAGGGTGCCGGACACCGGAACATCAGGGTGACGCCACGCGGCCAGATGATAGCCAAAATAGCGCATGGACAAGCCGAGTCGTAATTTTCTATTTTCACCGTTCATTTGTGATCCTTAATAATTAACCTGAATAGCCGCACAGGAATAGCGAATGAGGATAATGGGTAAGTCGGCAATAATTGCCCCATGCTGTAAGGCACGTTGGCTTTATAGAATATCTAGAGAGAGAGGCTATTTGCTCTCAGCCCTATACTCGACAAGAAACGTTTGCAGCGCTCGGTGCTGCCGCCTGAGAATATATGCTCGGGTGTTCCCTGATCGACAATAACGCCGCCGTCCATCAGCACCACTTTATTCGCCACCTTTCTGGCAAACTCCATTTCATGGGTGACGATAATCATGGTGGTTCCAGCCGCAGCCAACTCTTTCATAACATCGAGAACTTCATTAACCAGCTCGGGATCGAGGGCGCTGGTGGGTTCATCAAATAGCATCACTTCGGGGTCCATCGCCAACGCGCGGGCAATGGCGACACGCTGTTTCTGGCCGCCAGAAAGTTGTGAAGGATAATGATGGACGCGATCGGCTAACCCTACTCGTGCCAGCAGCTTTTCGCCCAATGCATTAACCTCGCTACGTTTCTTCCCGCCAACAATACAGGGCCCGGCCAGCACGTTTTGCAAGACGGTATAATGAGGGAACAGATGAAAGCCCTGAAAAACCATGCCGAAATAACGACGTTGCCTGTCTAATACTTTCTTGGGTGCGCGAATGCATTTAGCGCCGCGCATTTCGGTGCCGAGTATTTCATCCTTGAACTTGATGCTGCCGGAATTAATCAGTTCAAGCATGTTAATGCAGCGTAATAAGGTACTTTTCCCCGATCCTGACGGACCGATAATAGCGACCACGTCGCCCTTATAGAGTGAAAAATCTACCGAATCCAGCGCGGTAAAAGCACCAAATTTCTTGGTGATCGCCTTCATTTCCAGCAAGGGTTCCCCCTCTTTATTCAGAGAAAAAGGGGTGACATTGCTCTTCACGGAAACATTGCTCTTCACGGAAACATTGTTCTTCATGGAAACATAATCCCTCTGTGAGATATTACTGCTCTCATTTGCTTGACTGTTCGGGAATAGATTCTGATTCATCGTTTCGCTCCCTTACTAAAATGCCATTCGAGCAAGCTTTGCACTGCCATTGCGAGACTGGTTAAAAACAGATACCAAATACAGGCGACGGTAAGCAGAGGAATCGTTTCGAAATTGGTGGAGTAAATAAGCTGTACTGTGGTCAGTAATTCGACATAACCAATCACCGTCACCAGCGATGTGCTTTTGAACATGGTAATTAATTCATTGGCCAGTGGCGGAATGATCACTCTTAAAGCCTGCGGCATCACGACGTGAAACATCATCTGAAAATCGCTCATGCCAATGGCTTTGGAGGCTTCGCGCTGCCCGGGTTCCACGGCCATAATACCGCCACGGAATATTTCGGCGCTGTAGCCCCCAAGATAAAGCGCCAAACCAATAACGGCGGCGCTAAAACGTGAAATAAGCGTAGTGGTATCGATATCAAATAAGTTGACGTTGAGAATAGGCAGCGGCAAATAAATGCGTGGCACGATAGCGGATACAAAGAATAGAAACAGCAGCATCGCAATGGGTGGAATAGCCCTGATTATCCAGATGTAAATGTAGGCGAAACCTTTTAAAACGGGATTGCTCGACATCCGGCAGGCCATAATGATCAGCCCAAGACAAAGCCCCAATGTACTGGCACAAACGGTAAGAATAAGCGTATTTTCAAGACCCGAAATAACCCGTTTACTGAACAGGTAATGCGCCACGATATCCCATTTCCAGCGGGGATTATCGATAACCAGCTCAATAAACAGAATGGCGACGACGACTAATAACGAATACCAGATCCAGTCACTTCTTTTAGGCCGAGGGTGAATAATATCAGCCACAGGTCGAGATTTTTCAGCACGTCCTTTTAGCGATTCATCAGCCTTGATCGCCAATTCCGTGGCGTCGGGTGAATCATCATTTTTATAAATATCTTGCAGGTCAAATTTCACACGCATTTCCTCTTGGACAGTTTTTACATCTTTGGGAATAACTACCGTTTCAGGAACAGCAAGCGTTGAACATTTTGCAAAGCAGTAAAAGTGTGATGAGTGAGTCGACTATAAAAAAGCCATGTCATTACATCCAATAAAATTTTGGATGTTTAAACTAAACAAATGTAATACCCTCGAATCTTCATATGGAATGCTTATTTGTTAGCCAGCACTAAAAAGTCCCTTAATCGCAATCCGCAATGGGAGTTAATGACGTGTCAAAAATCAGTGCAAAACAGATGGATGCCTTTGTCGCGGTGATGTCTCACGGCTCAATTACTGCCGCCGCCCAGCACATGAATGTCTCGCAGCCGGCGATTAGCAGAATGTTGGAAAGATTCGAGCAAGAGGCTGGATTCGTTGCCTTTGAGCGCCGCAAAGGCAAGCTCAATCCGACGCCCGAAGCCGGTATGTTTTTCAACGAAGTCACGCGGGTTTATCGAGGGCTGAATTACCTGAATGAAATAGCCAAAGAGATAGGTGAAACACGGCGTGGCTATTTGCGCATTGGCGTATTTCCGGCCTTTTCCGAGGGGTGGATTTCTCAACGCGTTGGCCGCTATCTTGTCGGGCGAAAGCACTTGCAGACATCAGTAATTCCTATGGCTTCCGACAATATTGCCGATGCGGTTTCGCGGCAATCGATCGATATCGGCATATCTTTACGTCATACCACCCGAGAGGGTTTGCTGTGTGAGGAAATTGCGGGCGGGGATTTGGTCTGTATTTTACCCAAGGGGCATCGATTAAAAGCTAAAGAGATTATCAAGCCTGAGGATGTTTACGGCGAAGACTTTATTAACATGGTTTCTGCGGATATTGACTACAAGTTATTTGACGAAACTTTTGCGATGCGCGGTATTTCACGGCGTATTTGCGCAGAGAGTACCTGGGCGTCGACGATTTGCCATATGGTCGCTCAGAATATTGGTATGGCAATTATGTTGCGCGATACCGCCGAGGAGTACGCTCATTTGGGCTATCATCTCGTTCCCTTTGAACACCACACCCGGTATCGCGTTTATTTGGTGAGTTCCAGCGAAAGACCTTTATCAGAAGTTGCTAAAGGTTTTCGCCAGATACTTTTCGATGACTTCGCTAAGGCTAATAACTTACTGCAGGCCAAAAACCGTTAATTTGGCTTTAGCATTATTCTCTTAATGGGCAACTATCACTCTTAATAACCATCACTGGCAAACGGCATCGCGGATGGGCGTATTACCGCCTCGCAGCTCCCACTGTTTGCCGATGGAAGAAGGTGCATCGATGGCCGCTACCACCACCAGCGCGACATCTTCACGAGTGACTTCGCCCCGGCCCGCACTTTCTGAAAGTGTCACCATGCCGGTCGCCGGTTCGTTTGTTAACGGGCCCGGACGAATGATTGTCCACTCCAACCCACTGGCACGTAAAGAGATATCGGCGTCGCGCTTGGCTTCGATGTAAGCCTTCCACACGGCATCGGTGTCAGGTTTTAACGGGTCATCAACGCCAACCGCAGAGATTTGCACGTAACGTGAAACCCCTGCGAGTTTAGCCGCCTCGGCAAGCAGCACCGATCCGGCATAATCTACGGTGTGTTTACGCTCAGCAGTTGAACCTCCGCCCGCGCCTGCGGCAAATACCACAGCGTCAACGTTCTTCATGCCGGTTGCCAACTGATCGGCGGTAGCATTTTCAATATCTAATAATACGGTGTCGGCACCGAGTTTACGCAGCGCCGGTATTTGTTCTTCCTTGCGCGCGATGCCTAATGCTTCATGTCCCTGCGCGCGCAGGTGTTTGATTATTAGTTTCCCAATCTGTCCGTGCGCGCCAACTATTGCGACCTTAGCCATAACTTCTCCTTTTTTTACAGATGTATCATTAGGATTAACTGTAGCACATTGCTTTTTTACGGCTTAGGCTCGCCACGGTAATACGCCCTCCGGCAGACGTTTGGCAAACAGGGTCGCAATAAGCATAAACAGCAGCACAATTAAAATCATCAGGCATCCCACGGCCGCGGCGAGCGTTGACGAGCCGCCTTCATCAAGGAAAATAACCATCGGGCCCAAGGTTTGCGTGCTTGAGGTAACCAGTAAAATCGATACCTGTATTTCATTTAGCGCGGTCAGGAATACCAAAATTGCTCCCGCCATGGCCGAAGGCGCCGCCAGCGGCATTAATATGTCCCACATGCGGCGCATAAATCCGGCTCCGGAAATTTGCGCGGCTTCATCAAGCGAACGTTCTATTTGCGCAAATCCGGCCAGTGTCGGGCGCAGCACCAAGGCTAAAAAGTTGGATAAATAGGCGGCCAAAATGATCCAGATAGTGCCGTAAATAGTGACATTAATGAGAGGCAGCGGTTTGAGGAAAAATAAAATCGCGGCGATTCCCGTCACAATGCCGGGCAACGCATAGGCTAGCTCCGTCGACATTTGCAGTACGCTGACTAATCGACTGCGCTGCCAGCTGAGAAAATAGGCCAAAAATAGTGACATAAAGGTCAGTATAACCACCGCCATCAGGGTCAGCCCGAGACTGGTGAAAAAGGCCTGATGGATTGCCGGATATTGCCACAGCGCATTGATGTAGTTATCGAAAGTCAGCGACTGCCAATTGAGTGCCTGACCAAAACCGAGTGTTAACGAGGTAGTGATAAGGGCGGAAAGCGGCAACAGCAGGCTAATGAGGATCCAGAGCCACGCCAGCCCTGCGACGGGTAAACGCCAGACGCCGAGCGGCTGCTGAAGCTGTTTTGACGCGCCACTGACCCGCACATCGCGCGTACCGCCCAAGTAGCGACTGACGGCTAGTCCACCAAAAGTGATCAGCGCAATGAGTAATGACAGTACCGCCATGTCCGGCAGCGCCGAGGGTCCGCTACTATTAAGCCGTTGATAGACCAGCGTAATTAGCGTTGGCACGCGCCCCGGAATGCCTAACATCGCCTGAATACCAAAATTACCGGCGGCGGCGACAAATGAGAGCGCGGCACCGGCAAATATCGCCGGGCGTGCCAAAGGCAAAATCACCGTGAAAAGGACGCGCATCGGCGAAGCGCCCGTGATGCGCGCGGCCTCGACCAACTCCGCAGGCAGACGGCGTAACCCAGCGCGCACGGTCAGGAATACCAGTGGCGCATTGTGCATGCCGAGCAATAAAATAATGCCGGTCGCGGAGTATAAAGGCTGTTGATTACTCAGGGTCAGCGGCCACCCAAACCATGCAAAGAGATCAACAATAGCCAGCAGTAGCGGGCTCGACGGCGATAGCGCCTGCACCCATGACAGCGCAATGACCTGCGGCGGGATCATTAACGGCAAAATAAAGGTGAACACCCACAGCTGCTTGCCGCGAAGTGGGGTCAGCGCCACCAGCAGCGCGGCTAAGGTACCGATAATCATCGATAAAAGTGTGGCGGCTACGGCAATGCCTACCGTATTTAGCGTGGCCTGCAGCACTTTTTGCGTGCCAATGAGCTGTAACAAGCGAGCAAAATCCAGCGTGCCTTCCGGCGCAATCGCCGCCCAAACCAGTCGTGTCAACGGGGCGACGGAGAGCACGCCTATCGTTAATGCCAGTAACCACAGCACGGCGCGATCGCCTCGCCACGCCGACCATTTAATCGCCCCGTTTCGGGTTAACTCGCTCATTACACTCATGTTTCATTCATCCAATGAAAGCCACAAAATTATCAATCGACTCATTAATCAGCGGGCAATCAGCCACCAAAAATTTGGGTAAATTTAGCGCGTACCTGTTTGTCATCGTCGACCGCTTTGTCAGAATCAAGGGTCAGCAATTTAATTTTACTGATCGGCTCAAAACCCTCGGGCGCGGCGATATTTTCGTCAATCGGTCGATTGCCCTGCTTGACCACCAACTCTTGCCCCTGTTTCGAGAGCAGGAAATTAACAAAAGCCTTCGAGGCGGGAATATTGTGGGTTGAAGATAGAATCGCCACCGGCTCGGTGACAAATGACACGCCCTCTTTCGGATAGACCAAATCGATTGGCGAACCTTTCTTTTTTGCCAAAATAATATCGGCGTCGGTAATAACGCCATATTTAGCCAAGCCACTGGCCACTGCTTTTAATGCAGGGCCGTTACCGCCTTCAGGACTAATATCATTAGCGGCCAGTTTTTGATAAAAATCCCAGCCGATAGACGGCGTATTAATAGCGGTGTGTAAATTATACAGCGCCGCACCGGAATAAAGCGGGCTTGGCACAGCAACCTGACCTTTATTACTGGCGTCGGTAAGTGCCAGCCATGAATCCACCGGTTTGGCATTTTTGGTGTTATAGCCAATCACCGTAGCGATGATTTTGGTGCCGAACCACGTTTTATCTTTGTCGTAAAATTCGCTTTTGATATTACCCACCGGCGCCTGCGGATAAGCCATTAGCTTGCCCTCTTTCTTCAACGCGCCAAGATTGATTGAATCCGCGACCAACAGCACATCGGCCTTAACGCCGCCCGCCATCATTTCAGTATGCAAAACGTTCATCAGCTGCGTGGTGCCATTGCGCGACCACTCAACCTGAATGCCGGGATAAGCCGCTTTGAAGGCATCAATGGTTTGTTGAGCAGTTTCAGGGGCCTGCGAGGTATAAATGACCAGCTTGCCACTTGGCGCCTCATCGGCGAAAGCTAACTGAGGAACGACTAATGTACCGAGCAGTAAACCGGCAATGGCGGTTGCGCTGGCAGCAGTGGTTGGAATGAAACTGAAAATGGTAGAAAGGCGGTTATTTTTATTATCGCTGACGGTAGGGCTGTGCATGGCGTGTCCTTATTGATTCTTTATTAAGAAGTCGCAAAATGATGGAAACTGTTAACCGTTTTTATTAATAAGATGATTCACAATGGGGAAGAATCCAGCCGTCGTTTAAGGTCAATTGCAGCCTGTCGCCCACCCTTAGTTGATTAACATCAACCAGATGCAGCGAAAGCAGCGACTCTGGCGCGCCGTCGGGCTGTACGTCCAATTGGCTGTACGCACCACGGAAGACTATACGTTTTATAATAGTTGAAAAGCTGGGCTCATCATTAGTCGCCTGACGTAAAGAGGCGGCATGAAGGCAAACTTTACCGCGAGACTGTGAGCGCTGTTCCACGCTGGCACGCAGGCGATAGGTGACGCCAAGCAGCGTCGCTTCGGCTATCCCGCCGCCGCAAGGGCGAATATTTTCGACCTCTATCACGCGGCCATCATCAATAAACTTCGCGACCATTTCGTTAGCGGGTTCGAGATATAGCGTTTGCGGCGCGGCAAACTGCATCACCCTGCCCGCGTCCATGACCACCACGCGATCGGCAATCGCCATCGCCTCTTGCTGATCGTGCGTAATATAAAGAAGTGTGGCGCCCGTTTGACGATGAAAGTGGGCAAATTCCTCTTCCATCGCCGCGCGCAGATGAACATCAAGGTTAGCAAGCGGCTCATCAAGCAGCACCACGTTTGGATGCGCGACCAGACAGCGCGCCAATGCCACGCGCTGCCGCTGTCCTCCCGACAAATCGGCCGGACGTCGCGAGGCAAAGTTCTCTAATCCTACCTGCATCAAGGCGTTAGCCGTGCGCTGTTGGCGTTCGGCACTTTTCACACCTTGGACTTTTAAGCTGTAAGCGACATTTTCTTCAACCGACATGTGCGGCCAAAGGGCATAGTTTTGAAACACAATCGCCAGTTGGCGCTGTTCCGGCGGGAGATGTTTTTCAGGTGACGAAACCGTTTTATCACCCAGCGTAATCGTGCCGCTATCAACTGGCTCAAAGCCTGCAATGGTTCGCAGCAGCGTGGTTTTTCCACAGCCAGACGGGCCGAGTACGGCCACGAATTCGCCGTGGCGAATATGCAGCGACACATCGTTTAATACCTGATGGGAACCAAAAGATTTATAAAGATGGGCAATTTCGATAGCAGACATTAATTCAACATCCCATGTTTTACAGTAAGAACGTCGTTCTCAAAAAAGTAGCGATGGGATAAAACTAGCGAGATTGGATGACAGATTTATTAAAGCAATGTGACGATGAAATGAAGGGAGAATGACACACAAAAGACGGGGAATAGAGTACGCCGCCGCGATTTTCACCACGGCGGTATAGATTAAACCATGATGTTTTACTTGGCGTTTTGGGTGCCCAAGTAGCGATAAACTACCGCCAGATCGCTGTCGCCATAG
Source organism: Rouxiella sp. T17 (assembly GCF_036663475.1). Lineage (NCBI taxonomy): Bacteria > Pseudomonadati > Pseudomonadota > Gammaproteobacteria > Enterobacterales > Yersiniaceae > Rouxiella > Rouxiella sp. T17. The sequence continues at coordinate 292,796 of NZ_JAWUEA010000042.1, read as the reverse complement.
CCTGCATCAACGGCTTTCTGCCAGGTATTACTGATGTTTTGCATCACTGGCAAAGTGCGGGATCCACTGGCTTTCAGCGCCAAATTGATATCCTTCAGCGCCCACGTCAGCTGCATTTGCGGCTCGTAATTGCTGGTTTTAAACATCTCCATTTTGCCTTTAATATAAGGCACGGCCAGCGGCCCGCCGTCGAGCACGTTCCACAGCTCATCGGTGGTGAAGCCCAGCTCTTCGGCCAGCTGCGAACTTTCGGCGATGCCTTCAACCATCGAAATCAGCCAGGCATTGACCACCAGCTTCATTTTCGACGCGCGACCTGCTTCACCCAACCATTTCACACCTTTGGAAATCGCTGCAAACACGGGCTCAACCGCCGCCCCTGCTTCACGATCGCCGCTAGCCAGCACCACAATCTGCGCCTGTTCGGCCGGCGCTTTGGTACCAGAAACTGGTGCGTCGAAGAACACCACGTCCGGACGCTTTTCTTTAAGCAGTGCAATCAATTCTTCCGTGGCTTCAACGCCGATGGTACCCATTTGCACCACAATACCGCCCTGCTTCAGGCCTGCGAGCAGCCCGTCGTCGCCGGTAAACACAGACTGAGTTGTCTGCCCATCGGCTAACATTGAGATAACCACGTCAACGCCTTCAACGGTATCGCGCGGCGTTTTACCCGCTACCGCGCCTGCCGCCACTAAATCTTCGCCTTTAGATGCGGTACGATTCCAGACGCGCGTCGTAAAACCCTTTTTAACGAGGTTAGCGGCAAACGCGTGGCCCATGGCCCCTAAACCTAGCACTGCGACGGTCGGTTGCTGACTCATTGTTACTCCTCAAATTTCCATTAACATGAATGCATGATTTTCATAAACATGAATGAGTAAAAGGCTAGCAGGAATGCACGAAATAAAAACGGCTTTTTTATTTCAAACTTTGTTTTTGCCAATAAAATGATGCATAAGACGAAAAATTCCTTTCACCGCCACACAACCCCCTGCCAAGCTACCGATGATTTATGCTCGGACAAATTGAAAACATCATAATATGTATGTTGTAACTATTATAACGAGACATTACCGTGCCTCTTTGATTTGGTATCTCTTAAAGTATGTTGTAACTATAGTTAAAGGTTTTTAACAAACAATGTCTTTTATTTTGAGGGATCGGCCCTTGATCGCAGTAAGGGTTCCGCCCTTGCTTTAGGAGCGGCATCGGGTCAGCATAGTATGAATTTGTTTAATATAGAGTATCTTGAGAGATTGGTCCTTGACCGCAGCAAGGATTCCGCCCTTTCTGTAGAAGCTATAATTGGCGGCATCAGGTCGGCATAGTATGAGGTTGTTTAATAGAGAGTATCTTGAGAGATCGGCCCTTGACCGCAGTAAGGATTCCGCCCTTTCTGTAGAAGCTGTAATTGGCGGCATCGGGGCAGCGCGGAACGGAGTGAAGAAGACGTTTTTGGCTTCTGAGGGTAGTGACGGGAGCGCGAAGCGCCGCGACCTACGCCACGCACTGATGTGCCTGAAACGATCTCATTTTTTTGCCTCCTTCTTGTCGCGAGGGAGAAAGAGCGCGGAGTCCAGAGGCTCGCGCGACTGCGGGCCTTTGGTCGGTCTGGGCCGACGCCCAGTAAGCGAAGCGCATGCTGTTGACCTTGGCATTAACCTTGACCTTGACCTTGACCTTGACCTTGACCTTAACCTTGACCTCAAAAGTTTCTAATGCAATTGCAGTAAGATTCCAAATCTTACGAAGTTCTCATTCTTCCCAATGTTACGAACATCACCCCTAACATTGACCAAAATACCGCACTAATCAAATAAGCCAGCTCCTGCCAATAGCTGCGTATTTCCAGCAAAAAGAAATGTCGAATAATTAAACACAAAGGCACGCTAATCAGCGCGCTAATAAATAGACTCAAAAAGTTTTCACCCCGGCTTAACATGCAGCCAATTATTCCAGGCACCAGATAAAGAAGCATGCATAAATCACCCTGCGGAATAATTCTATTAACAGTAATGACATGACCTTTTAACGAAACAAAAACAATTAAAAATAATATTGCCTGTACTGCGCCGCATAAAAGGGGGAAATACCTTCTCATGTCCTCTCTCCATTGTTTATGAACCCCCGCAGCGACGCTGATGAGCGCCCGCAGCGGCAGGTAAAGGTAGTTTTGCATGACAAAAGCAGAGGCTTAACCCTGATCCATTGGGATACTTACTTGTTTTTACTGTTAAACACGGGACAGGACTGGCTGTCCGACGGTGCAAGGTCTAGAATAGTGCGCGTAATTTCGGATAAACACGTAATTTCGGATAAACAGTAGCAAAAGTAACTTATCCATAGGCAATACTCGTCGTTAAGTCGCCTCATTGAATTTATCTGTTGCTGTTATATATTTCAATAAATTGCTGGTAACCAATAAGTAATACTCTGTGAATATAAATGTCGCTAGTTTGTTAAATGGTAACTACATCCTTTTACTCTTTGTGGTATTGGCGCTCGGCCTTTGCCTAGGTAAAGTTCGCTTAGGATCGGTTCAATTAGGTAATTCCATTGGCGTTTTAGTCGTTTCCCTCTTGCTCGGACAACAACATTTCAGCATAAATACCGAGGCGCTTAATCTCGGCTTTATGCTATTTATATTTTGCGTTGGCGTCGAGGCAGGTCCTAACTTCTTCTCTATTTTCTTCCGCGATGGCAAAAATTATTTGATGCTGGCGCTGGTTATGGTCGGCACCGCCATGCTGCTCGCCTTTGGGCTTGGCCGATTTTTTGGCTGGGACATCGGACTCACGGCGGGTATGTTGGCAGGCTCAATGACCTCAACGCCTGTATTGGTCGGCGCGGGCGACACGCTGCGAAATACCTTGGGCAGCCCAAAAATTCTCGGACCGGAGCTCGACAATCTTAGTTTGGGTTATGCCCTGACCTATTTGATAGGCTTAGTCAGCCTTATTTTCGGCGCACGCTATCTGCCGAAACTTCAGCATCAAGATCTCTCTACCAGCGCCCAGCAAATAGCGCGCGAAAGAGGTTTGGATACTGATAGCCAGCGTAAAGTTTATCTGCCCGTTATTCGCGCCTATCGCGTTGGGCAAGAGCTGGTTGCCTGGGCCGACGGTAAAAATCTCCGTGAACTAGGTATTTATCGCCAAACCGGATGTTATATCGAACGCATTCGTCGTAATGGAATTCTAGCTACACCCGATGGCGACGCCGTTTTACAAAATGGTGATGAAATCGCCCTGGTCGGTTATCCCGATGCGCATTCACGCCTCGATCCAAGTTTCCGAAACGGCAAAGAAGTATTCGACCGCGATCTGCTCGATATGCGCATCGTGACGGAAGAGGTCGTCGTCAAGAACAACAATGCCGTGGGTAAACGGTTAAGCCAGCTAAATCTAACCGATCACGGCTGCTTCTTGAATCGAGTGATCCGCAGCCAGATTGAAATGCCTATTGATGACAGCATCGTATTGAATAAAGGCGATGTTTTGCAGATAAGCGGCGACGCACGACGCGTTAAAAGCGTAGCGGAACGTATCGGCTTTATCTCCATTCATAGCCAAGTCACCGATCTGCTCGCTTTCTGTGCGTTCTTTATCGTCGGCCTGATGATTGGTCTCGTCACTTTCCAATTCAAGACCATCTCTTTCGGAATCGGTAATGCGGCGGGCTTACTGTTTGCCGGTATTATGCTGGGCTTCCTGCGTGCCAACCACCCTACTTTCGGTTATATCCCGCAGGGTGCGCTTAATATGGTGAAAGAGTTCGGATTAATGGTATTTATGGCGGGCGTGGGTCTTAGCGCGGGCGCAGGTATTAATCACGGTCTGGGCGCAGTCGGCGGACAAATGCTGCTTTCGGGTCTCATCGTGAGTTTAGTGCCGGTTATCATCTGCTTTATTTTTGGCGCTTACGTTTTGCGCATGAACCGCGCCCTGCTGTTTGGCGCGATTATGGGTGCAAGAACCTGTGCGCCAGCCATGGAGATTATCAGCGATACCGCACGCAGCAATATTCCTGCGCTCGGCTATGCCGGTACTTATGCAATTGCCAACGTTCTGCTGACTTTAGCCGGTACGATGATGGTAATAATCTGGCCCGGAGGCTGAATAACGCCTTGAGAGGAAAACAGTTATAAAAAACAATAAATTTTTCTGTTTTTTTTAAACTGCCCAGAACTTTTAAGAATTGGCGTAGTCTGATTTATTGCCACTGCTTTTCTTAGAAGTCCCCATATTGGAGAGCCCGTTAACCCCGCCTGTTTAGGTTCAAGGTTACCGGGTTTTTTCTTGCAAATTTTTAGCCGCGATTGAGCCACTTAGAAGTCGTGGTCGAAGAGTCTTCCATATAACTTGCCTTTAAATCGGCAATGTAAGTCTGTAAACGGTGTTTTACTTCCTCGTCTTGTTCCTCATCTACTTTCTTTGACACGTTATTTAAAACTTTACCTGCCTCAATGACGCCAAGCCGATTCAAGATTTCAGATATAAATAAAATCGCAATTTGATCTCGGCATGACTGTTCAAATTCAGAAACAGTAGACATGTTCACTCCCTTTTAAAAATGGTCATTAACGTCATCCATCATGATGTTAGTTAACCATTTCTAATGTTAGTCAAACATTCCACGCTTTGAGTAGGAACTTTATCTACAAAAGTAAACAAATGTTTCCAAATGGGCTTTGGACTTAAAATAGCGCTTTCAATAAGTTAAGTTTAATTTGCGTTTTAAGAAACTCATGGCATAGTCAATTTATGAATTATTTAACCGCTCTGACCTGCACGCACACGACAACGATCACCATCAATGGTGGGTCGCGAGTTGTGGTGCGCGGTGTCTAAGACCTAGTGCACTGATTAAAAACAACTTTAGCCCCGCCGACTAGGCAGGGGTGCTTTTCTCCTGACCTAATGGCATTTAACAAGGAGAAAACCATGCAAAATAATTCCTCTTCAAAGCAGGCGCTGTTAGTTATCGATATGCAAATCGGTCAATGCTCAGTTGAGCCTTTACCCCTTCATCGCGAAGAGTTGCTGAATAATATAAACCGATTAACTGAACATTTTCATTCACGGCACCTGCCGGTTATTTTCGTTCGTCATGCAGGCCCACCGGGTTCACCTTTCGCGAAAGGAGAAGCTATCTGGAATATTGTCCCAGAACTTAATTTTGACGCTGATAAAGATATAGTTGTCGATAAATCACGTGCCAGCTGTTTTGATAACACCCCGCTCGCAGAGTTATTAGTCGAACAAAAAGTCAGTGAATTGGTTATTGTCGGCCTTAAAACTCAATATTGCGTAGATACTGCCTGCCGCACTGCTTCAGCCTATGGATTCAAGCCGATTCTTATATCTGACGCACACAGCTGTATAAATACCGATCAATTAAGCGCCGAAGCTATTATTCGCCATCACAATGCGTGCCTCAATGGGCCTGTTGCTCGGGTGGTTTCTACCGACGCGTTTATTGCCCAATAATGTCGGCGATAAACTGTTTCTCATTCCTTTAACTTCCCCACTCCTTCGCTACAGGAGCAAATTCCATGACTCCTGTAGCGACTCTACTCTACTATTCGATGTAAGCTGATGTTATTTAGGACAAGTCTTGAATAACGCTTCACACGAGATCAGGCCTTCAATACCTTAAGGTTTTCTTAATATAATGCTTTTACAATCAAGCAATTCTCCAACCTAGACAGAAGTTAAATAGAAGTTAATTTAGGAATGTCACTACTTTACGCTAGCAGAATAACTCTCTAACGTTGAACTCAGGCCTATTTTAGCAGTCTGGTGAAGGGCTTATTGATTAAGGACTCGTTAATACAGTTTTGAAAATGACCAGTTTGGACAATGATCAGTTTTGAACATGACCAGTTTTGAAAGTGACCAGTTTTGATAAAAATAATTTTTCGGCGCCTATTTTGCCGGTAAAAGATGAGGGTATATATGGAACAGCTTAACCATTTGCTGTTTACCTGGATCAATGCGACACCAGACTCGCCGTCGTGGCTGTTAAGTATCGCGCTTTTCCTGGCAAACGATTTGATATTCATTGTCCCGGTGCTGATCGTCGCACTTTATCTTTGGGGACATCATCACCACATCGCCTTTCAGCGAGAATTAGTCAGTAAAACAGCCATTGCGCTAATCTTTGCCATGACCTGTGCAAAAACACTTTCCGAACTGTTTCCGCATGCGCGTCCGTTTATGGAAGGCTTTGGCTACACCTTCTTGCACCACGCAGCCGACAGCTCCTTCCCAAGCGATCACGGCACCGCCATCTTCACCTTTGCCCTCGCCTTTCTGTTTTGGCATCGCGTGTGGTCAGGCGCTATCTTTCTGGTGGTCGCGCTCGGCATCGCCTGGTCTCGCGTTTACGTCGGCGTGCATTGGCCGCTAGATATGCTGGGTGGATTGCTGGTAGGCATGTTGGGTTGTCTGTTCTCCCAGCTTGTCTGGAATCTTTTTGGCAACGTAATCAGCGGTATGCTGGATAAAGTCTACCGTTTCAGTTTTGCCCTGCCTATACGTAAAGGCTGGGTGCGCGAATAGTATTAGGCTTTACGCTTTCGGTTTAGAATGTAAAAAGGCGAGGATAAATTTCTCGCCTTTTGTTTTGCTTTTCATAACACGTCAACGTGGTCGATCACGCTTATGAAGCGGTTTTTCCAAATACGCTGTCGTAAAGGCCACTAATTTTCATCATCACAAAATCGATGATTCGGCTAAAGAAGCCGCCTTCCGGTACATCGGCTTTCGCCACCAGCGGACGTTGGTCGATGACTTTGCCGTCGAGTGAAAAGTTGATCGTTCCCACAACCTGATTTTTTGTAATCGGCGCTTCAAGCTGCGGATTATTAAGCGTAAAGCTGGCTTTCAGATTCTTGAGCTGGCCTTTCGGGAAGGTCAGCGAAGCATCTTCTGCTACGCCAAGCGGCACAGTTTTATCGGCGCCGAACCAGACCCGCTGGGTGGTAAAGGCATCGGCAGCTTTAATGGGGGTGATGGTTTCATAGAAACGGAAGCCCCAAGTCAGCAGCGATTCGCTTTCGTTGAAGCGCACACGATCGCTCGGCGCGCCCATCACCACGGCAATCAGGCGCATGCCGTTGGAATCGATAGCCGAAGAGACCAAATTGTAACCCGCGCCCGAGGTGTAGCCGGTTTTGATGCCGTCTACGCTAAGATTGGTGCTCCACAACAGGCGGTTACGGTTAACCTGACGAATTCGGTTAAAGGTAAACTCTTTCTCTTTGTTAAGCGCGTACTCTTCTGGCGTGTCGTGGATAAGCGCGCGGGAGAGCAGCGCCATGTCGCGAGCAGAAGTATATTGCCCGTCAGAATCCAGCCCGTGTACGGTTTTGAACATCGTATTGCTAAGATTAAGCTGCTGGGAATAGCGATTCATCAGCCCGACAAAAGCGTCCTGGCTTCCGGCAACGTAATCGCCCAACGCGATACTGGCGTCATTCCCCGACTGAATAACGATGCCTTTGTTTAATTCAGATACCGGCACCTGATCGCCAGGTTTAAGGAACATCAAAGAAGAGCCGCGAAGCACTGGATTACCGGTGGCCCAGGCATCTTTACCCACGGTGACCAAGTCACTTTCGTGGATTTTGCCCGATTTCAGAGCCTGTCCGACCACATAGCTGACCATGATCTTGCTGAGGCTGGCAGGATCGAGGCGGGCATCAGGCTGCGACTCGGCAATAATTTTGCCGCTGCCGTAGTCCATCAGTACCCAGGATTTTGCGTTAATTTGTGGCGCGGCCGGCGCACCCGGCGTAGCGGTTGTTGGGGTTAGCGCGACCGATTTAGCCGGTGCCGTATCGGCATGCGCAGTGGGAAACGTCAGCAGAAAAACGGTGCCGCTGAACGTACAAAGAAGGTTCCGTTTGGATAAGAGAGATATTGTCATAGGTTATTAGCGCTTCTGTCCGGGTAACTGAAATTTGGTTATCTTTCAATCAGATCTTGATTTGCTGGAAGTCAAAATACTCCTAAACTCAGAATTATCTTGGCTTGACGGCTTTACCGAACTAAAAACTAACGTTTTAGCCGCTGATAAGAAACCATTCCATTGTAAAGTTTCTATGAATAGTAGACTTTAATGCGCTTTTGCCTGCTTTACACTCTCTAATGAGTCGATTTATATACAAAAACCACAAATTTTTTTAGTGCTCCCTCCGCAGGCAAAGCCAGGAACGTCAATCACGAAGGATTCTAAACGCTTCATCAACATTAAGGTGAACTCAGAAAAATATCAGATGTGATTTTTGAGCCTAGTCGGTTTAAAGGTCACAAGCTTTACTAAAAATTTGCTTAAGCCCCCCTAGTGTTCATCGGTTTTTCCGCTAACCTCAAATATGTCGACTAAGAGAAATGCCATCAAGCCATCGTTTTGAAACCATCGTCTTGATAAGCGGGGACCGGTTATGGATTTAGCGCTGTTTGACCTCGATAAAACGCTGATTTGCGATGACAGTTCCAGCCTTTGGCTTCAGTGGCTGGTCTCGCAAGGCTATACTTCCACCGCAACGTTACAGCATCACCAGCGGCAGATGTCTACCGTGACCCGTTATAGCGACGCCCCGCCCGATCCTCATTCTGTGACCCGTTATTTGAAAGATACTTTAACGCCGATGCGCGGATATCACTGTCGCACAGTGTCAGGATGGGTGGAACGTTTCGTTCATCGCGATATCATGCCTCGGCTTTATCCGCAGGCGCGTCAGCAGATTACCTGGCATCGCGAACGTGGTGACATGGTGGCGCTGGTCTCTTCTTCTGGTGAACATTTAGTTATGCCGATAGCTAAAAGGCTCGGAATACAGCAGGTGTTCGCCGTACAGCCCGAGCTCAACCCCGATCCTCTCTGTTTTACCGGCGAAACGCTGGGCGACATTACCTTTCATCAGGGCACGGTTGAGCGCCTGAAACAGTGGCTGGCACAGCCCGACACGCCTAAATTTGCTCACACCTTTGCCTATAGCGATTCGATTTTTGACCTGCCGCTGCTCGAGTTTGTTGACCGCCCTACCGTGGTTAACGGCTGTCAGGCGCTGCGTACTCTTGCCGAAGAGAAAGGTTGGCCAAGCATTGATTGGTTACGTCATCCCGTTCGGCAGAAAGTCATTTCCTAAAAATCAGCTCTTAAAATTCCATTCTCATCAGGCATTCAATCGGACCAAAGATTTCATAGCTTGAAATCCCGTTCGAATGCCTCGCTTTCACGCGTCAGCAAATCACAGCTGAAATCAATAAACTGGCTTAGCGCCGCCGAACGATGCTTGCCCGCCTGAGTTTGCAGCTGCAAGGTACGCTGATTAAGCTGCTCGATGTTGATCGATTTGACCACCAAATTGTCGGTACGCGCCTTAAACAGCAGTGAGAAATGACTACAAGCCACGATAGCGCCCGGCGTGCCGAGCATAAATTCATACAGCGTACTGAAACGATTGCAGCTTAATGCTGGCTCGAGAAATATTCCGTTCATTCGGCAGGTGATATCAAACAGCTGTCGAATGGTGCTGCTCGGCTCATTCAATGCCAGCGCGTAAGCATGCAAGTCGGTTAATAAAATGTCGCGGTCGGCTAGAGGATGATCGGGGCGCATCGCCATCCTAACCTTTGCAGGATGCGAGGCCAGCACGTCGACGCCCCGCTCGGGGCTTAGGCTAAACTGCAACGCCAAGTCACAATCGCCGCTGCGGATCATCTCCGATACCTGCAACGCGGTGCCCACGTTAAGGTAAAACATCACGCCAGGATTAATCGCGCGGAAACGGGCAAACATTTGCGGCAACAGGTCAAAAGCAGGGCCATCCGTGCAGGCCATTCGAATCACCGTACGGCGAACGGCTTTGAGTCCTTGAATTTCAGCAATCGCAAACTCCATATCCATCATGCTCTTACGCACGTGATTTTCCAGAATCTGCCCAGCATCGTTTAGCACCATGCCGCGCGCATGACGCTCAAATAACGTCGCACCGACCCGCGCTTCAAGCTGTTGAATCTGCCGACTGATTGCCGAAACTGCCACAAACAGCTGTTTACTGGCCGCGCTCAGTGAACCTGTACTCGCTACCGCCATGAAATAACGAATCTCGTTACTTTGCATAATCGCCCCAAAAGTGTGCGTGCCTCTATTTTGTGCATATGAGCGTTATAATTAAAGCAACGCTATATTGCAATTTTTATAATTGTGGCAACGCTCACTTTTGTATTAGATAGAACGATAACAACAAAACGATTTAACACTAATACGACACAACATCAGGCTATTCTTATGACTATTAATAAAACGACAGTGGATAAATTAACGGCAGAACATGCAGTAAATCGCGCAATGGCGTGGTTTGACCGCGGTGAGTTTAAAGCTATTTTAGCTCGCCGCGTGGCGCTGGCGACTGAAAGCCAGTCAACACAGCGCGATGACGAACTGATGCGTTACTTTGAACAAGAGATTAATCCCGCGCTGTTGGCGATGGGCTTTGAGCTGCAACTTATTGAAAATCCTCATGCAGCGCATCGTCCATTTTTGATAGCCACTCGCATCGAAGATGCCGCGCTGCCCACCGTTTTAAGCTACGGTCACGGCGACGTCGTGTTTGGTGACGACGAAAACTGGAGCGAAGGGCTGAACCCGTGGGAGCTGAAAGAAGACGGCGATCGCTGGTACGGACGTGGCAGCGCTGACAATAAAGGCCAGCACAGCGTCAATATTGCCGCGCTCGAGCAGGTTTTTGCGGCTCGCGACGGCAAGCTCGGATTCAACTGCAAGCTGCTGTTTGAAATGGGCGAAGAGATAAGTTCGCCGGGCTTGGCCGAAATTTGCCACACCTATAAAGAAGCGTTGAGTGCCGATATTTTTATCGCCTCCGACGGCCCGCGCCTTAGCGCAGAGCGCCCTACGCTATTTTTAGGCTCACGCGGCGCGGTAAATTTCCGCCTTACGGTGAACGCACGGGACAAAGATTATCACTCCGGTAACTGGGGCGGCCTGCTGCCAAACCCCGGCACGCTGCTCGCCAACGCGATTTCTTCTTTGATTAATCAACACGGCCAGCTGCAAGTGAGCGCGTTAAAACCGCCGGCAGTCAGCGCGGCGATTCGTGAGATTCTTTCAGACGTTGAAGTCGCCGCCACGCCGGGCGATCCGGAAATAGACGTAAATTGGGGCGAGGCCGGATTAACCCCTGCCGAGCGCCTATTTGCCTGGAACCAAATGGAAGTATTGTCATTCCTGACCGGCAATCCTGCGCGCCCGATGAACGCCATTCCGGGCAACGCGACGGCGGTTTGTCAGCTGCGATTTGTGGTGGGTACCGATTGGCAGAATCTGCAACAGCACGTTCGCGCACACCTTGATGCGCACGGCTTCCCGCAGGTTGAGGTGGAATTTATGCGCGGCTCACCGGCGACCCGTTTTGATCCCACCGATCCGCTGGTCAACTGGGCGCTCGACGTGATGGCGCAAAGCAGCGATAAAAAACCTGCGCTGCTGCCGAATCTGGGCGGTTCGCTGCCTAATGAAGTGTTTGCCGATATTCTTGGCCTACCGACGCTGTGGGTGCCGCACTCTTATCCGGCCTGCGGTCAGCACGCTGTCGATGAACATATGCTGATTTCAATTGCTCGCGAAGGGCTCGAAATCATGACTCGTCTATTCTGGGATTTAGGCGAGCGCGGCGATACGTTGCTGCAAGCCCACTATGAACACGCGGCACAGTCTGCAAAAGGCGGTAAAAAATGAGCCAGTTTTCCTCTGCAAAAGCTGCTGTAAACCCTTCTCCATTGGCAGGCAGTGTGGCAAAACCGAGCCTGACCAAAACGCTGTTTGTAACCTGTATCGGCAACGCGCTGGAGTGGTTCGATATCGCGGTTTATGGCTTCTTCGCGGCCTATATCGCCCGCGCCTATTTCCCGACGACAGACCAAACAGTCTCTTTATTGCTGGCTTTCGGCAGCTTCGGGGTGTCGTTCCTGATCCGTCCGTTGGGTGCAATCGTGCTCGGGGCGTTTGCCGACCGCGCGGGCCGCAAAGCGTCGTTATTGGCTTCAATAAGTTTAATGATGCTCGGCAGTTTGATGATTGTTGTTACGCCGTCTTACGCAACGATTGGTCTGGCCGCGCCGCTGCTTATCTTGCTGGCGCGTCTGATTCAGGGCTTCTCGGCGGGCGGAGAATTTGGCAGTTCGACGGCGTTTCTGGTCGAGCATTTCCCTGAGCGCAAGGCGTACATCGCCAGCTGGCAGTTTGCGACGCAGGGCGCGAGTACCCTTCTGGCTTCGGCTTTTGGTCTGGGCTTGGCGCAGGGGCTTTCTGAAGCGCAGATTCAGGATTGGGGATGGCGCATTCCGTTTGCCTTTGGCCTGTTGATTGGTCCGGTGGGTTTGTACATTCGTCGCAACATTACCGAAGCAGAGAGCTTTGTTAAAGCTGATAAAACCGCATCGCCCCTCAAAACGCTGTTTGGTAAGCAAAAATCGCTGCTGTGCATGGCGGTGGGTTTGATGGTGGTTTCTACCGCCGTCAACTACATGCTGAATTACGTGCCGACTTACGCTACTAAAACGCTGCATTTCTCGAGTCAAGTGGCCTTCACTGCTACGCTGCTGGCTGGCGTTATTCTGACTGTCGCGACGCCGTTGATGGGTCTATGGGCGGAAAAAGTCGGTCGTTTGCCGCTGATGTGGGGTTCACTTATCCTGCTGCTGGTGACGATTTATCCCGGATTTTGGTTGATGACTCACTACACCACGGCGTTTTCGCTGGTGGCGCTGGTCTGCTGGATGGCGTTACTGAAATCTGTTTATTTCTCGGCGGTACCGTCGATGATGGCGGATTTGTTCCCGGTGACCACGCGTGCTAGCGGCATGGCGATTGGCTATAACGTGGCGGTGACGGTATTTGGTGGTTTTGCGCCGTTTATCTGTACATTGCTGATTAGTGCGACTGGGACCAGTTTAGCGCCAAGTTATTATTTAATGATAGTGGCGTTATTGAGTTTATGGGCTTTAATAAAGTCGCAGCAAACTAAGAAATAACAACGAGTTGGATTTTAGATTTGGAATCTAAAGGCAATTTTCTAAGGGATTAGAATCTGGTCTTTAGATTCAATTTCAACTTTTAAATTCAAATTCAAATTCATGCGCTTCGCTTACTGGGCGCTGGCCCAGACCAGGCAGAGGGGCGTTAACGCGCCCCTCTGCACTCCCGCGTTTTTTTTCCACAGTTGCAACTTGAAAGCTTAAAAGTGAGATCTTTCCAGTGACTCCAAAGTGTGGCGTTGGTCGCGGCGCTTCGCGCTTCCGTCACTTCGTTCAGAAGCCAAAAACGTCTTCTTCACTCCGTTCCGCGCCGCCCTGAAGCCGCCAATTACAGCTTAAAAAGAAAAAACGGTAACTTTTCTGCGGTCAAGAACCGATTCTTCAACCTAAAATTTATTGTTTGAGGGATCGGCCTTTGACCGCCTAAGAGTTTCCGCCCTTGCCGTAGATTCTGTGATTGGCGGGATCAGGGCGGCGCTGAGTGGAGTGATTTGAGACGTGTTTGGCTCAAATCCGTAGTGAAGGAACGGCGAAGCCGCGCGACCTACGCCACGCGCTGAGGTATCTGGAAAGATCTCCCTTTCTAGTCCTCAAGTTGCAGCTGTGGAAAAAAAGCTTGGGATTCCAAAGGGGCGAGCGACTGCGCCTCTTTGGGCGGTCTGCGCCGCCGCGCAGTAAGCGAAGCGCATGAAGTTGAATTTAAAACCGCAATGGCTCGGTCAAACCCAGCACCGCGCAGTAAGCGAAGCGCATGAACTTGAACTTGAACTTGAACTTGAACTTGAACTTAAAAAATTTGAAATTAAAAAATCAAAACTATTTTGGTGAGATTTTTAAAAGCTTTCCTTTTGATTCGTCAGTCAAAACATAAACATACCCATCTGCCCCGACTTGAACCTCACGTATCCGCTGCCCTAAATCGGTCAGGCCGCGCTTCTCGTTTAAAACACGCTTATCGTTAACCCGCAGCTGAATTAGTGTGGTTTCTTTTAGCGCGCCGACAAACAACATATCTTTCCATTGGGGGAATTTGTCGGAATTGTAAAACGCCATGCCGCTAACAGCGGGTGAAACGCGCCAGTAATAGATTGGATCTTCCATTCCGTCGATGTGCGAACCCTTTGCTTCAGGGATTGGCACGCCGGAATAGTTAATCCCGAAGGTGGCAAACGGCCAGCCGTAGTTGCTGCCTGCTTTGAGAATATTCACTTCATCGCCGCCGCGTGGGCCGTGTTCGGTTTCCCACAGCTCGCCGCTTTGCGGATTAAAAGCCAACGCCTGCGTATTACGATTGCCGTAGGTCCAGATCTCATGCCGCGCGGAGGCATTTTTCACAAACGGATTATCAGCGGGAATGCCGCCCTCAGGCGTAAGACGGATGATTTTGCCGCGCAGAGAATTGAGATCCTGCGCCTGACTGCGCTGATTATTATCGCCCAGCGACATCAAAATATTGCCCTTGGCATCAAATACCAATCGGCCACCAAGGTTGATGCCACTTTCCAAAGCAGGCGTTTCTACGAAGATAGTTTTGAAGTTTTCCAGATGCAGCCCGTCCTGCGACAGCGTGCCGTAACCCAGCTCGGCGTGCGGCTCACCTTTGTCATCCTTGGCGGCATAGCTGAGATAGACGCGGCGGCTGGTAGCAAAATCTGGCGCCAGCCTGACGTCCCATAATCCCGCCTGCGCTTCTACCCACACGGCCGGCACGCCGGTTAAAGGCTCAGAAAGTGGCTTGCCTGGCTGCCATAAACGTAACGTTCCGCTGCGTTCGGTAATCAATGCGCCCTGATTATCCGGCAGGAAAGCCAGCGACCATGGATGATCTAATCCCGTTAATTCAGTTTCGACATTTAGCGCCAGTTTTGGCACCGGTTTGCCTGCGGCCTGCGCCAGTGCAGCGGCGGGCGTCGCTATCACGCCAGCCACCAGCAGCGCGGGCCAAACGCGGGAAGAAATCTTAAGGGAAAACGGCATGTGAGATCCTTTTCGAAACGGCAAATTGATGTTTAGTTGTATTTTAGACGAGTAATAACGCCCCAATGTATAGGGACTGTAAATTAAACAATATCTAAAGTATTGAAAAAGCTCAGGCCAAATGGAAAAGGCGGTTAATAAATCGACGCCTTTCTTATAGCCAAAAAATATATGCAAGGCGCGAAAAATGATAATCAAGGCCATTCCAAAGCAGGAAACAAGTCGCTACTATGCTTGTTAAATTAGACACCTAGCCTTATAGATGTCTATATAGTTCAATTTTAATATAACTAACCTGTGCATTCCTTTAATGCGTGACCTACTGGGATCCCGCCAACGCCTGACGGAGTAATAATGAAAAAAATGTCCGCGTCACTGCTCGCATTGAGCCTGTTTGCCGCTGTTCCGGCGTTCGCTGCCGAAAAACCTGCCATCGCCGCCATTCCTGCCGCCATCGCGCAGCATAATGGACCTATTCGCATCGCGGTGATTCGTAATCTTGGTTCCGATGACAATACGACCCAATTCTTGGCGGGTGCCATCAAGCAAGGCCGTGCGCTGGGCTTCAAGGTGGACACTTTCCTGAGCAACGGCGACGACGCAAAATTCCAGGACTTTGTTAATCAGGCGATCAGCCAGAAATATGACGGCATCATTCTCTCTCAAGGCCGCGGCCCCTATTCCAACAATTTGGTGAAACGCATTACCGATGCAGGCATCGCCGTTTCCGTATTCGATACTGAAGTCACCGAGGGCACGCCGGGAGTGACGGTGTCACGCCAAGATGATACTTCGTTGACTAAAGCGTCGATGGGCGAATTAGTTAAAGATTTCAACGGCAAAGCTAATATTGTGCGCCTGTGGGTGGCGGGCTTCCCGCCAATGGAGCGCCGTAACGTTACTTATCAGCAGATCTTGAAAGATAACCCGGGGATTCATCAGCTTGAGTCAATCGGTGCCGTCTCTTCCGACGTTCAGGGCGATACGGCTAATCAGGTCGGCGCGCTGTTAGCTAAATATCCGAAAGGAAAAATCGATGCCATTTGGGGCGCGTGGGATGCCTTCAGTCAGGGCGCATATAAGGCATTAAAAGAAAACGGCCGTACAGAAATCAAGCTTTATAGCATTGACGCGTCGAATCAGGATCTCCAACTGATGCGCGAGAAGGATAGCCCGTGGAAATTTACTGCCGCAGTGGATACTCAGCTTATCGGCGCGGTGAACCTGCGTTTAGTGGCGCTGAAAATTGCCGGTGAAAAAACGCCTGCGACTTATGAATTCCCGGCGCAGGTCATCCCGCAGGCGCTACTGGCGAGCCAGCCGGGTGCCGTTAACGTTAACGCGTTAGGCAAAATCATTCCGGGTTGGGGAAAATCGGAAGATTTCACCGCGCCGTGGTTCGCAACGCTTGAAGCCAAGTACAAAAAATAATCTTGTATTAAGTTTTCTCTCATCTGCTAATTACCCGTCAGCGAAAAACTGGCGGGTTTTTCTTTTCATCCTCTCTGCCAGCCTTCGCGTACACTCATCAAACAGCTCATCGATGAAAAAATTGCCTCTGTGATCGCGATCACACTGGAAGGCGATTAATTTTAATTGTATGATGAATGCATATTTCGACTGGGGCAAGACCATGAAATCCGCACTATCACTTCCTATCCAATATTTACGGGCATTTATTCTGATTTATGCCTGTCTTTACGCAGGGAATGCTATTTCCGCCCTGCTTCCGCTGGCTATACCGGGCAGCATTATCGGCATGCTGATTCTGTTTGTGCTGCTGTCGACTCAAATCTTGCCTTATAAGTGGGTCAAACCCGGTTGCAGTATTTTGATTCGTTATATGGCGCTGCTGTTTGTGCCGATTGGCGTGGGCGTGATGAACTATTACGACCAGCTGCGCAGTCAGTTTGGGCCGCTGGTGGTTTCCTGTTTTATCAGTACATTTATCGTGCTGCTGGTCGTGGCCTACTCTTCGCAATATGTGCACGCCGAGCGTAAAACCGTGATTGATCCGGAGGAAAAACCATGAGCGAAATCTGGTGGTCACTGCCGCTGACGCTGGTCGTGTTCTGGGCCACGCGCAAACTGGCAATCAAGCTGCGGATGCCGTTACTTAATCCATTATTAATGTCGATGGTAATAATCATCCCGATATTGCTAGTGACTCACGTCTCATACGCGCGCTATTTTGCCGGCAGCAAAATCCTCAACGATTTGCTACAACCCGCCGTCGTTGCCCTCGCCTTTCCTTTATACGAGCAGCTGCATCAAATTCGCGCCCGCTGGAAATCGATTCTGAGCATCTGCTTTATTGGCAGCGTGGTCGCGATGACGACAGGCACCGCGATTGCGCTTTGGATGGGTGCAACGCCCGAAATTGCCGCCTCTGTTTTACCGAAATCGGTGACCACGCCGATAGCCATGGCGACTTCGCAGGCAATCCACGGTATTCCGGCCATTAGCGCAGTGTGCGTTATTTTCGTCGGTATTCTTGGCGCAGTGTTCGGCCACACGATTTTAAATCTATTGAAGATAACGACTAAAGCTTCACGTGGATTAGCGATTGGTAACGCCTCGCACGCGCTTGGGACTGCACGTTGCGCCGAGCTTGATTATCAGGAAGGGGCGTTTAGTTCACTGGCGTTGGTGATTTGTGGGATTATCACCTCATTAGTGGCACCCTTTTTGTTTCCTATTTTATTAAAAATCTTTTAAAGCAAAATCTGTATTTTAGATTTTAAATCTAAAGGCAATTTTCTTTAGGTCTAAATCTTTAAATTCAATTTCAAATTCAACTGCATGCGCTTCGCTTACTGCGCGGCGGCGCAGACCGCCTCAAGGATGTTCCTAAGCGAACACCCTTGAGAATCCCGCGCTTTTTTTCCACAGCTGCAACTTGAGAGCTGAAAAAGTGAGATCTTTCCAGTGACTCCGAAGTGTGGCGTAGGTCGCGGCGCTTCGCGCTTCCGTCACTTCGCTCGAAAGCCAAAAACGTCTTTCTCAACTCCGTTCCGCGCCGCCCTGATCCCGCCAATCACAACACTTAAAGCAAGGGCGGATACTCTTGGGCGGTCAAAAGCCGATCCCTCAAACAATAAATTTTAGGTTGAAGAATCGGTTCTTGACCGCAGAAAAGTTACCTTTTTTTCTTTTTAAGCTGTAATTGGCGGGATCAGGGCGGCGCTGAGTGGAGTGATTTGAGACGTGTTTGGCTCAAATCCGTAATGAAGGAACGGCGAAGCCGCGCGACCAACGCCACACGCAGTGGTCGCTGGAAAGATGTAACTTTTTAGTCCTCAAGTTACAGCTGTGGAAAAAAAGCTTGGGATTCCAAAGGGGCGAGCTACTGCGCCTCTTTGGGCGGTCTGCGCCGCCGCGCAGTAAGCGAAGCGCATGCCGTTGAACTTGAATTTAAAACCCTAAATTTGAAATTAAAAAAAATTGCCTAT
Organism: Rouxiella sp. T17; assembly: GCF_036663475.1. Lineage (NCBI taxonomy): Bacteria > Pseudomonadati > Pseudomonadota > Gammaproteobacteria > Enterobacterales > Yersiniaceae > Rouxiella > Rouxiella sp. T17. The sequence goes on along the minus strand of NZ_JAWUEA010000042.1, from coordinate 274,297 downwards.
AGATTCCAAATCTATACCACCACCCCTATGGATCCCCGAGCGATGAAAATCGCTCCAAACTCCTTAAGGGTGCCCGCGACTTCACCCCTCAAGTCGCAAATAATCCGTCTTGCCGCTTCCCTTCCCATCTCATACACCGGCTGTGCAATCACCGACAGCGGCGGGGAGACTATCTCCGTCCACGGGAAGTTATCGAACATCACAAATGATAAATCCTCCGGCACTCGCAGCTTGCGATTGGCAAGTTCGCGCAGTACGCTCATGGCGATCAGGCTGTCGGAGGCGATTAATGCCGTCGATGGCTGCGATGATTTAAAAAGTGTGTCGACGATAGCCGCGATGGCCTCGTCACTGGAGGCGTTGGGCTGGATAAGTTCGGCAATAAACGGCACGCCGCGCTCGGCAAACGCCTGCTCCATGCCCGCCACGCGCTGCGCTACCGGCGTTAAGCCAAGTTCATCGGCGCAGACAAAAGGCTTGTCGAGCGTCATGCTAGTTAAATAGCTAATACGCCGATGTCCTGCGTCGAGCAGCGCTAAAGTCGCCTGACGCGAAGAGGCCGTAAAATCGACCATAATTGCCTCCACGGGAAGACCAGGCACGCCGCGGTCAAACAGTTTTAACGCCCTGCCGTCGGCCAAAATCTGCGCCAAATGGGCGTTATCCTTCTGCAACGAAGAGCTTGGCGCGATAATAATGCCGTCGACCTGTTTCTCCAGCATCACTCTTACCGCGTCCTGCTCTTCCACCAGCGTTTCGTCACTGTTGCCAAGCAAAATGTGATACCCCTCCGCGCGCGCCACGTCGGCGATTCCACGCAGCGCCAAACCGAAGTGCGGGTTTTCAATGTCGCCAACAATCACGCCCAGCGTGTTGGAACGGCCAGTATTCATGCTGCGCGCCACTTCGTTGGGTCGATAAGCCAGCTTTTGCGCGGCCGCCATTACTCGCGTCAATACCTCTTCGCTGACGGAACCGTAACCGCCGAGAGCCCGCGCCGCTTGGGCCTTCGACACCCGTGCTTCCCGCGCGACGTCGGCCACGGTCGGGGCTTTACTGCGAATGTTACCTAGACTCATAAGTTATTCGTATCACAGGTTGCGTTAAGGGAGATTGACGTTTCGATAAAGCCGTTGCTAGTATCATCATAACTGATTTGAGACCGGTCTCACAATGATTCGTCTCGATTATCAGCACCTGCATTGAGACCAGTCTCCAGCGTCGTTTTGGGCGTTATAAAAAGGGCCGGCTCAAGTGTCGTTGATGTTAACTACAACAAAAACGGACTCACTATGAAATCGCAAAACTCCTTCGTTAAGCTGGCCGCTGCACTGATCGCCTCAGTGTCACTCTTTTCCCTCTCCTCTTCTTTCGCCACGGCGGCGGACAAACAGGCTAATCCTTACGGGCTGATTCAACCTAACGAGCTGCGCGTGGCAAGCCTCGGCGATGCCAAGCCCTACACGTTCACCGACGCTTCGGGCAATTTTACGGGCTTCGACGTAGAATTTTTCACTGACGTCGCGAAACGTATCGGCATCAATAAAGTGGTATTTATCGGTCAGGATTTCGCGGGCATCTTGCCTTCCGTGGCCAATGGCCGTTATGACGTGGGCGTCGCGGCGATCGGCATTACGCCTGCCCGTTCAAAAACTGTCGACTTCTCAGACGGTTATCTGGCCGGTTATCTGACCGTGCTGACCCGTAAAGATTCAGGCGTGACCGACGTTAACTCTCTCGCCAAACATCGCATGGCGGTCGTGCAAGGCACGTTGCAGGAAAATTACGCGGTCCAGCATTTTACCCAGACCGATCTGGTACGTTTCCCGGATAACAATGCCGCGATTTCAGCACTCAATAATGGCACCGTCGATGCCGACTTCCTCGATTACGAAGCCGCCAAGGATTACGCCGCGCGTTTTAACCTGATTCACGCCGCCGACATTCCTTCGTTTGATGCGCCAGCCGGTTTTGCTATCGCCAAAGACAAGCCGGAATTTAAAGCCGCGCTGAACAAGGCGATTCAGGCGTCGATGCAGGATGGCACCTGGAAAAAACTTTACGAGAAATGGTTCCCGGGTTCACCGATGCCAAAACAGTATCTGCCAAAATCTAGTTGAGACTGAATAACTAGCCTGAATACAAAGACTTCTCTCTGTTCATCCAGCGGTGGAGATATTCCACCCTGTGAATGAGCGAGAGAGCGAGTCCACCCTGTTAAAGAGCGAGTCCAAGTATGAGTCTATTTGAAATGCTCTCCCGCACCTTTTTCGATTTTCACTCGATGGGTGAAGTGTTGCCGCAGCTGCTGAAAGTCGGGCTGATCAACACGCTGATAATTTCGATTGCCGCGACCGTGCTGGGTACTACCATCGGGCTGATTCTGGCGCTGATGGGCATCTCACCTTCGCGCTGGCTGCGCGTGCCGTCGCGTATTTATACCGACCTGTTTCGCGGCCTGCCGTCAATTCTGACCATTTTGCTGATCGGTCAGGGATTGGCGCGCTACAGCTACGAGCTGTTTGGCCCCTCGCCTTATCCGCTCGGCATTTTTGCCCTAAGCTTGATTGCCAGCGCCTACATGGGCGAGATTTTCCGCGCCGGAATTCAAAGCGTGGAGAAAGGCCAGCTCGAAGCCTGCCGCGCGCTGGGCATGAGCTATGGTCGCGCGATGCGGCTGGTGATTATTCCGCAGGGCATTCGCCGCGTGTTACCGGCGCTGGTCAATCAGTTTATCGCCATCATCAAGGACTCTTCGCTGGTGTATCTGCTCGGTTTGATGGTCAACGAACGCGAGCTGTTCCGCGTGGGGCAAGACGCCGCCGTATTGACCGGCAACCTGTCGCCGTTGATGCTTGCCGGCCTGTTCTACCTGATTATTACCGTGCCGATGACCCATTTGGTCAACTATGTCGATGACCGTTTCCGCACCGGGCGTCGCAAAATGACCCGTCCGGTCAGCAGCTTGAAAGAAGTCGACGAGCTGAGCAAGCTGGATCCGCGCGGCGGCGGCAGTGCCTTCACCATCGAGCGAGGACAATAATCATGACGGCGTCTACTACACTGTTAATCAAAGATAAAAAGTTTGTTCAGGATAAAAAGCTTACGCAAGATGAAAAGACTGTCACGCAGGAAGAGACGCAGGCGTTTCACGGCGCAAGTGTTGAAATCCGTGATTTAACGCTGGCATTTGGTGATATTCAGGTGCTGCGTAATGTTTCATTAAAGGTCGCGCCGGGCACCACCACCTGCATTATCGGGCCATCGGGATCGGGCAAATCCACCCTGCTGCGTGGAATAAATCGGCTACACGAGCCGCATTCTGGCGACGTGCTGGTGTCGGGTCGATCGGTGTTGAAAGATAAACCCGACGCGCTGCGTTTGCGTATCGGCATGGTTTTCCAGCACTTTAATCTGTTTCCGGATCACACCGCGCTCGAAAACGTGGCGATGGCGCCCTGGAAAATCAAAAAATTACCCAAGGCCGTGGCTTATAAACTGGCGGCCGAAAGATTAAAAGAAGTTGGGCTCGAGCAGCGCGCCGACCATCGTCCGCGTTATCTTTCTGGCGGCCAGCAGCAGCGCGTGGCGATTGCCCGCGCGTTGGCGATGGACCCCGAAGTCATGCTGTTCGACGAAGCCACCTCGGCGCTGGACCCTGAATTAGTCAAAGGCGTGTTGAATTTAATGGCGGACCTGTGCCGCCGTGGCATGACCATGATCGTCGTCACCCACGAAATGGGTTTTGCCCGCAAAGTGGCGGATCAGGTGGTGTTTATGGATGAGGGCGAAATCGTCGAGGCCGGTACGCCGGAAGAGATTTTTGACCGTCCGCAGTCTGCTCGTTTGCAGCGATTTTTATCTGAGGTGTTGTGATCCATTGAGGCTCACGGCAGCTTGCAATTAACTCATTTATTAGCAATAGGAAAGATTATGTCATTAGAAAATAAGGCAAAAAGCGCCATTGTTCTCGGCGGCGGCATCATCGGCGTTTCGAGCGCGGTTCACCTGCTGCGCCGTGGCGTTGACGTCACGCTCATCACCGACGCGGCGCTGGTTTCGGGCGCATCGGGCCGCTCGCTGTCGTGGCTCAACTCGGCTGCCGATCGTACCAAGGAATATCACGCCATTCGCATGGCCGGCATCGACCGTTATCGCACCCTTTTTGCCCAAGATCCTTCCCGCGAATGGCTGCGTTTCGACGGCGGCCTCTATTGGGGCAAAGATAAGCAGCAGGAAACGCAGGCGCGTTACGCCTATGAAAGCGCGCACGGCTACGCTTCACAGCTGGTTGCGCCGGAAGAGGTCAGCAAAATCGACCCCGAAGTTAACGCCGACGCCGTCACCGAAAGCGCGCTGTTTAATCAGGGTGAAGGTTGGGTCAGCCTGCCGCATCTGGTGAACTTCTTGCTGGTCGAATTCCACAAATTGGGTGGGCAGCTGGTTGAACACGCCGGAAAATCCTCCGTGTTGACGGATGCCAGCGGCAAGGCGATTGGCGTGCGCACCAACAATGGCGAAAGCTTCTCGGCCGATGCCGTGCTGGTAGCCTGCGGGCCGCAAACGCCAGACGTTGTCGCCCCGCTCAACGTGACGATTCCAAATGATTCGCCGCTGTCGATGCTGGTGATCACTCAGCCGGTCGAAAAAAATATCAAGGTGGTGATGAATACCCCGCGCGTGGCGCTACGTCCTAATCCGGGCAAAACGCTGGCGCTGGATCACGACTGGTACGAATCTTCCATCACCCTTGATAACAAAGGCGAATATACCATTCCCGAAGCCGTGGTTAACGAACTGGTCGAGGAAGCGGCCAAGGTATTGGCGGGTGACAAAGGGTTGAAGGCCGCCAGCTGGAAAATAGGTTTGAAGCCTATTCCAGGTGACGGCAATCCGGTATTGGGCGAGCTAAAAACCGTGCCAAACTGCTTCGTGGCGTTTACGCATTCGGGCGCAACGTTAGGGCTGATTGTGGGCGAACTATTAGCCAGTGAAATCGCCAGCGGCGAAAAGCATCCGATGCTGGCAACTTTCCGCCCTGAACGCTTTTCTGCCTAATTTGAGATAAAACAGATTTAGTTCAACGGCATCCGCTCGGGGTCGGGATATTGATACTCAAAACCCAACTCTTTTACGATGCGGCTGCCGTCAACCAGCTTGCCCGCCGACTCAGCCGGTTCTGCAGCAAAAGTAGGTTCGGCCAGCCCTAATTTTCTGGCCGACAGCGGATAAAACTGCTGTTTGGCAGGATGCGCGGGCGCGCACAGATTGTACGTGTGACCGCCGCGCGGCAGAGAAAGCAGCAGTTGAATCGCCGCAACCACGTCATCCTGATGCACCAGATTCACGCCGTGATTCGCCCCTTTTACGTTACTTTTACCCGCCAAAAAGCGCCCCGGATGACGTTCCGCACCGACCAATCCCGCGAGACGCAGCACGTCAACTGAAGTATTCGGCAATCGATGGAACCACTCTTCCAGCTCTTTCAACACCTTGCCGCTTGAAGTTACCGGTAAAAGCGGCGAATCTTCACGCACGATCCCTTCAACGTCGCCATACACCGAGGTCGAACTGGTGAAAATAATCCGTCCGACATTGTGCGCCAGCGCGCTGTCCACCAGCATCTGCACTGACTGGAAATAAAGCTCGCTGCCTTCCACCGTGCGTCGCGCGGGCAAGGTAATAATCAGCACGTCGACGTTAAGCAAAACATCAAGATCGTCGGTGTCACATTCCCACGCCAGTTCGGGCGTGAAATTTAGCTGATAACAGTCGATGCCACTCATTCGCGCCGCTTCAACGCCGTCCAGAGTGGTTTTACTGCCGACGACTTGATAACCGCGCGCGCTCAGGGCCATGGCTAGCGGCATGCCGAGCCAGCCTAGACCAATTATCGATACCTTTTTCATCCTGCTCTCCGTGACTGCGTTTTCTTTGTTTAATTATGTTCATCTAACCTTGAGTTTAGCAGGCTAACGCCCTCATCCGCCTAACTCAACGCTATAATCGTGAATGAATTTAAACGTCTTTTCAGTGATTTACTTAAGCCGCCTCATTCAGGTCTTCTATACAACCCATGACAATTCATTCACGTTAATCATTAGACCGCCAAAGATATTAATATTATTCATCACCCTAAAAAAAGGTTGCGCAGTCGTGCGCGGTGGTTTAGGTTAAATGCCAACAGATTATTAACCTGTTGCCCTATCGCGGCAGGCACGATTCAAATAACGAGAGAAACACACCATGCTGAACGTTCTGATTAACCACCATCATCACCATCATCCTGACTAGTCTTTCAGGCAGATTGGTGCTGGGAGACTTTTAAGATCTTCCAGTGGCGCAGAACGCAGCAGAGAGCCTTCGGAAGATTTCTTCCGGGGGCTTTTTTTTCGCCCCGAAGATTTAGAAAAATGAATTAAAACATAAACTTAATTTTAATACTGTTTGAAAGGATTGAATCATGTTGGACAAGAACCGTTTACGTATCGCGATGCAAAAATCAGGTCGCCTCAGCGACGAATCCCGTGAGCTGCTGGCCCGCTGCGGGATCAAAATCAACCTGCAAGAGCAGCGCCTGATCGCCTTCGCCGAAAACATGGAAATCGACATTCTTCGCGTTCGTGATGACGATATCCCGGGTCTGGTAATGGATGGCGTGGTTGACCTCGGCATTATCGGCGAAAACGTGCTGGAAGAAGAGCTGCTGAGCCGCCGCGCTCAGGGTGAAGATCCGCGTTATTTCACGCTGCGTCGTCTCGATTTCGGCGGCTGCCGTCTGTCGCTGGCCACGCCTTTGGACTTCGATTACACCGGTCCTGAAAGCCTCGGCAACAAGCGTATCGCCACCTCTTATCCGCACATCCTCAAGCAGTATTTCGATAAAAAGAATCTTGATTTCAAATCTTGCCTGCTTAACGGCTCGGTAGAAGTAGCACCGCGCGCGGGTCTGGCCGATGCGATTTGTGATTTGGTCTCTACGGGTGCCACTTTAGAAGCCAACGGCCTGAAAGAAGATGAAGTGATTTATCGTTCGAAAGCCTGTTTGATTCAGCGCGATGGCGAAATGTCACAGGCTAAACAGCTGTTGATCGACAAGCTGATGACCCGTATTCAGGGCGTGATTCAGGCGCGTGAATCGAAATACATCATGATGCATGCACCAAGTGCGCGTCTGGACGAAATTATCGCCCTGCTGCCAGGTGCCGAACGTCCGACGATTCTGCCTCTTGCCAACGACCAGCAGCGCGTGGCGATGCACATGGTCAGCAGCGAAACGCTGTTCTGGGAAACCATGGAGAAACTGAAAGCGCTGGGCGCGAGCTCGATTCTGGTGTTGCCAATTGAAAAGATGATGGAGTAAGACGATGCAAGCCAACGGTTTCTCATCCTCTAAGGGTTTCTCGGAGTCTGTCGGGTTTTCAACGCCGATTGACTGGCAGGCCTGCGACGAGCAGCAGCGCCGCGAGCTGTTAACGCGCCCTGCTATCGCCGCGTCGGGCAGCATTACCGCAACCGTCACCGAGATTCTGGGCCGCGTGCGCAACGAAGGTGACGCGGCGCTGCGCGAATACTGCGCGCATTTCGATAAAACCGAGGTTGATAATATTCGCGTGACGGCAGAGCAAATCGAGCAGGCTTCCGCGCGTCTCGGCGACGACGTAAAGCAGGCGATGGCCGTCGCGGTGCGTAATATCGAGACTTTCCACGTTGCGCAAAAGCTGCCGCTAGTGGATATCGAAACTCAGCCTGGCGTGCGTTGTCAGCAGATTACCCGTCCGATCGCCTCCGTGGGCCTCTATATTCCAGGCGGTTCTGCGCCCTTGCCGTCAACCGTATTAATGTTGGCGACCCCGGCGCGCATTGCCGAATGCAATAAAGTGATTTTGTGTTCGCCACCGCCGATTGCCGATGAAATTCTCTATGCCGCCAAGCTGTGCGGCGTGACCGAGGTTTATCAGCTCGGCGGCGCGCAGGCTATCGCCGCGATGGCTTTCGGCACCGAAAGCGTGCCGAAGGTAGCGAAAATCTTCGGGCCGGGTAACGCTTTCGTTACGGAAGCCAAGCGTCAGGTGAGTCAGAGCTTGAACGGCGCGGCGATTGATATGCCAGCCGGTCCGTCAGAAGTGCTGGTGATTGCCGATGAAGGCGCGACGCCGGACTTCGTGGCCTCAGATTTGCTGTCACAGGCCGAGCACGGCCCTGATTCGCAGGTCGTATTGCTAACGCCAAGCCTCGAGATGGCAAAGGCCGTGGCGATCGCCGTCGAAAATCAGTTGCAAAGCCTGTCGCGCAGTGACATTGCCCGTAAGGCGCTGGAAAGCAGCCGACTGATCGTGGCGAAAGATTTGGCGCAGTGTGTTGAAATCAGCAACGCCTACGGTCCAGAGCACCTGATTCTGCAAACTCGCGAACCTGAAGCGCTGGTCGACAGCATTACCAGCGCGGGCTCGGTATTTCTGGGTGACTGGTCGCCAGAATCGGCGGGCGATTACGCCTCGGGCACCAACCACGTGCTGCCAACCTACGGCTATACCGCAACCTGCTCAAGCCTGGGTTTGGCCGATTTCCAGAAACGTATGACCGTGCAGCAGTTAACCCCGGCGGGCCTATTGGCGCTGGCCCCGACGATTGAAACTTTGGCTCAGGCCGAGCAGCTGACCGCGCACAAAAACGCCGTTACCCTGCGCGTGGCCGCCTTGAAGGAGCGTGGAAATGTCTGACAATCTTGAAAGTGAAGTTTCTTCCAGCGTCGTCTCTTTGGCACGCGAAAACGTGCAGGACCTGACGCCCTATCAGTCTGCCCGCCGCCTCGGCGGCAATGGCGACGTGTGGCTTAATGCTAACGAATACGCGCTGGCGCCTCAGTTCGAGCTGACTGCGCAAACGTTTAACCGTTATCCAGAAAGCCAGCCGGTAGAGGTTGTTCGTCGTTACGCGGCCTACGCCAACGTGCAGCCGGAGCAGGTTCTGGTCTGTCGCGGCGCGGATGAAAGCATCGAGCTGTTGATTCGCGCATTCTGCGAGCCGGGCAAAGACGCTATCCTTTATTGTCCGCCGACTTACGGCATGTACAGCGTCAGCGCCGAGACTTTTGGCGTCGAAGGGCGCACAGTGATGGCGAAAGCCGACTGGCAGCTTGATGTGCCCGCGATTGAGCAGTCGCTCGACGGCGTGAAATTAGTCTATATTTGCAGCCCGAACAACCCGACCGGCCAGCTGATTAATCCACAAGATATTCGCACCGTGCTGGAAATGACGCGTGGCAAAGCCATTGTTGCCGTCGACGAGGCGTACATCGAGTTTTGTCCGCAGGCGACGGTTGCAGGCTGGCTGAAAGATTATCCGCACCTCGCTATTCTGCGCACGCTGTCGAAAGCCTTTGCGCTGGCGGGCCTGCGCTGTGGCTTTACGCTGGCTAACGTTGAGTTGATCAACGTGCTGAATAAAGTCATCGCGCCTTATCCGCTTGCCACGCCGGTGGCCGATATTGCCGCGCAGGCGTTGAGCGATCAGGGTCTGGCAACAATGCGCGCACGCGTAGCCGAGGTGACTGAAACCCGTCACTGGTTGCAGCAGGAGCTTGAGAACTGTGACTGTGTCGAGCAGGTGTTTACCAGCGAAGCCAACTACTTGCTGGTGCGTATGACCGCCTCAGCAAGCGTGTTTAAAAGCTTGTGGGATCAAGGTATTATCCTGCGTGATCAGAATAAGCAACCGAGCCTTTCCGGCTGTTTGCGCATTACTATTGGCACCCGAAAAGAGTGCCAGCGCGTCATTGACGCACTGCGTCCGTTACCGGGCGCTCAATCATCCGTGAGTGAAAACCGTTGCGCCAGCAAGGAGCCTATGTGAGCCAGACCCCTGTTAGTCAAAAAATTCTTTTTATCGATCGTGACGGCACGCTGATTTCCGAGCCGCCGCAAGATTTTCAGGTCGACAGCCTCGAGAAGCTGGCCTTTGAGCCGGGCGTGATTCCTGCGCTGCTGGCCCTGCAAACGGCGGGTTTCAAGCTGGTGATGATCACCAATCAAGACGGTTTGGGCACCTCGAGCTTCCCGCAGGAAACGTTTGATCCTCCGCACAACCTGATGATGCAAATTTTGAACTCGCAGGGCATCGCGTTTGACGACATCCTTATCTGCCCTCACCTGCCGGCCGATAACTGCGAATGCCGCAAGCCGAAAACCCAGATGGTGCAGAGCTATCTCGACAGCGGCGTGCTCGACAGCGTCAACAGTTATGTCATTGGCGATCGCGAGACCGACATCCAGCTGGCACAGAATATGGGCATCGGCGGCCTGCGCTATCAGCGCGACACGCTGGGCTGGGCGGCTATCGCCAAGCAGCTTACGCAGCGCGACCGTCACGCCAAAGTTAATCGCGTGACCCGCGAGACCGCGATCGACGTCGACGTCTGGCTTGATCGCGAAGGCGGCAGCAAAATCAAAACCGGCGTGGGTTTCTTCGACCACATGCTGGACCAGATTGCGACCCACGGCGGTTTTCGTATGAACATCGAAGTAAAAGGCGATTTGTATATCGACGATCACCACACCGTTGAAGATACCGGTTTGGCGCTCGGCGAAGCATTGAACAAAGCGCTGGGCGACAAACGCGGCATTGGCCGTTTCGGCTTCGTGCTGCCGATGGACGAATGTCTGGCGCGCTGCGCACTGGATATCTCGGGCCGTCCGCACCTCGAATATAAAGCCGAATTCAGCTACCAGCGCGTGGGCGACTTAAGCACCGAAATGGTCGAGCACTTCTTCAGCTCGCTTTCGTATGCCATGGGCTGCACCCTGCATTTGAAAACCAAGGGCAAGAACGATCATCATCGTGTCGAAAGCCTGTTTAAAGCCTTTGGCCGCACGCTGCGTCAGGCCATTCGCGTTGACGGTAACACCCTGCCGAGCTCGAAGGGAGTGCTCTAATGAACGTCGTTATCCTCGATACCGGCTGTGCCAACCTGTTTTCGGTTAATGCGGCGATCAAACGTTTGGGTTACGAACCGAAAATCAGCCGTGAAGCCGACGTGGTGTTGCAATCCGACAAGCTGTTCCTGCCGGGCGTAGGCACCGCGCAGGCGGCAATGGACAAGTTGGAAGAGCGCGACCTGATCGAGTTAATCAAAGCCTGCACCCAGCCGGTGCTGGGTATTTGCCTCGGCATGCAGCTGCTGGCCGCCGCCAGTGAAGAGAGTGGCGGCATTCAGACGCTCGGTATTATTGATAAAAACGTCATCAAGATGCCGGATCGCGGCCTGCCGTTGCCGCACATGGGCTGGAATAAAGTGAAGGCGCTGGCCGGAAATCATCTTTTCCGTGGCATCGACGAAGACGCCTACTTCTATTTCGTGCACAGCTACGCGATGCCGGTGTGTGAAAACACCATCGCGCAGACGCTTTACGGCGAGCCGTTCAGCGCCGCCGTAGCAAAAGACAATTTCTTCGGCGTGCAGTTTCACCCGGAACGTTCGGGTTCCGCTGGCGCGCAGCTGTTGAAAAACTTTTTGGAGATGTAAGCAGCATGATTATCCCCGCTTTGGATTTAATCGAGGGCAGCGTGGTGCGTTTGCATCAGGGCGACTACGGCCAGCAGCGTGACTATGGCAATTCACCTTTGCCGCGCCTGCAGGATTATCAGGCTCAGGGTGCAGAAGTGCTGCATCTGGTAGATTTAACCGGCGCGAAAGATCCGGCAGCGCGACAAATTCCCCTGCTAAAACAGCTGGTTGCCGGTGTAAGCGTGCCGGTACAGGTTGGCGGCGGGATTCGTACCGAGCAGGACGTCGAAGCTCTATTAGCGGCGGGCGTGTCGCGCGTGGTGGTCGGTTCAACGGCGATTAAAAATCCTGAGCTAGTGCAGCAGTGGTTTACCCGTTTTGGTGCCGACGCGCTGGTGCTGGCGCTGGATGTTCGCATTGATGAAGCCGGAAACAAGCACGTCGCGGTCAGCGGCTGGCAGGAAAATTCGGACTCCACGCTCGAGCAGGTCGTTGAACAGTTTTTACCGTTCGGCCTAAAACACGTCTTGTGCACCGATATTTCCCGCGACGGCACTCTCGCCGGTTCTAACGTCGAGCTGTATCGCGAGGTCTGCGCGCGATTCCCGCAGGTGGCGTTTCAAGCATCTGGCGGCATTGGCGGACTGGCTGATATCGCCGCGCTTCGCGACACGGGCGTAAAAGGCGTGATCGTTGGCCGCGCCCTGCTTGACGGCAAATTTAACGTATCGGAGGCAATTTCATGCTGGCAAAACGGATAATTCCCTGCCTTGATGTCAAAGACGGTCAGGTCGTCAAAGGCGTACAGTTTCGTAATCACGAGATCATCGGCGATATCGTGCCACTGGCAAAACGCTACGCCGAAGAAGGCGCCGACGAACTGGTGTTTTACGACATCACCGCCTCCTCCGATGGCCGCGTGGTGGATAAAAGCTGGATCACCCGCGTCGCTGAAGTGATTGATATCCCATTCTGCGTGGCGGGCGGCATTAAAACGCTTGAAGATGCGGGCCGCATTTTAGAGTTCGGCGCGGACAAGATTTCGATCAACTCCCCTGCATTAGCCGATCCGACGCTGATTAGCCGTCTGGCCGATCGCTACGGCGTGCAGTGCATCGTGGTCGGAATCGATACGTGGCACGACGCAGAATCCGATACTTATCAAGTACATCAGTTTACCGGCGACGAAACGCGCACTAAAATAACCACCTGGCAGACGCTGGATTGGGTGCAGGAAGTGCAGCAGCGCGGCGCAGGCGAAATCGTGTTAAACATGATGAATCAGGACGGCGTGCGCAATGGCTATGACCTTCGTCAGCTCAATATGGTGCGCGAAGTGTGTCAGGTTCCATTAATTGCCTCCGGCGGCGCGGGCGAACGCGGACACTTCCTCGACGCCTTTACGCTGGCGAAAGTCGACGGCGCGCTGGCCGCTTCCGTGTTTCATAAACAAATCATAAATATCGGTGAGCTGAAACGCTATCTGGCCGAACAAGGCGTGGAGATCCGCTTGTGAGCAATCTAGAACAGAATCAAGAAGTTAAAAGCGTCAAAGCCCCCGTTATTCTTAGCGCAGAACAACTCGGTCAGCTCGACTGGGAAAAAACCGACGGCATGATGCCTGCTATCGTGCAGCACGCCGTCTCGGGCGAAGTGTTGATGATGGGTTACATGAATACCGAAGCGCTGGACGTTACGCAAAGCAGCGGCAAAGTCACCTTCTTCTCGCGCACTAAACAGCGCCTGTGGACCAAAGGCGAAAGCTCCGGCAACTTCTTGAATGTTGTCAGTATTACGCCGGATTGCGACAACGATTCGCTGCTGATTCTGGTCAATCCTATTGGCCCGACCTGCCACAAAGGCAACAACAGCTGCTTCCATCCGGCAAGCAGCGACTGGGGATTCTTGTACCATTTAGAGCAGTTGCTGGCATCGCGTAAAACCGCCAGCCCTGACAGCTCCTATACCGCCAGCCTTTATGCCAGCGGCACCAAGCGTATCGCGCAGAAAGTCGGCGAAGAAGGCGTTGAAACCGCGCTGGCAGCTACCGTCAATGACCGTTTCGAGTTGAAAAACGAAGCCTCGGATCTGGTCTATCACCTGCTGGTCCTGCTCCAGGATCAGGATTTAGATTTTAGTACAGTGATCGAGAATCTGCGTGAGAGGCACAGTAAGTAACTCATCGCACTTATCTGAATTATAGATGTTAAAAAGCCGCCAGAGTTGGGCGGCTTTTTTTATAGCTTAACTTAATAAAAATTTAAAAAAATGCATTGAAAACATCGTTAAATCAGTTCGTTATTTTTGCTTTGTCGGGAATAATTTCCGTTTAGAATCATGACTCAGCAAGCGATAAAATCGCAGTAATAAAACTTAAGTATTATAAACATAATTATTAGTTTACTGTGCGCTCACTAATTATCACCAAATCTCTATCTAATAAGTAAGAGAAATTAATAATAATGCTAAATAAAATGCAGAAAAGTCAGCTAGCTTTTACTATTTCATGCCTCGTTTTAGGTTTAATTGTAAGCATCTGGGTAGTTAATTTAAACTTTACTGTTGATGCGGATGTAGCTAATTCTTCGATAGTGTGGCATGAAATTCAGCAGCACGGTTGGTCAGTAATGAAAAATTGGCTACCCACGCCGGACAACTGGTATTTTTCTGTATACCCAATCCATTTTCTATTGTTTGAACTAACAGGTAGCACCTCACCAGACATAATGTATGGGGTCTCTATAGCTCAACTCTTTCTCTGCGCAACACTCATGGCCGCCATTTGCTATGAACGTAGTAACAACACCTTGAGCTTCCTATTAGTACCATTTTTTTGTGGTTTAAGCCAATATGCTGTCATTCCAGGTTATATTACTCACCCTTTCTCTCATAATATAACCAACCTATATGGACTCCTATGTCTTTATCTCTATCTAATTAATATCCGTAAGCGCAAAAACTCGATTGACATCCTCATTTATATACTCGTGATCATAGCTTCGGTCAGTGATCCCTGGATGTTAGCGGCTTATTATTTGCCGCTCCTGTTTGCCACATGTTATCAGACATTCATTCTCAAAATGCGAGAACGTAAGGCATTAATTATTCCAGCGTTGACTGGTATAATACTTTTCACCCATGCAATTGAACACCTGTTGCACCTCCCTATCGCCCGTTTCAAACTGGGTTCAGTCGAACAAATGCTCTCGAATGGCTATTGGTTTTTATACGGCCTTGGTGGCATGCTTAACCTATTTATGGTTCAGCAGGAAACTACTTTCATAATTTCTGCTCTGCTAATTATCGGCATGTATCTACTTTCTATTCGCAAACCGCTACGCATTAGCACTGCCGATTTCTTGATACTGATGTCAATATTGGGTATCACTTCTTCCTTTATATTAGGTGAAACGCCGGCAGCGCAATATAGTGCGCGCTTCTTAGTTAATATCATTTACCTGTCTATTGGCTGTATTTTTCTTCGTGCTATTTCAGACCGCAAAGTCTTTTTAATCCCACTGTTGATGCTGACCGTTTCTGGATATGCCTCGCATATTACGCTCGCACCTCACAAGGATCGCCCTTCCACCGCGAATGTGCTAGTAAAGTTCCTACGCGCAAATGACTTACATTATGGTTATGGCCCTTATTGGGGCACTGATGCCCTAGCAACCACGTGGTATTCCAACTGGCAACAAATTATTAGACCTATCACTTTTGATATTCATTCTGGTGAAGCCCTGTTCGTAGATAGAGGACAGACCTTTGTAAATTGGTATGACATTGATAGTGAGAATGCCCCTACTCGACAGTTTGTAGCCATTAAGAACGATGGTGAAACATGCCCAAATGTGGCACTGTGCTCAAAAGGGGTAGTTAACCAATTTGGTATACCTGATCAAACACTCAAATTCAACGATACGATTTTCCTCATTTACAATAAAAAGCTGATTTCCGATTTAGCGATAGCAAACTTATCTTCTCAAGGACATTTGACCTTTGGGGGAAGCAATAAAGCTTACTTGTGGAGAGATTGGAGTTGGAATCAAGAAAATTATCGTTGGACCGATGGCTATCATCCGACGATGCTATTAAATCCTCCAACTAACTGGAAAACTGGGAAATTTCTATTACATGCTTTGACCAATCAGCCATTAAAAGGTACGTTGAGCGCCAACGGGATTGTGGTAAAAAAACTAAATCTTTCTTCAGGTGTTCATGAAATCACCTTTAGCCTAGAGAATAACGTACCCAATAAAGCTTTACTGATATTAAGATTTGATTTTGAGGTCGTTAAAAGCCCAAGAGACCTCAAAATGAACGGCGACCCGCGTAAACTGGGTCTTCAAGTAAGTAACCTTGATTATAGTTTCGAGTAAATGTTAAGTAACTTTGCCGTAGACCTAAAAGCTAGCGGTTCAATGTACATCGTGCATTAAGTAGGAATATATAAGGGTTAGAGACAGAGCTAGCAGGATGGTTCAATACGGTTTCAAATGAAGCATTGGAGGGTTCATCACTTGATGGTCTATGTTTGGCCACAGGATTTAGATTTCCATACCATGCTTGAAAAGCTGCGTGAATGTCTTTATAGACAAATTTTACTATTTGCTCCAGATATGAAAAAGCCTCCTGAATTAGGCGGCTTTTTTTATAGGTCAATCACTTTTTAATAACGTATCTTGGTCTACCCTTTGTCTCAATATATATCCTGCCAATGTACTCACCAAGTATACCAATCCCAATCAGTTGCACACCGCCTAAGAATAATATAGAGGCCATAATTGAAGGATAACCGCTCACAGGGTTACCAAATACAAGTGTATCGAGAACTAACCAGCCGCCGTAGAGGAATGATAATAGTGAAACCATTAATCCTATATATGTCCAAACGCGAAGTGGAAATGTAGAAAAACTGGTGATGCCCTCAAGCGCCAAATTCCATAATTTCCAGCCGTTGAATTTACTGGTTCCCGCTACCCTAGCAGCCCTCGAATATTCCACAACTTCAGTTTTTCCTCCTACCCAGCTTAAAACCCCTTTCATAAACAGGTTTCTTTCAGGCAGTTGCTTGATATTTTCGACCATGTGGCGTGACATCAAACGAAAATCGCCGACATTTTCTTCGATTTGTGGATTACTGATTTTATAGTGTAATCGATAAAACATGAGAGCCGACTGACGCTTAAGATGACCATCGCTAGTACGGTCCGCTCTTTTGGCCAACACCATATCAGCACCCGCCTGCCACTTTTCAATTAAGCGTGGTATGACTTCTATGGGATCCTGTAAATCGACGTCGATAGGAATAACAGCATCACCGGTAGCATGTTCAAGACCCGCCACCAAGGCGGGCTCCTTGCCAAAATTACGGGTAAAGTTTACTTCCTGAACAAGAGGATCGGCCAACGCCAAAGAATTAACTATCGCCTCAGTCGAATCCTTGCTGCCATCGTTAATGAAGACAATCTCGACTTCATAATCCTTTAAGTCTTTATATTCGCGCACCGTTTTATAGAAAATCTGTATTGTGGCCTCTTAATTAAAAACGGGTACTACAAGAGAAATCCTCATTACACTTTTTTCCTAAATACGACAAAATTTGAATACAGAAAACCAATAACTAGACTGGTTATTGTAAAGCCAATCAAGGTGATTAATGGGTTAAACTGCATCTTATCGGCCATAAAACCAAAGGCGAGAGCAAGGCAACCCATGAACCCAACATACATGAAGTAGCGCAGGGTGGTTTGTTCGGCGTTAAAAGTCCACTTGGCATTGGCAAAGAAGCTAAAAGTTACAGCAATACAAAAGCCTACAAGATTACTCACCGCCTGCGTACCATGCAAAAAATGATAGACAACAGCAAAGGATATCCAATGCAGCGCAGTGTTAAAGCCTCCGACGACACAATATTTGAACAAGATTTTTATCATTGTGACCTTCTTTCTCGACAGTCAATTGACATGACCCGTAGGCATTCAAAATCAATATCATTCAACGCTGATAGATTTGATCCCTATCGCCAACATACGTGTATCAGGACCAAGACCAGCATTAATCGGAGTAATGGCATCCTGAAATTCAAAGTGAAGACTGATGGTTTTATGGCCTTCAGTTAATTCATCAGGGAGAGCAATTTCTTGAGACGATCCTGCTCCATCTGAACTTTTGAAATTGGCAATGGTTATCCCTTGTGATTTAATAACCACATGCTGAACTGGCGATTTAGATGATATAAACGGATTGTATTTCAACGTTATTTTATGACTACCCGCGTTGAGAGGAAGCATGATTGTAGCTTGCTTACCACTACTCCATACACCCCAAACTTCAGGAATTGACCAACCATCTGCTAAAAGAAGTGAATTTTTACCTTGCTGACTAAAATCAAAAGATTTTTCAATCAATCTTTTTTGATAAATTATCTGACATTGTGCACAAGGACCATATCCAGGAGCAAGAATATATACTCCGTCTATTTTGGCATAGAGATCATATGGTTGAATAGTGATTAACGAACTCCAATCCTTATCCATTACGTAAATAGTATCTTTTTTGTATTTGCCATCCAGCAATGACTCAAGAACATCTTTATTCATTTGCCCAGCTTTAATCGTATCAAAACGGGCCATATAAACAGCATTAGTTGCTTTATTTGCTTTAGACGCATAGAAGGAAAGCTCCTTCCAATAATTTTCAGACGAGTTATCAAAAGGCACCCATCGTATATTGCTATATTTATTTGCTGCGTTAGCCCAAAATTCGCTTGTAAGGTGAGGAGTCCAATTAGATTGTTCGTTAGTTGTATATTTTTTGTGGATCATTGACCAACCGTTACTAGTATCAACAATTTGTACGAATGCACAAAATGCCAATAAATAACAGGAGACTTCTCGACTATTATTCTTAATCGTCAATACTATCAAATACACAATAAACAAATAAGTGACAGGCCAGAAAAAACGCCCAGAAGCTCGAAACATGGCGCATAATCTAAGAATAAAATCCGGCAAAGGATAATGTAGCGTATAAGGGCCGATGCCAATCTGATTACTTAATGAATAAATAAACAAACAAATAACAGCAATGAGAATAGGTAATTGTTTTTTAAAATTTGAAATAGTTATAGATTTATATATATTTATAATATTTATTAGTGCAAGAAAAATTACACCAAGCCCTATAAAGTTAAAGCCTTCACCCTCAGTTGGTAAATAGCTATGTGTATTTATAATTAAAGACCATCCATTAGCTAAAAATGGTGATAAAAGATTTGCACGATAAGCACCAAAACCTTGACCAGCCACCCCATGGCTTACAGATAAATAACCGAACACATAAGCTAACATTGCAGAAATAACAATAATAGGAAGCATTTGAAACAGTACAACCCGAAGAACTAACTTCCTGTTATTTATGATGTTAACTAACATGACACAACCCCAGAAAGCACAGACCATCACCGATAGGTAAAGATGTACCAATATCGAAGAACAAATTAATAGCCCCCAACTTATTGCATTGTATCTGTATCTCGGACTAATCGTGATAAAAACAGCAGCCAATATAAAAAAATTCGCCATCAAATTAATATGATAGATACGATTTATCCATGCCGGGATAAACATCAGCAGCAATACCCCAGCTACTTTTAAAATCATACTATCTGAATAATTACTAATTATTTTCCAGGCAAATGTTGCTTGTAGAATACAACATAGCAACAACCACATACCAAAATACTGAAAGTCCGAAGGAAGGTATGAATTAAACAGCTTAAATATTACAGCTAATAACGGATTGGAATCTGAATAAACTATGGCATTACTAACTTCCATACCAAAATGTGGTGTCAAGCCTAAAACGGGAAAGCTCCATGGTGAATTTCTAAAAAAAATCCATCCTAGATACGCCTGTGCTGTATCACCCTGACTTAACCATGCAATATGTGTAGGGTTAAGAACATCGCTACCAAAAACTAAAAAATAAAAAGCCATCCCGAGAACTACCGAGATTAAATATCCGCTGTAGGTAGTGCTACCAGCAGGCCTGTCTTGCAACATGTAACTTCCTTAACCAATCTGTTAAAAATAGTAAGCATTTTGTCAAGAAGTGTACATAGATTAACCAAGTGTGTCCAAATTTTAAAACCCATTGGGATAATTAGTAATCAATTTCAGATAAAGTATATCTTTGCAAAAAAAAACCCAGACCGAATTAGTCTGGGTTTTCATTAGCGAGTGCGTTCACACTCCACTAAACGACAGGATAAAAATGTACTTATTCCATCCACTCGGTATGGAATACGCCTTCTTTATCGGTACGTTTGTAAGTATGTGCACCGAAGTAGTCGCGCTGAGCCTGGATCAGGTTAGCTGGCAGAACCGCGCTGCGATAGCTGTCATAGTAGTTGATCGCAGCTGAGAAGGTCGGTGTTGGAATACCGTTCTGCACAGCGTAAGAAACAACGTCACGCAGCGCTTGCTGGTATTCGTCAGCAATGTTTTTGAAGTATGGTGCCAACAGCAGGTTCGCGATGGAAGCATCTTCAGCGTAAGCATCGGTGATTTTCTGCAAGAACTGAGCACGGATGATACAGCCCGCGCGGAAGATCTTGGCAATTTCGCCGTATTGCAGATCCCAGTTGTTTTCGTCGGAAGCCGCTTTCAACTGTGAGAAGCCCTGAGCGTAAGAAACGATTTTGCCCAGATACAGTGCGCGACGGATTTTCTCGATGAACTCTGCTTTTTCGCCTTCGAAAGCCTTCACGGTTGGACCGGTCAGCACTTTCGAAGCAGCAACGCGCTGCTCTTTCAGAGAAGACAAGTAGCGAGCGAAAACGGATTCGGTAATCAGTGACAGCGGCTCGCCGAGGTCCAGAGAGCTCTGGCTGGTCCACTTACCGGTACCTTTGTTGGCTGCTTCGTCAAGAATAACGTCAACCAGGTAGTTACCCTCTTCGTCTTTCTTGGTGAAGATATCTTTGGTGATGTCGATCAGGTAGCTGCTCAGCTCGCCTTCGTTCCACTCAACGAAGGTTTTAGCCAGCTCTTCGTTGCTCAGGTTCAGAGACTGTTTCAACAGGGAATAAGCTTCAGCAATCAGCTGCATGTCGCCGTATTCGATACCGTTGTGAACCATTTTAACGTAGTGACCTGCGCCATCGGCACCGATATAAGCTACGCAAGGTTCGCCGTCTTCCGCCAATGCAGCGATTTCGGTCAGAATTGGGGCAACCAGTTCGTAAGCTTCTTTCTGACCACCAGGCATGATGGATGGGCCTTTCAGTGCGCCCTCTTCGCCACCGGAAACGCCGGTACCGATAAAGTTGAAGCCCTGCTCGGAAAGTTCTTTGTTACGACGAATGGTGTCTTTATAGAAGGTGTTGCCGCCATCGATGAGGATGTCACCTTTATCAAGGTGTGGTGTGAGGGAGGCGATAGTTTTATCGGTCGCTTCGCCTGCTTTCACCATCAGCAGAATACGGCGTGGTTTTTCCAGTGACTCAACAAACTCTTCAACTGTGTAGTATGGAACTAAGTTTTTACCCGGATTCTCAGCAACGACTTCTTCGGTCTTATCGCCAGAACGGTTAAAAATGGCAACGGAATAACCACGGCTTTCAATGTTAAGCGCCAGGTTACGACCCATTACCGCCATACCGACGACGCCGATCTGTTGTTTGGACATTAGCAACTCCTGTCTGAAATAGTTGATAGCTCGGTGCAACGCAATCCCATGTTATTAGTGGGATTATCGCCACCGCGCCATACAAATGAACCCAAGCATTGTACATCAGAATGACTGAGGGTGTACCTATCACAGCTATAACTATCACTACCACCGAAGTGGTCGGTGCAGTTCAGCCTCAGCCACCATGCTGAGCACGAAACACTTTACCGGTAACAGTGGCAAATTGCAGGTCAAAAAGAGCGATGAAATGTTTTGTGCGGAAGTTTTAAGCACTTCAACTATCGCACGCCGCCAGAGAGCAAACTTTCATATATTTTAGCGTACTGCTCAACCATCCGTTCTGCCGTGAACAGCTGATCGAAACGCACTTTCGAGGCTTCACCAAAGCGTTTGGCCTCTTCTGGATTTGACCAGATTCGATCCATAGCAACGCGTAAAGCCTGCGGATCGGCAGGAGGAACGACTAATCCTGTCGATTCATCAATATTAATAAAGGTAGTACCTGTCCCGATTTCGCAAGAAATTAACGGTTTGGCATAGAGCGACGCTTCGATAAGCGAAATACCAAACGCTTCAGAGCGTAAATGAGAAGGAAATACCAGGCAGGTCGATAACTCGAGTAATGCCGCTTTATCTTCATTACTTAGCGCGCCCAAAAAGTCGATATTAGTGACGCCACTTTTACTAGCCTGCTCTTTTAACTCGTTCTCAATCGGCCCACCGCCGATAATTACAATCGGATACTGCGAGTTTTTGGCCGCTTCAATAAGAATATGCAGCCCTTTATAATACCGGAATGCGCCTACAAACAGGAAAAACCCATCTGGATAACGCTGCTGCCATTGCGCTTTAACGTCAGCGGTGGCGGTATTATAAAATTTGCTGTCAAGGCCGTACGGGATAACCTCAACCTTGTTTTTAAATCGCTGTAATACGCTGCTGCTTTCAACATAATTTGGCGAAGCGGCAACGATCACATCCATATCCCCCAAAAATTTGTTCATCAGTGGAGTATAGAGATTCAAAAGGAATTTTTGTTTGACGATATCCGAGTGATAACTTAATACGCTCGGTTTTTTAATGCGGGCCCCGTAATGCAAGAAGTCCATAAACGGATACGGGAAATGATAATGAATAATATCCGCTTTTTCGGCCAGCTTTTTGAATTCATTAAAGGCTTTGAGCGAAAAAGGCGTTGAGGCCACTTCAAGCTGCGTTTTGACGCGATAGCTTGAATGATTCTCGATGGGGCTCGGATTAGCGCCAATCTCATTATCGGTCAGCGTAAAAACGGTCGAGGATATTCCCCGCTGTACTCCGCCTTCGGATAATTGGTAGATAACTTGCTCAATGCCACCAAAGGAATCTGGATAATAGGTTTTATAACAGTGTAAGACGTTAATCATAGAGTTCCGAAACCTGCTTATAGGCTTGAAGGGTTTTATCAGCACAGTGCTGCCATGAGAATTTACTGGCCCTTTCAATGCCGGCAGTTATCATGCTCTGCTCTACCGAAGAGTCCTGAATAAGCAGATTTATGGATTCCGAGAAGCTGACAACGTCATAAGGGTCATGCATCAACGCCGCTTCGCCTACCACTTCTGGCAGAGAACTGGCATTTGAGCAGATAACCGGCACGCCAGATGCCATGGCTTCCAGAACAGGTAATCCGAACCCTTCGTAAATAGACGGAAATAAAAAACCTTTCGCTGAGGCATAAAGCTTGGGTAAATCCTCAGAAGCCGTGAAGCCCAGATATTTTAACCAACCTTCATCGGTGCCTTTTTTGAACAGCTTGAACAGCTCGTCGTTTTCCCACCCTTTATAACCACTAATCACCAGCGGATAATTTCTTTTTGTTACCGCATTAAGCCGGTCATAGGCCTGCAACAGACTCAGAATATTTTTACGCGGTTCAATAGTGCCCGTATAAAGGAAGAACTGCTTATAACCCAGCTGATACTTGTCTAATACCGACTGCACCTCGCCTTGCTGACGCGGAGCAAAAAATCCACTGCTGGCAAGAGGCGCAACCACGACATTCGCCGCCTCAAGACTAAAGTAATCAACTAATTCAGTCTTGGTATATTCTGAATCGGTAATTAATACCTTGGCGCGGGCCACCGTCTTTTTCAACTCTTTCTGCATTAAATGCACGCGACCAGCCGGGTGAAATTCAGGCCAGTGGAAAACTGAAAGATCATGAAAGGTGGCAACGCTTTTACCGATATTAGGCGGGATATAATAGTTGGGACTGTGGAATATATGTTCTTTCTGCTTATTAAGCACATAAGACTTGGCATATGGATAAGTGATTCTATAGATATCACTTACCAGACGGCTTTTTTGTAACTGCCTCTTCAATCCTTGTCCGCTATTACCCGTCTCGCTGGCTACGGGTAATGTTTTTGTGATTGATAAGCCATTGAGATATGACAGGTCAACACTCTGGCTGATTTCGAGCTGTTTACCCAGCTCGAACGCATAGCGCCCGATGCCAGTTAACGGGAACTTGATGCAGTCAGTGGAAAGGATTATTTTCAACATCAGTTATTTAGCATCCAACGTAGCGTCTCTTCCAACGCTATTTTCGTAGGCAGGACTTTACATGTTGCCTGAAGGCGACGTGTATCACCGCAAAGCTCTTTAATCTCATTCGGTCGGACAAACTGTGGGTTCACTTGAACATCAATCTTGTGACCGGTGATTTTCTCGCAAAGAGCAATAACGTCGCGCAGGGAATACATTTCACCCGAAGCCACATTAAAGGTGCCGCCGAAAGCCTGGGCATTAATTAATGCGTGATATACCGCCGTCACGTAACGCACATCAGAAAAATCGCGCCAGACGTCAATATTTCCCAACTCGATAGTCGGAGAACGTCTTTTGAAATGATCGACGATTTTAGGGATCAGGAAGTTAGTCGCCTGACCTTCGCCAGTATAATTAAACGGTCGCGTTATAATAATCGGCAGCTTGGCCGAATACATTTTCGCCACATATTCCATGGCTATTTTACTGACCGCATAATCATTGGCCGGATTCAGTTCCGTCGCTTCACTTAATCGCCCTTCTGCTGCATTACCATAAACATTGGCACTACTGGCAATTAATACCGCTTCTGGCTGATGTGAGCAGTCAACTAAGGCCTGTAACAGATTACGTGTGCCGCAAACGTTCACATTATAAAAGGCGTTAATATCGGCGTGGCCGACAAAGGCAATGGCGGCCAAATGCACCACGACATCAGGTTTAATCTTTTCGATAACCGCTTTTGTTGCATCGACATCAGTCAGGTCGACGGCTGCGTAATTAATCAGTGAGGAGGATGGCTGAGTTCCCAGGCCAAAGACCTGGAAACCGGCAGCCGATAATTCGGCTGCCATGAAATGGCCTGTAAATCCCTTAATCCCAGTGATTAAAGCTATTTTGCCATTTTTAGTCATTAGAAGGAGAAACCTTGTTTATTACGACGAAGATCTTCTTCAACCATCATTTTACACAGCTGCTCGAGCGTAGTTTTTGGTTCCCAGCCCAGAACTTCTTTAGCTTTAGCTGGATCACCGATCAGCAGCTCAACTTCTGCAGGACGGTAGAACTTAGGATTAACTTTAACCAGCGTTTTATTGGTCGCAGTATCAATACCCACTTCGTTTTCGTCTTTACCTTCAAAGCGCAATTCAATACCCACTGCTTTGAATGCCATTGAAACGAAATCACGTACAGTTTCGGTACGGTTGGTCGCTAATACGAAGGTGTCAGGCTGATCGGCCTGCAGCATACGCCACATACCTTCCACGTACTCTTTTGCAAAGCCCCAATCGCGTTTGGCATCCATATTACCCAGCTCGAGCACGTCTAATTTGCCCAGGTGGATTTTAGCAACGGAATCGGTAATTTTACGGGTGACGAATTCCTGGCCACGCAGTGGTGATTCGTGGTTGAACAAAATACCGCTGGAAGCAAAGATGTTATAGCTTTCACGGTAGTTAATGGTCATCCAGTGGGCATAAAGTTTTGCTACGCCGTACGGGCTGCGTGGATAGAAAGGCGTATCTTCTTTCTGCGGAATAGCCTGAACCTGACCAAACATTTCAGAGGTTGAAGCCTGATAGAAACGTACTTTCGGGTTAACGATGCGAATAGCTTCAAGCAGGTTTACCGCGCCAAGGCCGGTAATTTCGGCAGTGGTAATAGGCTGTTCAAATGACACACCTACAAAGCTTTGCGCAGCAAGGTTATAAACTTCGGTAGCACCGGTATTCTGCAGCAAACGAATACTGGCTGACAAATCGGTCAGGTCATATTCTGTCAGGTGCAGATTAGGATTACCTTTAATTCCCAACTCTTCAATACGCCAGAAGTTTACAGAGCTGGTACGACGGTAAGTACCGTAAACGGTATAGCCTTTCTCCAGCAGAAGCTCAGCCAAATACGCGCCATCTTGTCCGGTAACACCAGTAATAATCGCTACTTTATTAGTCATCTTGAAATCCATCTAAGTTTACAAATGTCATAGTTTATTGATTATCAATTAAAAGTGCATTGATAAGTTGTTGTGTACTTTCAGCTCGGATTAAACAAACTATTTAACCTGAACAAATGTATCCGCTTTCTTAAAATCACTTTTGGGTCTGCTAACTATAAAAACGCATTATAACTTTTTATAGGCTGAAACAGTTTCCTCGGCACAGCGTGCCCAAGAGAATTTTTTGGACTGGCTGATACCTAAATCCATTGCCCTTCTACGCCAAACATTATCTTCTATCGCGCGCTGAATAGCATGACTAAATCCATCAACATCCATCGGCTCGCACATTAATGCGCAATCCCCCACCACTTCGGGCAGAGAGGCTGCATTAGAACAAACCACTGGCACACCTGAAGACATTGATTCCAGCACTGGCAATCCAAACCCTTCATATAGAGACGGAAAAAGGAAAGTATTCGCTCCTGCAAATAGTAAGGGCAAGTCTTGTGATGCTACATAGCCTAAATACTTTATCCAGCCTTCATGTTCGCCGCGTTTAAACCGCAGATGAATTTCTTCACTACCCCAGCCTGCGTAACCGCACAACACTAACGGATAATGATCCCTGATTGAAATCGGTAATTTCTCATAGGCATCCAATAGTGTCACAATGTTTTTTCTTGGCTCGATGGTTCCGGTATATAAACAGTATTTGCCATGCTTCAGACCCACCCTTTGCATGAGTTCGGCAGTTTCACTTTCAGAACGTGGATAAAACTGTCCACTACTCGCTAAAGGTGTTGTATCAATTTTGTCCAAGGGATAGTTAAAATAGTTGGCGATTTCTTGACGGGAGAATTCAGATATAGTCAGTAACCTATCCGCCCGTTTAAGCGAAAGTAGCATCTCTTTACGCATAAATTTAATGCGATCGGCTGGGTGACATTCAGGCCAGGTAAAAATCGACAAATCATGAAAAGTGGCGATCGCATGGTCAACATTCGGGGGCAAAAAATAGTTAGGGGAATGAAAGACTGCATCTGTCGCCTGATTTATAGCTCTAGACTTTAACCAAGGATATATATACCGATAAGCGCTCGTAATTATAGGGTTTTTACGTAACACACTTCTCACCCGAGGCTCTACCGCTCCATTTTCGTTTGGAACAGGTAAATGCTCAACCAAATGGCGACCATTGAGGTAATGAAGTGTTTTAATTTCGGCGTTTGTTTCAAGTTGGGTTGCTAATTCAAGAGCATAACGACCAATTCCAGTTAGAGGATATTTAATGCAGTCTGACGCAAACACTAACTTCATTTTTACATCCTTCTGCAATAGTCTTTAAATTAAACATCTTTATTAAATGCCATAAGCCAGCACTTAACCAATCAAGGCGCCGAAAATGAATATCCCTGCGCCTTAATTGATGACGATAAATTATAAAGGCAATTGCTTGACTAGTAATTCAGTACTTTCTCGCCATGTTAGCCAGTTGATATCCGAAGATTGAGGGATATTTCCTGTTTTAGCATTTTCTATCCAGCTTAAGATCACATCACTCAACACGGCAGGTTCAGAACCATTAAAATATGTTGCGTTGTCGCCAGCAATTTCACGGAATACCGGAATATCCCGAATGATAACAGGCAGATCTTTCTGAGCAGCTTCGATTACTGGCAAGCCAAAACCTTCAGCAAAGGATGATACCAGTAAAGCACTTGATTGGTCATAAAGTAACTCAAGGAATTCGTCACTGATACCGTTGAGCCAGAATAGCTGTTTATTAAGCTGCGGATGTTGGCGGATTTTCTCTACCAATTCCTCAACGGCCCATCCCTGCTTGCCCACTATAATAAGGTTACATTTCTTACCCTGACGCCATAAAAGATCGAATGCTTCGAAAGCTTGTTGATAGCCTTTACGTGGCTCAATGGTGCTGACCATCAAGAAGGATTCACTTTCTTTCATGGTAGCTAAGATCTGCGTCGCATTTTCAGGCATACCTTTACTAGGCATGCTGGCATTGAGATCTGCACCTAAAAGGAAATTTTTCACAGTAAGGTACGGATTAATATGAATGTTCTCACGCTGTTGGTCGAGCCATGTGCGTACTTCTTCTGCCACGCTGTGTGAGATACAAACAAGCCCATCTGCATGTTGTGCCAAAGACGCCAACCAGCCTGGGAATACTTTTTGAATACTCTCAGCCGCCCATTTTGGTTGTGAAATTGGAATAATATCATAAACCACAAAATGGACTTGAGCCCCTGTGCGCCGAATCTTATCAAGATGAGCATTTAAATAAGGGAACAAATGAGCAGTTAAATCGAGCACTAACAGCAGATCACCCTTACTAAATAACACCGCATCATCCTGACCATGTGCGGAATCAAATTTCAAATTCTGGTATTTATTCGCGTAATGGTAGTTTTTGCCCATCTGGCAATATACAGGCCGTACATCATAATCTGGGAAACTCATATCCAGCAAACACGATAATACGCTTCTTGCAACACGCTGTATTCCCGTGCCGGCATCATGCTCAACCAATACAGAAACATCAACGAGCAATTTCTTTTTATGGCTCGTGAAACTATTTTGCGCTAATGCCCACGCAGTACCTAAACGGTCTTCATCGTTAAGTTCAGGAATAGCTTTGATATCTGCAATAACCTGCTGAAGGCCACTATGATCAAGTAAAGGTTTATTGACAGAAGTCTGCATGAGCGCTTTATCAAAGGCTTCAAGTGAAAGCTCGGCACTACGCTGCCAAGAGAACTTAGTCGCCTGGATTGCCGCATGAGCTACCAGTTTGGCATGGAATACTTCATCTGTGAGCGCTCGCTCTATAAGCGCAGCCATTGCGGGAGTATCTCTAGGATCAAACATCCCTTCTTCCCAGCCCATGACTTCCGGCAGACTGGTCGCGTTAGAGGTTATAGTTGCCCCTCCACACTTCATAGCTTCAAGCGGAGGCAAGCCAAAACCTTCATGTAATGAAGGAAATACGAAAAGTCGGCAAATATTATATAGACCAATCAAATCGTCATCGGTGAGATAACCAGTAAAGACAATCTGATGCATCGGCACGCCGTGTTTTTTTGCGACTTCCAACAAGTAGGTTCGGTTATGTGGCTTAATCTGACAGGCTAAAACAAGGCTATAATCCGCACGGACAGCTTCAGGTAACAAACCGTAAGCTTCGATAAGCGCATCGATATTTTTGCGAGGTTCAACCACCCCGATAGTCATTAAAAACTCGCCAGGTATATGATATTTTTTACGCAAACTTTCGCGGTCAGTATCACTCATATCCAAGATTCGGAATTCGTCGTCAACAGCTGAAGAAATATGTTGAATTCTTTCAGGCAACACTTGCGTATGCTTTTTAATTTCTTCTACTACAGAGTAAGAAATAGCTAATAGCCCATCAAAGTTCTCATATTCCTTAATTTTATTTATATAAAATTGCTTGAATAGAGCATCACTTAAATAGACAGCAGGATTGATCAATGGAATCAAGTCATAGCAGATACAAAATGTCTTCCAAGGATTATTATTTGAGGTTTGCGATACCACGAAGTTATCTGAAAAACCCTCAAAAAAGGAAGAAACAAAGACTATATCAGGACTGATATTAGCTATAGCATGTTCACGATTAATTTGTGCTGCTTTTAACCGTCCATGATTAGAAGTATCACTGAAATGCGTTGGCATGTGTGCTGAAAAAACATACATATCAGCCGGATCAATTAAGTCCTTATATATATTTTTTACCGCATTGATATTATCAATGTCGTACATGCCATTTATGAGTATCGAAATTTTATGCTGTGTTGCAAGACGAATAAGTGCTTTAGTTAAAGAAACAGTATAGCGACCAATTCCGCGCAAGCGACTTTCAGATTGACAACCTTGAAGGTCAATTAATATGTGCAAAGTATCTGTCCTCAAATTATTGTTATTTTAGCTTCGAGAAGATGTCTTTAACTTCTGGCGGAAGCAAGCTCATATCATGTAGCTGATTGACAAGATCCTGATGCTGTAAAATCTCCTCAGGTGAAGCAGCAACTTGAGGAATACTTTGTGCCTTCACATATATTTTTCTGGAGATTTTTTCCAGGCCTGCTTTCTTGACGCCCCTTACCAATTTAGCTTTTAGTTCTGGATGACGATTAAGCCTGTTGTTTAACGCAACTAGAATACGCTTGATAATTTGTTTCGAGCGATTCACTGGACCATGTTGAGCGACATATCTAATTTGTTGGCCAGCGACACGATAGGGCTTGGTCATTTTCCAGGAGCGACTAAATACAACGTGATGGTGGGCGGTACTAATATCGTTATATTCTCGCGTTTTTTGATCAAGTGCCGCTTTAAGGTGTTCGTTCTCGAGCTCCAAGGCTGCTTTTAATTGATCAGTTTTGACACCTAAGGCGGCTTCAAGTTCATCCCTTTCAAGCTCAAGAGCTGCCTTAAGTTGCTCTTTTTCATCCGTTAACTGCTTATTAGCTAATTCAAGCTGTTGGTTTTCATATTCAAGGCGAATTTTTTCTTCTAGAACGCCGCTTGTGCTAAACGCTTCTACTCTATCAAGATTATTTTTCAGTTCGCTTATCTCCTCTTGCATAGTCTGAACGCGAGCCAGTTGAGCGTCTTCTTTGAGGTGAAGTTTGTCATCATAAGCATTCGCAAGCTGAATCAGTGACACGCCATAATTCTTAGCGAAGGGGGTATCAAAATGAGCAAGGATCTCTTCATTGGCCGTTTTCTGGGCTACTACGCTGTAATCAGGGCTGACAGAAAGCAACACATCAGTGAGCGTAAACGTTTCATTCTCAAGACTAATATGTTCAGGCTCCTGCAAACGCATAATCTTTGTGCGATGGAAGCCTGAATACTCAGCTACGAACTCAAGCAGCTGATGAGGAATCGGTTTATCGTGAGTTGGATCCAAGTGGAAGGTATGCGTGCCAACCTGTAAGTTTTCAGCATTAGGCGTTTCTAATATCATCACCCCGCCCGGCTTTAATACCCGTAACGCCTCCGAGATAAGGCTACGGACGTTATCAAAACCAATATGCTCGACTAAGTGAAAAGAAGAAATTAAGGCGATTGAGTCATCAGGTAATTCTCTTAAGCTAGCAATCGCTTCTGCTTTTTCAGCTTTAAGATTTAACTCTGAACAATATGAGAGCATTCCATCATCGAGATCGACACCGCGAGCATCAAAACCCAATTTAGTGACCATCTCCAGCCATTCACCTCGCCCACAGCCAAGATCTAATGCGCTAGCATCCGGATATATTTCGAGTAATGGCGAAATAATCGGAATATAAGCCTCAAGGCGCTTGGCAATTAATTCACGAGAGCCACGGTATTTCTTTTCAAATGCGCTATAAAAACTATCTTTCATAAGTACACTCTAACTCCGTTTGCAGCCAAGATACTCCCATAAAGGTCGATTGCTCAATGTTAATTACATTGAATACCAGCGCAAGATCTCGCCACTCAAAATTATTATTGATATGAGTATCGCGGTCATGCAAGGCCGTAGCGATAGAAAAATTACCCTCACCTAGGTTCATTGGGAATTTATAATTGAAAGTGACTTTCTGACCTGCAGGCAAATCGTGAATAATCTCCTTCATATGATAGGAGTTAGTGCCGAAAACAACCTGCCCCAAGCGGTCTTTAATTTGGAAGCCTAATACTAGTTCTCTTATTGGGCGATGAATATCAACTTCAATCTTTAAGGTAACTAAGTCTCCAACGCCAATATTTTCTGATACCTTCCCGCTACTGTTGATAAAGGAGATAGAAGTGACGGTTGCATCGCCGTTACCAGAAATGGTCTGAATTTGACCGGTTTCAGTTTGCTCTTGACGAATAGTAACAGGATTGCCAGATTTCTCTGCCAGCATCGCGTTGTAATAATCCATAATTTCTTCAGGATTACCCTGCTTCTCAATGCGTCCTTTATTGAGCAAGATAGCGCGATCGCAAATTGACTGAATCGCCGTTTTATCATGTGACACGAGTAGAAGCGTAGTGCCCTGTTCGCGAAACTCACGGATACGCGCAAAACTTTTATGTTGGAAATAGGCATCGCCAACGGAAAGCGCTTCATCAACAATCAAAATATCAGGACGAATAGCCGTAGCAATACTAAAAGCCAATCGCACTTGCATGCCGCTTGAATATACACGAACCGGCTCGTCGATATAATCAGCTATCTCTGCGAACTCTTCTATTTCAGGCATGAGATCGGTAATTTGCTGGGAAGTCATTCCAAGCAATTGCCCAGACATGTAAGCATTTTGTCTGCCGGTAAAATCGGGGTGAAAACCCATACCTAATTCCAGCATCGCCGCAACACGGCCTTCAAGACGGATTTCCCCAGTCGTTGGTTTTGCCGTACCTGTGATTAATTTCAGCAGAGTACTTTTACCTGCGCCGTTAATACCAATAATACCAACAGCTTCACCAGGCTTAACCACAAACGAAATATCGTTAAGTATCCACTTGAGTTTATGATGCGATTTGCTGGTAGGTGATAACCACTCTACTAAGCGGGCAGATTTTGAAGGATATTGTTTGTAGGCTTTGCCGACTTTATCAACAGAAATAAAGCTCATTATAATTCATCCACCATGTCTGCAGAATGCTTTCTAAAAAGTCGCATTCCTAACGCACAAAAAATAATCCCGCATAATAGTACTGGCCATAAAGAGTACCAATCAGGCATTTTTTGATAAGCAAAAATCGATTGATAAGCAGCCATCAGACGCGCCATCGGATTGTACATCAGTATGTTGTGCGCCCAACTTGGCAATGAATTGAGAACATAGACTACGGGGGTGAACCAAAACCAAAATTGCAATAAGACGCTTACAAACTGGCCAACGTCGCGGAAGAAAACGTTCATCACGCCGAAAACCATGCCTAACCCAACTGAAAATAATAACTGTATAAATAGTAGTGGAATTATCGCAAGGAATAACGTACCTGGAAAACTTCCGCTAATCAGCAAAAAGATCACAAACAGGCTGAAAATTATCAGAAAGTTCATTACTGCTGATAACACCACAATGATAGGCAAACAAATTTTCGGGAAGTTAAGCTTTTTGATTAGATTAGAATTAGCGATGAAAACGTTTTGGCTTTTATCGATAATTTCAGTGAACAAGGTCCAGGTTAATACGCCGGAACAGAGGTAAATACTGTAAGCAAACGGACCAATCACGCCCGGCATTTTAGCTTGCATGACTTGAGAGAAGACAAGGGTATAAACCAAAATCATGGCGAGTGGTTGTAATACCAACCACAGTGCACCCAACATGCTGGTTTGATAGCGAGACTGAAAGTCTCGCTTCACGCTGCTTATAATAAAACCACGATAACGATATATTGCTAGTAGCAAATCTTTCACTGAGCAACCCCGCCCATTAACGCTAATATCTCAGCTGTTTTCTGGTTCATCAGCTCGGTATTACCTTTTGATTCCACGTTCAATCGGATAACAGGCTCAGTGTTGGAGCTTCTCAAGTTGAAACGCCAGTCGGCAAATTCAAGGCTGAGTCCGTCGGTGAAGTCTACGTTTATTGCATCGGATTCGTAGGTATCACGGATTCTCTGGATAACCAGTTTAGCATCGTCTACTTTGCGGTTGATTTCGCCGGAAGCCGGGAATGCGGCCATGCGATCTTTTACCATGCTGCTCAGTGAGTGACCTTTTACAGAAACCAGCTCGGCCACCAGCAACCACGGGATCATTCCGCTGTCGCAGTAAGCGAAATCACGGAAATAGTGGTGAGCACTCATCTCGCCGCCATAAACGGCGTCTTCGCTGCGCATGCGTTCTTTAATAAACGCGTGGCCCGTTTTGGACATAATTGGCACGCCGCCGGACTGCGTCACAATATCCTGCGTGTTCCAGGTTAAACGCGGGTCGTGAATAATTTTTTGGCCCGGGTTCTTTTCAAGGAATGCCTGACCCAGCAAGCCGACAATATAGTAGCCTTCAATGAATTCGCCCTGCGCGTCAAAGAAGAAGCAGCGGTCAAAATCACCGTCGAAAGCAATACCCATATCGGCCTGATGCAATTTAACGGCTTCGGCAGTATCGGCACGGCATTCCGGTAATAATGGATTAGGGATACCGTTAGGGAAGTTACCGTTAGGCTCATTGTGCACCTTGATAAAGGTCACGGGCACATTGTCGCGTTTAAAACGGCGTTCGATTTCGTCGATAACATGACCAGCTGCGCCGTTGCCCGAGTTAATCACCAATTTCATTGGCTTCAAGGCAGAGGCATCAATATAGTTCAGCAAGTGGTCGACATAATGCTCAAGAATATTAATTTGCTGATACGCCCCGCGTTTAGAAGACTCAGGTTCAGCAAACGTATTCTGCTCGGCCAGTTTTTTAATATCCAGTAAACCGGTATCGCCACTGATTGGCTGGGAATTCTTACGCACCAGCTTCATGCCGTTATAGTTCATTGGATTATGGCTGGCAGTCACTTCTATTCCGCCATCCATTTCAAGATGGAAAGTCGCGAAATAGACTTCTTCAGTGCCGCTTACGCCAATATCGTAAACGTCTGTACCGGCATCCATCAGGCCATTTGCCAGTGCGAGTTTCAGCTCTTCACTTGTTAGACGAACATCGCCGCCTAAAACCACTTTCTCGGGCTTCAGGTATTCACCAAATGCGCGCCCGATGCGATAAGCAATATCAGTATTTAACTCTTCGCCTAATTTGCCGCGAATATCGTAAGCTTTGAAACAACTCAATGTACTCATTCTTGCCTCGTAATATGACTACGACTGGAGATTATAACGACCGTATTGATCCTGGATACGCACAACATCGTCGGCACCTAAATAAGAGCCCGAGCTTATTTCAAGCAGCTCAAGAGGGATCTTGCCCGGGTTTTCCAACTTGTGTAACGAACCAATTGGAATAAATGTCGATTGGTTTTCAGTCAGTAAAAAGGTTTTCTCGCCAATCGTCACTTTGGCAGTACCGGCCAGAATAACCCAGTGCTCGGCGCGATGATGGTGCATTTGCAATGAGAAGCTGCCGCCCGGAATAACGGTAATACGGTTCACATTAAAGCGGTCTTCTGCGACCACGGCATCACAACGGCCCCATGGACGATAGATATCGCGGTGATGGCGATATTCGCTGCGCTCATTTTCCTTGAGGAATTCTACAACCCGTTTTACGTCTTGAACTTGAGATTTATCAATAACCAGCACAGCATCTTTGGTATTCACAATCACCAGATTCTCAACGCCAATTGCCGCTACCAACTTTTCGTCAGTATTAATGTAGCAATTATTGGTATTGTGCAGGAATACGTCGCCGGTCAGGGCGTTCTCTGCATCATCTTTACTGTTAACTTCCCACAGTGCCGACCATGAACCTACGTCGCTCCACTCTGCCGATAAAGGCACTACCATCGCGTCATGGGTTTTTTCCATTACTGCATAGTCGATGGATTCATCAGGACAGTTGGCAAAGGTCTCTTTATCGACGGAGATAAAATCTGAATTGGCATGGGTATTGGCCAAGGCTTGCTCGCAGGCTTCAAGAATATCTGGACGGAATTTCTTCAGCTCCTGCAAATAACGCTGGGCGCGGAACATAAACATGCCGCTGTTCCAATAATAGTCGCCCGTTTCGATGTAACTTTCAGCGGTCGGTTTATTAGGCTTTTCAACGAAGCATTTTACTTTATAGCCTTCATTATTCTCGCCGATTAACTCACCGCGCTGAATATAGCCGTAACCCGTTTCCGGACCTGTTGGCACAATACCAAAGGTGACCAGACGATCGGCTTCGGCGAAAGGAATTGCGGTTTCAATCGCGGCATGGAAGGCATCAACGTTATTAATAACGTGATCGGCTGCCAGAACCAGCATTACCGGATCATTACCGTCTTTAACGGCATTGATTGCGGCTAGGGCAATGGCAGGCGCGGTATTACGCCCCATCGGTTCCAATATAATGTTATTGGATAACTTTTTGATTTCGCGTAACTGTTCTGCAACCAGAAAACGGTGTTCTTCATTACAGATGACTACCGGCTCGCTAACGCTCAGATTATTAAGGCGCAGCAGGGTCTCTTGCAACATTGAATTCTTGCTGTGTAATCTCAAGAATTGTTTTGGGTACATTTCACGCGACATAGGCCACAGACGACTCCCTGTGCCTCCCGCCATAATGACCGGAAGTATCATTTTTTAATCCTTACAGAATTGCTAATTTTTCAAATATAGTGATAAACAGCTAATTGAATAAATTGTGGACCAAAATCCGCACGCTACCGCCCTTGGCATGTAGCAACCAAAGTACTGGAAAACCTTTTGCATGTTGGGCCGACGCGGCGAGTAACCTGTGTCTACATCTCGAAAACCATTACAACCAAAAGCGATTTTAATTCAATAAGTTAGTGCAAAACTTATTGAATATTTCTAAATATTGCCACCGCATAGTAGCATCACCGTCACGAATTTTCTTCCGGAAAGCTCTCGTTGTTTTAATACTCTTTATTTAGATCAAAGTATCATTCGAAAACGTTATGGAAGAAGCTTAATGCTTCAAACCTGCTTTGTTCATTTTGGTTTAATTTTGTGCAATTTCTAATTACGTATAAACGAAAAATGGAAAGCCCATGACCTGGTGCTTTCCATTTTCGAGACAATCAGTGCATTACTTGGCGGTGAACTCTTCCAGCCACTGTTTGAATGCTTCACCGGTGCCTTTATGGCGGATGCCGTATTCAACGAAAGCTTTCATGTAACCCAGTTTGTCGCCACAGTCGTGGGAACGGCCAGTCATGGTGAACGCTTCAACGGTCTCTTTCTTCATCAACAGCGCGATAGCATCGGTCAGCTGAATCTCATTGCCCGCGCCGTAAGGCGTCACTGCCAGCAGCGGCCAGATGTCTTCATTGAAAACATAGCGACCTACTACGGCCAGGTTGGAAGGCGCATCTTTACGATCCGGCTTCTCGACAATTGCTTTCATTGGAATGCTTTTGCCCGGTTCGCCTTCAACGCCGTTGCAGTCAACCACGCCATATTTAGAAACGTCTTCTTCCGGAACTTCTTCAACCATAACCTGGCTGTGACCGGTTTCTTCGAAACGACGCAGCATGGCGGCAAGGTTATCTTTGCGCAGATCGCAGGAAACTTCGTCCATCAAAACGTCTGGCAGAATAACGGCGAAAGGTGCATCGCCAATCAGCGGACGTGCACACAGAACCGCGTGACCCAGACCTTTGGACTGGCCCTGACGCACGTTCATGATGGTGACGCCTTTCGGGCAGATTGACTGAATCTCTTCCAGCAGTTGGCGCTTGACGCGAGATTCCAGCATGCTTTCAAGTTCAAAAGAGGTATCAAAGTGGTTTTCGATAGCATTCTTGGACGAGTGAGTGACCAGGATGATTTCTTTAATGCCGGCAGCAGCACATTCGTTAACGATGTACTGAATCAGTGGCTTGTCAACGATAGGCAACATTTCTTTTGGAATGGCTTTCGTTGCAGGCAACATGCGGGTACCAAGACCGGCTACAGGGA
The DNA here is from genome assembly GCF_036663475.1 of Rouxiella sp. T17. Taxonomy (NCBI): domain Bacteria; kingdom Pseudomonadati; phylum Pseudomonadota; class Gammaproteobacteria; order Enterobacterales; family Yersiniaceae; genus Rouxiella; species Rouxiella sp. T17. Next base: position 237,029 of record NZ_JAWUEA010000042.1, on the reverse strand, counting down.
TAACAGCTTTTAACATTGTAAGAGATACTCCTCAACACCATGAGATTAAGTTCAGTCTGCAGAAACCCAAAGAGGGTAACGCTGCTCCGTACTGAAGTTTCTTAAATTTGTTTGCTACAAAAATCTTTTACCACGCTCTAAAATCACTTAAGCAAAGTATAGACCGTCGTCTTAAATTTAGTAGGCCCAAAACACAGGTCCTTTTCTGTAAAAAGGCGTTGGCTTATAGTTGCTTAATAACTAGGCAATCTTACCCAGTAAACATTTCGCCTTCGTTAGTAAGATAGCAGTATCTTGAACAACACTGTAACCTAAAGCCCTAAATTTAAGATTGTTACCTACCAATCGTCGTGTTTTTGAACAAATCCCCTGCGTTTTTTGAGCAGCGCCGAGTCCTGCTCTGCCTTGTCTAGCTCACTGATTTTAAATTTGAATTTTTCCCAGCCTGCGGCCATTATTCATCAGGCGGACTCCCCCGCGTTTTCAAGGTTAATAGCGTTATGGAATGGATCGCCGATCCGTCAATCTGGGCCGGGCTGGCTACCCTGGTGGTTCTCGAAATTGTACTTGGTATCGATAACCTGATTTTTATCGCGATCCTTGCCGACAAGCTGCCTAGAAGCCAACGCGAACGCGCTCGCGTTACCGGCCTGCTGCTTGCGCTGGTGATGCGCCTGATTCTGCTGGCCTGCATTTCGTGGCTTTCTACCCTGACTCAACCTTTTGTTACCCTTTTCTCTCACGCCTTCAGCGCCCGCGATTTAATCATGCTGACGGGCGGGATATTCCTGCTGTTTAAAGCCACAACCGAATTAAACGAAAGGCTGGAAGGTAAAGACGAGGAGGATGGACAACAAGGCAGCCGCGCGCGCTTCTGGCCCGTTGTGGCGCAGATTGTGGTGCTCGACGCCGTGTTCTCGCTCGACTCCGTAATCACCGCCGTCGGCATGGTCGACCACTTGCCCGTGATGATGGTAGCAGTCTGTATCGCGATAGGTTTAATGCTGCTCGCCAGCCGTCCGCTGACCCGCTTTGTTAACGATCACCCTACCATCGTTATCCTTTGTTTAAGCTTCTTGCTGATGATTGGCTTTAGCCTGGTGGCTGAAGGCTTTGGTTATCACATTCCGAAAGGCTATCTGTACGCCGCGATTGGTTTCTCGGTGATTATCGAAATGCTAAATCAGTGGGCGCAGTTCAATCGCCGACGTTTTCTTTCGTCACGTCGTTCCCTGCGCGAGCGCACGGCTGAAACCGTATTACGCGTGCTGCGCGGAAAGCATGACGACGCCGAGCTCGACGCTCACTCGTCTAATATGATTGCCGATATAGATAAAGAACAGGATGCGATTTTCAATCAGCAGGAACGGCATATGATTGAGCGCGTACTCGGATTGGCGCAGCGTTCGGTGAGCAGCGTGATGACCTCACGTCACGACGTCGACAACCTCGAGCTCAGCGAGCCGCTGGAGATGCTGACTCATCAAATTGCCGAAAACTCCCACACCCGAATGTTAGTCACCGAAAACAGTGCCACAGACTCGCCATTAGGGGTGGTTCACGTTGTTGATCTTCTCCGCCAGCAGTTGCTGCATAACAAGCTGAACTTGAAGGCGATTATCAAGCAACCGCTGATATTCCCGGAGCAGCTTTCCCTATTGGCGGCGCTGGAACAGTTTAAACAGGCCAAGACGCATTTCGCCTTTGTGGTCGATGAGTTTGGCTCGGTAGAAGGCATTGTGACCCTAACCGACGTGATGGAAACCATTGCGGGCAGCATGCCAGAATCAGCGGCAGCGCTGGATGCTCGTCATGACATCGTTCAACTGGAAGACGGCAGCTGGATTGCCAATGGCTACATGCCGCTCGACGATCTGGTGATGTACATTCCGTTGCCTATCGAAGAGAAACGCGAATATCACACCATTGCCGGATTACTGATGGAATACGCGCAGAATATCCCGCAGGAAGGCACGCAGCTGCACATCGATAACTACATTTTCGAACCGCTGGAAGTGAATAGCCATCGCATTTTGAAAGTGAAAATCACTCCGCTCAAAACGCTGGAACCCGATTACGAAGTGTAGGAAGTCCAAGAAGTCATAGAAGAATAGAAGAATAGAAGAATAGAGTTAGAAACGAAAACGCTGCACGGAAAAGGAATTTTCGTGCAGCGTTTTTTGCTATCAAGCGTTATCGATTAACAATGCCGAATGCTTATCTAATGAAAACCTACAGCTTGTCGATCAATGACTTTGCCTTATCGCTCTCTTTCTTGCCGGCATTCTTGTCGATCCAGTTTTGGATCGCGCTACGAGCATCATTTTGCAGCTGCTGGCGCAACACCTGATCGGCTTTCAACTGATAGTTAAGCTGCTTCCACGGACCAAACACCCGCAGCGGAATATCGGTTTTCTGTAGCGTGGCGATCAGCGCGTTGTCGCCCTGCCAGCCGCCAGTGACTCTAACCAGAAGATTCATGTCCGCCTCTTCGTTCGGGAAGTTAATCTTGCCCTCACCTTTAACGTTCATCATCTCTGACTCGGCCGCGAGATTGTTCAGCGACAGCACGCCGTTGCGCAGATTACCGTGGGCATTGAGCTGCTTGATGTCGGAGTAACGATCGTAACGCTCCATGCCCTGCACTTTGTTACTGCTGCGACTTACCGCCTGCTGCACCAACTGCTGGATATTGAGGCCGTTAAGATGCGCGTTAGCCATCGACAGCTCCGCGTCGCCCTGCCAATTACTGTTGAAATCGGCCAGCGAAAGACCTTTGCCACTCAGCTCGCCCTGCATGGTGAAGCTGCCGGTCAAGGCCTGCGGCAGATTGTAAGCTCGCAGCAGGTCGCTTAATTCGATATTTTGTAAATCAGGGGTGAAATTCACCTGCAGCTGTTTTCCGGTGGCATTTAGCGTGCCCGGCAACGCAAAGGTGCCGGTGCCCAAATTACCGGTCAGGGTCGAAAGCTGCACGTTGCCCGCGCGGTTCGTTGCCTGCAAATCGAGGTTTTTAATGTTGAGGCCGCGATAGGTTAAATCGACGGCTTTCAGCGCCACCTGTGCATTAAAGCTGGTCAGCACGCTTAGACTGTCCTGCTCGGCCGCCATGTCCCGCGCGATAACCGGCGCAGAGGTGACCGCCTGTCCCTTTTGCATCGTGCTGTCGGTGCCCCTCGGCTGCCAGCCGGAAATAGCATCGAGGTCCATCTTGTCGGACTGCAAATTCAGCTGGTAACTCGGCATGTCGTCGAGCACCGCCTGTCCGCTGCCAGTCAGCTGGTTGTCGTTGGCGGTCAACGCCAGCTTGTTCAAGGTGACGGTATTACTGTTTTGCAGATACTTGGCCTGCAAACTTCCCTGCCCGCTAATACCCTTGCTCGGCACGTCGGCACCGGTGAGTGTATAGGTCAGGTTACTGATGTTGGCGGCGTATTGGCGCGGATAGTTCTGCATATCCAGCGTCGCGTTGAGCTTGAGCGTCAGGTCGCGCTGGTCGCGATTAATGCGGCTTGAAAGCTGCACCGTCGCCTGCCGACGATCGTTTTGTTCCATCTGCAAATTAATATCGCGGACGTTAATCTGGTCGCTGTTGCCGCGCTGCCAGATAAGCAGGCTATCGGCGACATCAAGCCGACCGATATCAAACTTCCAGCCGTGCTCGGCGTCGCTGACATTTTGCGTGCTCGAGGAGTTGGCCGGCGCAATCGGCGCATCGGGCTCGTTGGCTTCGCTGTCGGGCGTTAGTCGAATGACCGCGCTTTTCAGCATCACTTGCTTAACCGAAAGCTGATGCGAGAGCAAAGGCAGAAGACGGACATCGAGACGCATATTCTCCGCGCTCACTACCGGATCTTTCGCGCCGGGTGCAGTGAGTGAAGTTTGACCCGCCAAAATGCTCAGCTGGGGCCAGACGTGCCAGCGAAGGTCGCCATCGATAGCCAATTTGTAACCGCTTTTTTGTTCAACGCGATTGACCATGTAATTACGGAAGTCGTTCGGGTTAATCAGAAAAACCAGCGAGGTCATACCGGCGATCAGTACCACCAGCAAAATAACCAACGTTGTCACTAATCTCTTCATGCCATCCTCTTGTAATTTGCCTGCCCTTGCATCCTGCCAGAGCGTATTAGTCTTTATCTATACGGCTGGCGACCGCACTCTGCTGGTCACGATATTTCGCATCCTGTCGACTATTATAAGGACGCGCCGCCGGACCCGACAAAGGTTCAAAGCTCAGCGCGCCAATCAGCATGCCCGGACGCAGTGCCAATGGCAGCTTACCTGAATTATAGAACTCAAGCACAATGCGGCCTGACCAGCCCGGATCGATACGATGGGCCGTAACGTGAACCATCAGGCCCAAACGTGCCAGCGAGGAGCGGCCATCGAGCCAGCCGACCAGATCGTTTGGTAAAGTGACCACTTCCAACGTTACCGCCAGCGCCAGTTCGCCCGGATGCAGGAAGAACGCTTCGCCTTCAGGCAACACGATTTCATCACTCATCACGCGATCCAACGCCGCGCCAACTTCATCTTTTGGCCCGCTCAGGTCAATAAAACCGGCATTGTGGCCCAAGAAAACGCGAAAACCGTTGCCGAGGCGCACGTCGATGGTTGCGCCGTTAATGCGTTCGACGGGTGGACGCGGCAAAATGCTTAAACTGCCTTCGTCCAAGGCTTTCTCTATGTCCCTATCACACAATCTCATGGTTATTTTCCCTCTTCCCGCGTACTCGGGCTTGTCTCGGCGTTGGCTGCGTTCGTTCGCCCGACTCACTGATTTATGTCAGCTCATCGGGACTCGCTCGCTTGCCGCCTTGATACAAACCCGATGACTTGGGGTTGCTTATGTGTTGATCAGTCAAAAGAATAGTTAATGGTTAACTTTAGCTATAAGTATAACTATTCAAAGAACTGGCTGATTTTTGCCTTAAGGATATCGATGGCGATGCGGTTTTTACCGCCGCGTGGCACGATGATATCGGCATACTGTTTGGAAGGTTCGATAAACTGCAGGAACATTGGACGCACAGTCTTCTGATACTGGGCCATCACGGAGTCCATGGAGCGGCCGCGCTCGTTGACGTCGCGCTTCATGCGGCGCATCAGGCAGATGTCCAGCGGCGTATCGACAAAAATTGAGAAATTCAGCTCTTCGCGCAGACGCACGTCGGTCAGCAGCAGGATCCCTTCAAGAATGATCACTTTTTTAGGCGCTAACGTTACTGTCTCGTTAAGGCGAGTGTGCTCGATAAAACTGTAGCTTGGCAGCTCGATAGCCTTCCCGGCTTTCATCGCCTGCAAATGCTGGAACAGCAGATTGTGATCCATCGCATTTGGATGGTCATAGTTGGTTTTGATCCGCTCTTCCATGGTCAGATGACTCTGATCCCGATAGTAGCAATCTTCCGGGATTACACCGATATGTTCGTCACCGACCTGATCGCGCAACTCACGATATAAGGTACTGGCAATAAGGCTTTTTCCAGAGGCAGATGCGCCAGCGATACCTACGATGACACACTGATGGAACTTGTCAGACATAAAATTAACGACCTGATTTGGAGTTTGAAGGGCAAGCAGCCAGATGGCGCTTTGATCGCGCCAATTATAGGTACAACAGAGGGATGAAGCCAGCCTTAAAGCCACTAAGCGGCTGGCTGGCTTAAATTAATCGTTAAAAAATGATAATTAAACCGCGCGGAAAGCGATTTCGGTCGGAATGGCATCGCCTTTCCAATAAAGCTGCGACGCGACCTTCGACGCAAGCTGGCGATAAATGGCGGTGAATTCGCTGTCGGGGTTAGCCACGACCGTCGGCTCGCCGCGATCCAAATCTTCACGCAGCGAAATATGCAGCGGCATTTGCGCCAGCAGTTCGCAGCGATATTTCTCGGCCAGCTTTTGCGCGCCGCCCGTGCCGAAAATCGCTTCGTGATGACCACACTGCGAGCAGATGTGCATGCTCATGTTCTCGATAATTCCCAGCACCGGCACGTTGACCTTTTCGAACATCACGATGCCCTTCATGGCGTCGAGCAGCGCGATGTCCTGCGGCGTAGTAACGACCAGCGCGCCCGTCACCGGCACGCTCTGCGCCAGCGTTAATTGAATATCACCGGTGCCCGGCGGCATATCCAGAATCAGATAATCGAGGTCCGGCCACAGCGTGTCCTGCAACATTTGCAGCAGCGCCTTGCTGGCCATCGGGCCGCGCCATACCATGGCGTTATCATCGGTGACAAGGTAACCAATCGAGTTGGTCGCCAGTCCGTGGGCCATAATCGGCGCCATGTGCTGGCCGTCGGGCGAGGTCGGACGTTCATCTTCGGTGCCCAGCATATTCGGCACGGAAGGCCCATAAATGTCGGCATCCAGCACGCCGACTTTCGCCCCTTCCGCCGCCAGCGCCAGCGCGAGGTTGACCGCCGTGGTCGATTTGCCCACGCCGCCCTTGCCCGAACTTATCGCCAGAATATTACGCACGCCTTTAATGCCCGGCTTGTCGTTGGCACGGCGCATCGTGGCGATATCGTGCTTCAAACGCCAGTCCACAGAGTGCGTTCCGGTCACGCGCAGCAGCTCGGAAGTAGTCAGTAGCTTCAATTGTTCGAAGCCAGATTTCCAGGCAAACGGCAGAATCAGCTCGATGTGCAGCACGTTATCAAGCACCACGCACTGATGCAGCGCTTTAAGCGCGGTAAGGCTTTTTTGCAGGGTCGGATGGGTAAACGTCGCCAGCACCACGTTAACAGCGGCGTGCAGCTCGGCGGGAGTAACATTCTCAGGGGATTGTGATTTCATCCCGGCTCCTTGAAATACTGTTTTATTTATAAATAGGTTTTGTTAATGAATGTCTTATCAGTGATCGCGGTTTAATGGTCAATAAAAGAACGAAGCAGGATCCTGTCGAAAATTCTGCTCTTTCACTGTTATAAAAATAGCATAACAGAAAGGGTGCAGGTTTACGTAGGGCGGCGCTGTGGGTTAACATCATAGGCCCAATACTTAAAAGAAAGCATGCTCTAACTATGGCTCAAGTCGCGAAAAAAATTTTGGTAACCTGTGCACTTCCTTATGCTAACGGTTCAATTCACCTCGGACATATGCTCGAGCACATCCAGGCAGATATCTGGGTCCGTTACCAGCGAATGCGCGGCAACCAAACTCATTTCATCTGCGCCGACGATGCGCACGGCACCCCAATCATGCTGAAAGCTCAGCAGATGGGCATTGCGCCGGAGCAAATGATTGAGGAGATGAGCCAGGAGCATCAGAAAGATTTCGCCGGTTTTGGTATCAGCTACGACAACTATCACTCGACGCACAGCGACGAGAACCGCGAGCTGTCTACGCTGATTTACAGCCGCCTGAAAGAGAACGGCTTCATCAAGAACCGCACTATTTCTCAGCTTTACGATCCCGAGAAAGGCATGTTCCTGCCCGATCGTTTCGTAAAAGGCACCTGTCCGAAGTGTAAAGCGCCCGATCAGTATGGCGATAACTGCGAAGTGTGTGGCTCGACCTACAGCCCGACCGAACTGATCGACCCGAAATCGGCGGTCTCCGGCGCAACGCCAGAACTGCGCGATTCCGAGCACTTCTTCTTCGACCTGCCAGAGTTCAGCGCAATGTTACAGGCGTGGACCCGTTCCGGCGCGTTGCAGGAGCAGGTCGCGAACAAAATGCAGGAGTGGTTTGAATCAGGCCTGCAACAGTGGGACATCAGCCGCGACGCCCCTTATTTCGGCTTCGAAATTCCTGATGCGCCGGGCAAATATTTCTACGTCTGGCTCGACGCGCCAATCGGCTACATGGGCTCATTCAAAAACCTTTGCGATCGCACACCGGGTCTCGATTTTGATGAATACTGGAAAAAAGAGTCAACTACCGAGCTGTATCACTTCATCGGTAAAGACATCGTTTATTTCCACAGCCTGTTCTGGCCAGCAATGCTCGAAGGCAGTAACTTCCGCAAGCCGACCAACCTGTTCGTTCACGGTTATGTCACCGTCAACGGCGCGAAAATGTCGAAATCTCGCGGCACCTTTATCAAGGCCAGCACTTATCTGAAGCACCTTGATGCCGACTGCCTGCGTTACTACTACGCGGCCAAGCTCTCTTCGCGTATCGACGACATCGACCTGAATCTGGAAGATTTCGTGCAGCGCGTGAATGCTGACATCGTCAATAAAGTGGTCAATCTGGCCTCGCGTAATGCCGGTTTCCTGAGCAAGCGTTTTGACAACGTAATGTCCGACAAACTGGCTGACGAAGCGCTGTACAAGACCTTTACCGACGCGGCCAGCAGCATCGCCGAGGCTTTCCAATCTCGCGAATCAAGCCGTGCTATCCGTGAAATCATGGCGCTGGCCGACCTTGCCAACCGTTATGTTGACGAACAGGCGCCGTGGATGGTCGCGAAACAGGAAGGCCGCGAAGCTGACCTGCAGGCGATTTGCTCGATGGGCATCAACCTGTTCCGCGTATTGATGACTTACCTCAAGCCGGTTCTGCCTTCACTGGCCGAGCGCGCCGAGGCGTTCCTCAATACCGAGCTGACCTGGGATTCAATCGAGCAGCCGCTGCTGGACCATAAAGTCAGCACCTTCAAAGCCCTGTTCAATCGTATCGAGCCGGAAAAAGTGGCCGCGATGGTTGATGCTTCGAAAGAGGACATTGCCGCAACGAAAGCCGTGGTTACCGGTCCTTTGGCAGATGACCCGATTCAGGAAACCATCACCTTTGATGATTTCGCGAAAGTCGACATGCGTATTGCCCTAATCGAAAGCGCAGACTTTGTTGAAGGTTCTGACAAGCTGCTGTGCCTGAAGCTGGATCTGGGCGGCGAGAAGCGTCAAATCTTCTCTGGCATTCGCTCTGCTTATCCTGATCCAAAGCTGCTGGAAGGCCGTTTGACTATCATGGTTGCCAACCTCGCGCCGCGCAAAATGCGTTTCGGCGTGTCGCAGGGCATGGTGATGGCGGCGGGTCCGGGCGGGAAAGATATCTTCCTGCTGAGCCCGGACAGCGGCGCGCAGCCGGGTATGCAGGTTAAATAAGTTTTTCTGATCTGCTGTTAACCGTTTGAAAGAAACCAGCCCGTCCCTAGTGAGTAAAATAACTGCGGACGGGCTTTTTCATGCCTGAAATTGACGCGATTTCTACCGCGGGTTATCGATAAATAAGCATAACTTATAAAGAAATTTGAATTTACAGGCCGAATTTGCAAGACTGGATTTTACTCTTGCTATTGAGCATCAAGGAAAAATCATGACTCAGACCGTACATCTTCAAGGTAATCCCGTAAGCGTTGCCGGCCAACTGCCGCAGAAAGGCGACGTTGCCAAACCTTTCACTTTGGTCGCTAAAGATCTCTCTGACGTTGCGCTGAGCAGCTTCTCGGGGAAACGCAAAGTCCTGAATATTTTCCCAAGCGTCGATACCGGCACCTGTGCAACGTCTGTTCGCACCTTTAACAAAGCGGCCGCCGAACTCGAAAACACCGTGGTGCTGTGCATCTCTTCCGACCTGCCGTTTGCTCAGTCGCGTTTCTGCGGCGCCGAAGGTCTTGAAAACGTCGTTACCCTTTCCACTCTTCGCGGTGATGATTTCAAATCTACTTATGGCGTAGCAATCACCGACGGTCCGTTGGCTGGCTTGACTTCGCGTGCCGTGGTAGTGCTGGACGAGCAGGACAACGTGCTTTACAGCCAGCTGGTGGGCGAAATCAGTGACGAGCCAAACTACGACGCCGCGCTCGCTGTATTACGTTAAATTTACCAGCACGGTTTCATTTTCAGTAAGCAGTAAGCAAAAAACCCCGCTCAATAGGCGGGGTTTTTATTTCAAACTTCTTATTTCAAACGTCTTACTTCACATTCAAATTTTTGATTGTCGAATGAAATCGAAAATCTTACTCTTCGCCGTCTGATTTTCGCGTGCTCAATCCGTATTCGCGCAGCTTGTTGGCGATGGCGGTATGCGAAACGCCTAACCGTTTTGCCAGCTTGCGGGTGCTTGGATAAGTGCGATAAAGACGGGTCAACACGGAACGCTCAAAACGCTTGCTGATGTCATCCAGCGAACCATTCAGCGCCTCTTCTCCGAGTGTTACCTCAGCGTCAAAGTCTGGCAGCGCCAAATCCTGCGGGCGCAGCTCGTTGCCTTCGAGCTGGGTCAAGGCGCGGTAAATGGCGTTTTTCAGCTGGCGCACGTTGCCCGGCCAGCCGTAATGCGACAAATAACTGCCGAGCTGGGCGTTGAGTCTTGGCCGTGGCATGCCTTGTTCGTCGGCAAAGCGCGCCACAAACAGTTCGGTGAGCGGCATGATGTCGGCGGTACGTTCACGCAGCGGCGGCAACGTTACCGTCAGCACGTTGAGGCGATAATAAAGATCTTCACGGAATTCGCCGCGCTGCACCAGCTCGACCAGATTCTTCTGCGTGGCGCAAATTACCCGCACGTCGACTTTCACCTCGTGCTCTTCGCCCACGCGACGGAAAGTGCCATCATTTAAGAAACGCAGCAGTTTGATCTGCATTCTCGGCGACATTTCACCGATTTCGTCGAGCAGTACCGAGCCGCCGTTAGCCTGCTCGAAGAAGCCTTTTTTGCCTTCGACAGCATTTGGATAGGCACCGGGCGCATAGCCAAACAGCTCGCTTTCGACCACGTCGTCGGGTAGCGAAGCGCAGTTAAGACCGAGAAAAGCATTTTTGCCACGCGCGGAACGTAAATGACAGGCGCGGGCCAGCAGATCCTTGCCGGTGCCGGTATCGCCAACAATCAGCAGCGGCGCGTCGAGCATCGCCAGCTTTTTCGCCTGATCCAGCACCTGACGCATTTTCGGACTGACTGCGACAATGTGATCGAATTCGCGTTCGTCGTTAATGGTTAAGTCTTGCAGCTGACGGCCCATTCTGGCGGCCGATTTCAGCATGACCACAGCGCCGACCACTTCACTGGCACGGTTTTCGTCATCAAGCTGAATAGGCGTGAGATCCATCAGGAAATCCTGCCCGTGGATAACGACTCTGTCGGTGTGCGGCTTGTCGCTGTCATGTTCCAGCCAGCGGGTAAAGTTGTAGCCGCTAATCAGGCCCGCCGCCGTGTACTGCCGCATCTTGCTCTCTTCGAGCTCGAACAGAGAAAGCGCGGCGGGGTTTGCCAGCTCGATACGGCCTTTCATGTCGATGGAAAACACCGGCTCGGGCATCGACACCAGCAAGGCACGCAGCGCGCGGTGTTCGCGTTCGGACGGCATAAATGGCACGGTTCTTACATCGGTTACGCCGTCAATGCGGCGGATTTCGGCCATCAGGGCGCGGAAAGTGTCAAAATCGAGCTGCGAAAAGTTGAGATAGATGCGGCTCAGGGCGGCGATTTCTATCCCATGCAAATCAATGCTGCGCAGCACTAATAAATCGAGTAACTCACGGGCAAGACCCAAACGGTCTTCGCAAAAAACTTCCAGGCGCATCGTTTTGACCTTTTTCGGGGAGTGCAATTTTTGGAAACAGACGTTCTGTTAAGCATAATACCCTGTCGCGCGCACTGTAAAAAGAGACTGTCACAAAATGTTGACAGAAAATGTGTCGCCTGCCGATTTCCTCATCAACCATCAGGCTTTTACACCCATAAAAGGCTGTTCACGCTGCGTAACATCACCGCTAACAGCACGCGTGCATCGTGACATCGCGTAAAAAACTCTGTTAACATCAGCGGCTGAATTCAACGCCAAATGGTTCCCGACTATGAAGTTCGTCTCTTTTAATATCAACGGATTGCGCGCTCGCCCTCATCAGCTGGCGGCAATTATCGAACAACATCAGCCCGACGTTATCGGTTTGCAGGAAACAAAAGTCCACGATGACATGTTTCCGCTCGAAGAAGTGAGCCAGCACGGCTACCACGTCTATTATCACGGCCAGAAAGGTCATTACGGCGTTGCACTGCTGACCAAAGAGAAGCCGCTAGAGGTTCGTCGCGGCTTCCCGGGCGACGAAGAAGACGCGCAGCGCCGCATTATCATGGCTGACATCGAAACGCCGCAGGGCGTGCTGACCGTGATTAACGGCTATTTCCCGCAGGGCGAAAGCCGCGACCATCCGACCAAGTTCCCGGCCAAGCAGCGTTTTTACGCCGACTTGCAGGACTACCTCCAGCAGCAGCTGTCAGTAGAAAAACCGGTGGTGGTGATGGGCGACGTGAATATCAGCCCGACAGATTTAGATATCGGTATTGGTGAAGAGAGCCGCAAACGCTGGCTGCGCACGGGTAAATGTTCGTTCCTGCCGGAAGAGCGCGAGTGGATGGAACGTTTGAAAGGCTGGGGTCTGGTCGACACCTTCCGCGCGGCCAATCCGGAAACCAACGATCAGTTCTCGTGGTTTGACTATCGTTCGAAAGGCTTCGACGATAACCGCGGACTGCGTATCGATTTAGTCATGGCGAGCACGCCGCTGGCCGCGCGCTGCATTGCAACGGGTATCGATTATGTAACGCGCGCGATGGAAAAACCGTCTGACCACGCCCCCGTTTGGGCCGAGTTCGACCTGAAGTGATCCTTCCCGACCCACGCGAGTCATCAGGGCTGGCGATAACAGCGCCAATAGAGGTGGTGGCCGCCATCATTGAGCGCGGCGATCACATCCTTTTGGCTCGTCGTGATGAAAACTCCGATCAGGCAGGTTTGTGGGAGTTTCCGGGCGGCAAGGTTGAAGCGGGTGAAACACAGGCCGTCGCGTTGCGCCGCGAACTGCTGGAAGAGCTGAATATTGACGCACAGGTCGAGCAGTGGATTGCCAGTAACGCCTGGCAAAAAGGCCAGCGGATTATCGAGCTGCACGCGCTGCGGGTGAGTGCGTTTAGCGGCGAGTTAGCGTTACGTTGTCACAGTGAGACTGTTTGGGTTACGGCTGTGCAAGCTCGAGATTATGATTTGGCGCCTGCGGACGTTCCGCTGCTTGAAGCCTATATCACTTTCTTGGAATCTAAAAATCTCTAGAAAATCGTGTCTTAACTAAAAGTGATTAACAAAAAAGCCTAACGTGACAACGTCACCTTAGGCTTTTCTTTGCTATTAAATCAAAAATTCACCGCTCTTTTAATTATCAGCAGCTTACAAAGTTACGGCGTAACTGAATATCAATTTCTCGTGCTATTCGTTCACGCGCGGCTTTGGTTTTATTCGTTTACACCCGGCTCCGCCTTGCCTGCTTTGCCCGGTGCGCGCTTACTTTTCGGTGCTGCGCCTTTTGGCTTTGTCGTTTTCGACGCGCTGGCTTTCGATTTGAAAGCATTCGGTTTCGAAGGGATAGTGCGAAACGCCGGTGACACGCGATTCTGCTTGGCCTGCACAATCAAATCTTGCAGCGTCGAGACTAGTGGCTGCATGAAATCCTGATAGCGACAGTTCTTCTCGCTGATCCGCGTCAGGGTCGATTCCCAATCGGCCGTCATGTCAGGTCGCGCGGCAATATCCGGCAGCGAGTGAATTAACGCCCTTCCGGTATCACTCGAATGAATGTAACGCCCTTTCTTATACAAAAACTCACGGCGGAACAGCAGCTCGATAATGCCCGCGCGCGTAGCTTCCGTGCCCAAACCGTCGGTTGCACGCAGGATTTTCTTTAATGCTTTATCCTGAACAAAGCGCGCGATACCCGTCATCGCAGAAAGCAGCGTGGCGTCGGTAAAAGGCCGTGGCGGCTGGGTTTGACGTTCAACCACCTCGCCTTTTTCACACAGCAGCTCATCGCCCTTCGCCACCACCGGCAGCGGCGTGCCTTCGTTCTCCTCGTCGCGCTCTTTGCTGCCGAGCAGCGTTCGCCAACCGGCATCGGCCAGAAAGCGCGCCTTCGCGACGAACTTTCCACCCGCGATATCTAGCTCAATCACACACTTGCGGAAAACCGCGTCGGCGCAGAACTGCATCAGATACTGGCGGGCGATCAGGCCGTAAATCTTGCTTTCATCGTCAGTCAGGCTCACCCGACTGCTGCGCGCGGTCGGAATAATCGCGTGGTGCGCATCAACCTTTTTGTCGTCCCAGCAGCGATTGCGCTTGTCGGTATCCAGCGCGGGCTGCGGCATCAGGCTCGGCTGGTGAATCCCGATGGCGTTAAGCACCGAATGGCGGCCGGCAAAGTGTTCCTCCGGCAGATAACGGCTATCGGAACGCGGATAAGTTATCAGCTTGTGCGTTTCATACAGCCGCTGACAGATATCGAGGATCTTCTGCGCGCTCAGGTTAAAGGCTTTTGCCCCTTCGATTTGCAGCGTCGACAGTGAAAACGGCAGCGGCGGCGTTTCAGATTCACGCTTGTCATTGTATCCGCTGACTATCGCGGGCTGGCCGCCAATCCGTCCGACAACGTGATCGGCCAGCGGACGATGCAGCAAGCGCCCTTCTTCATCCTGATAAGGTTCGCAGGATTCGCTGGGCTGCCACAGCGCGACAAAACGCTCGTCGGCGGGCGTAACGATGTGCGCCTTGACATCGAAAAAGTCTTTGGGCACGAAGTTTTCAATCTCTTCGTCGCGCCGCACCACCAGCCCCAGCACCGGCGTTTGTACGCGACCCACAGAAAGCACGCCGTTATAACCGGCATTGCGGCCCAAAATCGTGTAGGCGCGGGTCATGTTGATGCCGTAAAGCCAGTCGGCACGCGAACGGGCCAGCGCGGACACGCAGAGCGGAATAAAGTCGCGATTGTCGCGCAGGCGAGTAATGGCGCGCTCGACGGCCTGCGGGTTAAGGTCATTAACTAAACAACGCTGCACCTGCTGGCGCTTGGTGGCGTCTAACTCGAGATAATCCAGCACTTCATCGACCAGCAGTTGCCCTTCGCGATCGGGGTCGCCCGCGTGGACCACTTCCTGCGCCTCAAGCAGCAGCCGTTTAATCACATTCAACTGTTTGGCCACCGACGGACGCGGCTGGAGCTGCCATTTCTCGGGAATAATCGGCAAATCTTCCAGCGCCCAGCGCGCAAAGCGGCTGTTATAGGCGTCGGGCTGCGCCTGCTCGAGCAAGTGACCGACGCACCAGGTCACCACGTCCTGACTGCCGCAGGCAATGTATCCATCTCCGCGCTTGTGCGGCTTGGGCAAGACATCAGCTATCGCTCTGGCAAGGCTGGGTTTTTCGGCAATAAACAATCGCATCAGGCGTGACTCACAAACAGGGGGCGGCATTTCATCCTTAATATCTGCCTATGTTAGCCGCTGGGCAAACAATTGATAAGTCGGGATTGAACATCCGTCCCAACGTTCGCTCACAAAAACGGCGAAAAAAGGATTTATCGGATAAATCAGGCCCTTTGCGCACGAATTTCACCCACTCAAAAATCCACACCAACAATAGGGACGCAGCCTGCCGAAGTTTGGCTACGCTTAATAAGGGCAAGACAGCGTCACCGAAAACTCAATCAAAAGCAGCACATAAAGAGTTTCGTTTTGCTTGCGTTCTTTTTTGCATCAATCACCCATGACGTTTACATCACTGTCAATACTGGAAAAAATTATGTCTAACAATCTGCCATTGAGTTTTAGCATCAACGGAACCCAGCGGTCGGTCTCCGTCGACTCGCGCACCACGCTTCTCGACTTGCTGCGCGAACATCTGGCGCTGCCGGGCACCAAAAAAGGCTGCGATCAGGGCCAGTGCGGTGCCTGTACCGTGCTTATCGAAGGCAAAAGCGTGCTGAGCTGCCTGACCCTCGCCGCGCAGGCCAACGGTAAAAATATCACCACGATTGAAGGGCTTGTCGAGCCAAGCGGCGAACTTCATGCCGTGCAGCAGGCGTTTCTCGACTGTGACGCTTTCCAGTGCGGCTACTGCACGCCGGGCCAGATTATGTCAGCCGTGGCCTGCATTCGCGAAGGCCACGCCAACAGCGACGACGAAATTCGTGAATACATGAGCGGCAATATCTGCCGCTGTGGCGCGTATCCCCACATCGTCGACGCCGTGAAACAGGCCGCCAAAACCGTGCAGAAGGAGAAAGTATGAACGAACTTATCTTTCGACAGGCCGCGTCGTCTACGGATGCGGCGCAGCTGAACAGTCAGGCGGGTGCAAACCTGCTGGCGGGCGGCACCACGCAGCTCGACCTGATGAAATGCGGCGTTTTTACCCCCTCTTCGCTGGTGAGTATTCTCGATTTACCCAAGCTGGATCAGATTGAATTCACCGATGACGGCATCAAGATTGGCGCGCTGGTGAAGATGAGCCAGCTGGCCGACCATCCGCAGTGTGAACAGCTGGCTCCGGCAATTTGGGGCAGTCTCACGCAGGCCGCCTCTTCGCAAATTCGTAACATGGCGACGCTCGGCGGTAATTTGCGTCAGCGCACGCGCTGCACCTATTTTCGCGACCCGGAAACCTTCTCGGCCTGCAATAAACGCAATCCGGGATCGGGCTGCGCGGCGATCGGCGGCATTAACCGCAATCACGCCATTCTGGGCACCAGCGACAGCTGCATCGCCACCTATCCCGGCGATTTTGCCGTCGCGCTCACGGCATTTGACGCCGACATCGTACTGACCAATGCCGCTGGCGACGAGCGTCGAGTGCATGTCGACGAATTTTTCCTGCTGCCCGGCGACACGCCGCATCTCGAGCACAATATTGCCGCCGACGAGATTATTACCGCGATCGACATTCCGGCCTCGTCATTAAACGTGCTGGCACATTCAACTTATTTGAAGGTGCGCGATCGTGCGTCCTACGAGTTTGCCGCGGCCAGCGCAGCGGTCGGTGTTAATGTGATTGACGGCGTCATTGAGGATATTCGCATCGCTCTAGGCGGCGTAGCGACCAAGCCGTGGCGTGCTCGCGCCGTCGAACATGCATTGATTGGTCAGCGTTTCGATGAGCAACTTATCGCGCAGGCCGCCCAGCTGGTAGAAAACGACGCGAAACCGCAGCACGATAACCGTTTTAAAATCATCTTGGCGCCGCGCGTCATCACCCGCGCCGTGATGGCCGCAGGAGAAGTGTCATGAGCGAGACCTTAAACCCGAAAACTGATTATCAGGCCCTCGGCAGCGGCAAAAGTCGTATCGACGGCGAGCTGAAAATCACCGGCACCGCCAGCTACGCCGTGGAGCAGGAGCTTGATGGCATGCTTTACGGCGTGGTGATTCAATCGACCATTTCCAGTGGTCAAATCACCAAAATGGATACCACCGAAGCCGCCAAACTGCCCGGCGTGCTGGCGATTTACACCCATGAAAGCGGCCTGAAGATAAACACTCCAACGCCGATTGCCGACGGCGGCGCGGCGCAAACGACCTACGTGCCGCTACAAAACAGCGAAATTCTGCACAACGGGCAGAATATTGGTATCGCCATCGCCGAGACCTTTGAGCAGGCCACGGCCGCTGCGGCGTTAGTCAATATCGAGTATGCCGAAACGCCCGCGATTCTGTTCCAAACCGATCCGCAGGCCAAGCCAAAGCAGGTTGAAAGCAGCGATATTGCGATGGGCGATGCCGAGAAAGCGATGCAGGCCTCGGCGGTGCGCATCAAACATACCTACACCACGCCGCGCGAATACAACATGCCGATGGAGCTGCACGCCTGTATCGCCGACTGGAAAGGTGATGAGTTGACGCTGTGGGAGCCGAGCCAGTGGGTGTCGGGTTCGCAGACGGTGGTGTCCGAATGGTTCGACCTGCCGCGTGAAAACGTGCGCATTATCTCGCCTTACGTCGGCGGCGGATTTGGCTCCAAGCCGGTGCCTTATACTCACGTTGCGCTGGCGAGCGTGGCGTCGCGCGAGCTGAAACGCCCCGTCAAGGTGGTGCTGACGCGTCCACAGACCTTTACCGGTTTTGGTGGCCGCCCTGCTACCTCGCAAACGCTGGAAATGGGGGCCAATCACGACGGCCAAATCAACGCCATCATTCACGAAGGGATGAGTGAAACGTCGTTGAAAGATTCGTTCGCCGAGGCCTGTAATAAAGTCACAGCGATTATGTACGCCATTCCGAATGTCACCTCAAAGCACAGCGTGGTGCCGATCAATACGGTAACGCCAGGCTGGATGCGCGCGCCGGGCGAAAATCCGAGCACCTTCGGGCTGGAAGTGGCGATAGATGAAATGGCCTACGAGCTTGGCATCGACCCGCTGGAGTTGCGGCTGCGTAACTGGGCCGATCACGACTATAAATCCGAGCTGCCGTGGAGCACGCGTCGGCTGAAAGAAGCTTACGCAGAAGGGGCCAAAGCCTTTGGCTGGGACAAACGTTCCGCCACGCCGCGTTCGATGCGCGACGGCCACCAGCTGATCGGCTGGGGCATGGCGGCAGGCACTTATCCGGTGAGCCGCATGCCAGCCGAGGCGCGGCTGACGTTGCAGAAAGATGGCACGTTCCTGCTGCAAAGCGGCGGCGTCGATTTGGGGACCGGCACCTACACTATTTTGGCGCAAACTGTTGCCGAGGTGCTGCAAATTCCGTCTTCGCTGGTCAAGGTTCAGCTGGGCGATACTCGTTTCCCGCTGGCCGGCGTGGCGGGCGGTTCGCAGCTGGCGGGCAATCTGACTACCGTCACTAATAAAGCGGCGCTGCAAATGCGCGAACGTTTGGTGACGCTGGCCGCGATGCAGGCCGGCTCGCCGTTGCAAAACCTTCAACCGTCGACGCTGATACTAATCGACGGCAAGGTCAGTTCGGTTACCGATTCTGCTCGCGCAATTTCCTTAACCAAGCTTATTGAGTTGGCCGGACTCAATGAATTGCAGGTCGATGCCAGCACCTTCAAAGACGGCACGTCGCCCGAAGATCGCAAAAACATTGTCAGCGCGATGGAAGATGCCGAAGGTGCTACCGCACGCGACGTGTCGGCCCACAGCTGGAGCGCGCAGTTTATCGAGGTTCGCGTCGATGAAGATTTCGGCACCGTGCGCGTCAGCCGGATGGTCGGCGCGTTTGACAGCGGCAGACTTTACAACCCGAAATTGGCGCGCAGCCAGTGGATCGGCGGCATGATCATGGGCTTGGGTCAGGCGTTGATGGAAGAAGGCATGGTCGATCCGCGCAATGGGCGAGTAATCAACAATAATCTCGCCGATTACATGGTGGCGATTAACGCGGACGTGCCGGAAATCACTACGATTGACGTGGGCGAACCGGACTATAAAGCCACCGGATTAGGCGGCAAGGCGGTCGGCGAGCTGGGAATTGTGGGCGTAGCGGCGGCATTCAGCAACGCCGTATTCCACGCCACCGGCAAGCGCGTTCGCGATCTGCCGATCACCATGGATAAACTTATTTGATAGCTAAAGGGGCAAGGACGCCCGTTTGCCGTGACAGCGCCTGATTCTTGGTTTTTACCACATCAGACATCACCGCCAGCGCAATTTCGGCTGGCGTTTTACTGCCAATCGGTAGGCCAATCGGCGCGTGAATGCGCTGTAACTCATCGTCAGTCAATCCGGCAATGCTTTTCAAACGTTCAAAACGACGATCGCTGGTGCGCTGCGAGCCCATCGCGCCAATATAAAACGCGGGCGTCAACACCGCCTCCATCAAGGTCAAATCATCCATTCGCGGGTCATGGGTCAACGCCACCACGGCGCTGCACTGATGCTGCCCGTGCTGCTCCAGCCATTTTGCCGGAAACACCTCTTCGAGCTGCACCGTTGAGGGCAAACGATGGCGAAAATTTTGCAGCATTTCAGCGCGGGTTTCGCAAACAATAGTGTTAAAACCCAGCGCGGCGGCGAAGTCGGCGCAGTAAACCGCCACTTCTGACAGCCCCGCGATCACCAGCTGTGGCGCGGCCGCCAGCGTGATGGTAATGGTTTGTTCGTCATCCTCAACTATCGTGCTGCTGGCGTAATCGCACTCTTCGAGCAGATAACACGGCAGCGGCAACACCAATCGTTTACGCAGGGTAATGGCGCCCGCCAGCGCCGACTGCATGCGCGCAAGATAGGCCGCGCTTTCGGCGTTGGGCTGTAGACGTTCAATCAGAATCACAATCGAGCCGCCGCACGGCAGCGTTTTATTGGGCGTAAGGCCCGCTTCGCCATAAATCACCCGCTGACTGTCGGCGGCAAACTGTCCAAGCGCGATGCGTTCCAAAAAATCTTCTTCGACACAGCCACCCGACAGCGAACCGCAGCATTGCCCCGCGTCGTTAATCACCATCATGGTGCCCGGCGATCGCGGCGACGAGCCAAAGGTGCTGAGCACGGTACATAGCCAAAGGGTGTGCTGTTTAATCCACTCGTTTGCCTGAGCAATCACCTGCTTATCCAAGCTTTGCATGCGCGTTCACCTTGTCGAGATCCTCAGGGGTATCGATATCTTGAATGACACCGTCGTCATCAGTTTCCAGAAAATAGCAGTCATGACGGCGTAACAGCGGCCTTGCGCCCTCGCCCGGCGGCAGAGCCAGCAGCGCGGCGTACATACTTTTGGCGAACCCGACTGGATGACCCGGCGCGGAGTGATAAACCGGTCGCGCCATTGCGTGATCGGTCAGCAAATCGTTGAGTGTTAAAAACGTGCTGCTCTCGACGCGCGGCATATCGGCCAGATGTATTAGCCAACGACTCCAGTCTGGACGGGCCTTGACGCCCGCCACAATGGACTCGGCCAGCGTGGCCGTCTGATGACAACTGTAGCCGACGCCGCGCCGCCTGCAAGTTTCAATTACTTCAAGGTGCTCGGGTCGGGTGATGACAAACACCGCCAGACCCGTGCGCAAGCAGCTCTCCAGCGTGCTTTCAAACACCGACGTGCCGCTATTTAACGGCACGTCGAGCTTAAAAACGTCAGGAGCCTGCGCGCGATAACGCTGCCCCTGACCTGCTGCCATCAGCAGAATGCCCATCTTAGAAATAGCTGACGAAGGCGGCGCTGTCGGCCGGAATAACGTGGGTGTTCGATTTCAGCTGCGGCGTGCCGAGATAGAGGAAGCCAACAATGCTGTCTTTTTCCTGGCAGCCGAAAGCTTCACGCACGGCAGCGTGATCGGTCCACGGACCAGTGCGCCAAATGCCGTTGAAACCTTGCGCCTGCGCGGCCATCTGCATCGCGTGAACGGCGCAGCCCGCCGAAACCACCTGCTCCCACTGCGGAACTTTGGCGCTCTCTTTGCAGTCGGCGACGACTGTAATGATTTGCGGCGCGCGCATGGGCGCCTGCGTGGCTTTTTCTATGGCCTTCTCATCCAGCCCGTCTTTCTCGGCGGCATTTTTCAGTAAATTGCTAAAACGAATCAGGCCATCGTTTTCAACAATCACGAAACGCCACGGCTGAAGTGCGCCATGGTCTGGAGCGCGCATACCGGCGTTGATAATATTTTGCAGCGCTTCACCCGAAGGCGCAGGCGCGGCAAGGCGTGAGGCGGAGCGGCGATTTAACAGCAGGTCCAGAGCATCCATTTTTTCTCTCCTTATTATGTACGTATAGCTTTAACGTTAGCATACGCCGCGCGGGTATGACCAACCCGCTCGGGCGCTTTGCCAAATTCTGACATGATTTAAAGCTGACTTTTTTCGGGCAGGTCATTAGGATAGCTGCACAAGTCGCTCTTGATGGAGACAACATGCGCATACTGTGGCGAATCATCGCCGGTTTTTTTAAGTGGACCTGGCGTCTGCTTAATTTTGTAAGGGAATTTATTCTCAACCTTTTCCTCGTGCTGATCATTCTGGTTGGCGTGGGGATTTATTATGAGCTGCAATCCAAACCTGCCGACACCATGCCGACCAAAGGCGCGCTGCTGGTCGATTTGAGCGGATCGGTGGTCGATAAGCCGACGGTCAATAATCGCGTTCGCCAACTGGGCCGCGAGCTGCTGGGCACCTCGAGCAATCGCCTTCAGGAGACCTCGCTGTTTGATTTGGTCGACACAATTCGCGCCGCCAAGGATGACAGCAATGTCACCGGCATGGTGCTGTCGCTGACCGATTTCACCGGGACCGATCAGGCTTCGCTGCAATATATCGGCAAGGCGCTGCGCGAATTCCGCGATGCGGGCAAACCGATTTTTGCCGTGGGCGATAGCTATGACCAGTCGCAATATTATCTGGCGAGCTTTGCCAACAAGATCTATCTGTCGCCGATGGGCACGGTAGATTTGCACGGTTTTGCGACCAACACGCTGTACTACAAAACTCTGCTCGACAAGCTGAAGGTCACCACGAATATCTTCCGCGTCGGCACCTACAAGTCGGCGGTTGAACCGTTGATGCGTGACGATATGTCACCGGCGGCGCGTGATGCCGACGGTCGCTGGGTTAACGGATTGTGGAGTAATTACCTTAATACCGTGTCGGCCAACCGTCAGCTCACGCCGGAACAGCTGTTCCCGGGCGCGGCGGGCGTGTTGAGCGGCTTGCAGCAGGTCGGCGGCGATACGGCGGAATACGCGTTGAAAAACAAGCTGGTGGATGAGCTGGCGTCGCGCGGTGATGCCGATCAGGCGATGATCAAAGCCTTTGGCTATGACAAGCAGAAAAAAGACTTCAATTTCACCACTATTGAAGACTATTCGCCGAAAGCCAAGCCAAACAACAGTTCGTCGCAGATTGCGGTTATCTTTGCCAACGGCGCGATTGTTGACGGTGAAGGCCAGCCGGGCGATGTCGGTGGCGATACTACCGCCGAGCAAATCCGTGAAGCGCGTCTGGATCCGAAGGTGAAAGCTATCGTCTTCCGCGTTAACAGCCCGGGCGGCAGCGTCAGCGCCTCTGAAGTGATCCGCTCCGAGCTCGCGGCCGCCAAGGCAGCAGGCAAGCCGATTGTGGTGTCAATGGGCGGCATGGCAGCGTCAGGCGGTTACTGGATTTCAACGCCAGCGAACTACATTATTGCTAGCCCGAGCACCCTTACCGGCTCGATCGGCATCTTCGGGGTAATCAATACCTATCAGGATACGCTCGGCCAGTACGGCGTACACACTGACGGCGTGGCGACCTCGCCTCTGGCAGACATTGCCACCACCAAGGCGCTTCCCGTCGAGTTCTCGCAGATGATGCAACTGAACATCGAGAATGGCTATAAAACCTTCCTCGGATTGGTCGCCAACGCACGTCATAAAACGCCTGAGCAAATCGACGAGATTGCGCAGGGCCACGTGTGGATTGGTACGGATGCGAAGAACAACGGTTTGGTCGATCAGCTGGGCGATTTCGACGACGCGGTGAAAAAAGCCGCCGAGCTGGCGAAACTGCCAAACTGGCAGCTGAACTGGTATGTCGATCAGCCGAGCCTGACTGATATGGTGTTCTCGCAGATGAATGCGTCTGTTCATGCGATGCTGCCCGCCGTGGCTCAGGCTTATCTGCCTGCGCCAATGGCCGATGTCGCATTGAAAATGAGCTCGCAGGCGGATTTGTTCAACAATCTAAACGATCCGCAAAATCGCTACGCGCTCTGTCTGACCTGCGGCCAAGTGAAGTAATCTTGCGCTAATTGCTGAAAAGACCCGCATAAAATGGCTCCGTAACGGGGCCATTTTTTTATTCTCCCTCATTCAAATTTTTATTCCGGCCGCAGTCGCTTTATAATCGCCCCCACCTGGCCTGTCTGGCTGATTAAAAAAGACTTTTGCACATGACTAAAAAATCGATTTATGTTGCCTACACCGGCGGTACCATCGGCATGCAGCGTTCAGAGCAGGGTTATATTCCTGTTTCCGGCCACCTACAGCGCCAGTTGGCCCTGATGCCCGAGTTCCATCGTCCCGAAATGCCTGATTTCCACATTCAGGAATACGCGCCGTTGATGGACTCCTCCGACATGACGCCGGAAGACTGGCAGCATATCGCCAACGATATTCAGGCACATTACGATCAGTACGACGGTTTCGTGATTCTGCACGGCACCGACACCATGGCGTTCACCGCCTCGGCGCTGTCGTTTATGCTCGAAAACCTCGACAAGCCCGTAATTGTAACCGGATCGCAGATTCCCTTAGAGGCGCTGCGCTCCGACGGCCAAATCAACCTGCTGAATTCGCTCTATATCGCCGCGAATCATCCGGTGAACGAAGTTACGCTGTTCTTCAACAACCGCCTCTATCGTGGTAACCGCAGCACCAAGGCCCACGCTGACGGTTTCGACGCTTTTGCTTCGCCAAATATGGCACCGCTGCTGGAGGCAGGTATTCACATTCGCCGCCTCTCTACGCCTTCCATTCCGGCCACCAGCGGTCCGCTACGCGTGCATAACATTACGCCGCAACCGATTGGCGTAGTGACAATTTATCCGGGGATTTCTGCCGAGGTCGTGCGTAACTTCCTGCAACAGCCGGTAAAAGCGCTGATTCTGCGTTCTTACGGCGTGGGTAATGCGCCGCAAAAAGGTGACCTGTTAAAAGAGCTGAAAGAAGCCTCCGATCGCGGCATCGTGGTGATTAACCTGACGCAGTGTATTTCGGGCAAGGTCAACATGGGCGGCTACGCAACCGGTAACGCGCTGGCGCACGCAGGTGTAATTAGCGGCTTTGACATGACCGTCGAAGCGACGCTGACCAAGCTGCATTATCTCCTCAGCCAGCCGCTTTCTGCTGCTGAAATTCGCGAGCAGATGCAGCAAGATTTGCGCGGAGAGTTAACCGTTTAATCGATTTTTGAGAGACTTAAGGGGATGAAATGGGAGACGACATGAAACGTGCGCTGTTACTGATCGACCTGCAAAATGATTTCTGTGAAGGCGGCGCGTTAGCCGTAGCGCAAGGAGACGCGACGATTAACATCGCTAATCTTGCCATTGCGGCCTGTCGTCATGCCAATATTCCGGTGGTGGCTTCGCAGGATTGGCACCCCGCCGATCACCGCAGTTTCGCGGTGAATTCGGCAGCGGAAGTCTGGACGACGGGCGAGCTTGACGGACTGCCACAGGTTTGGTGGCCGGTTCACTGCGTGCAGCACCAGCCCGGCGCCGCGTTTCATCCCGAATTAAACTCCGCCGCCATCGATTTTACGGTTTATAAAGGAGAAGATCCGGCGATAGACAGCTATAGCGCTTTCTTTGATAACGGTAAACGCGCCGCTACGCCGTTGCATGACTGGCTCAAACAGCAGCAGATTTCGCATCTGATAGTGATGGGTCTCGCGACCGATTACTGCGTCAAATTTTCCGTACTCGACGCGCTGGCATTGGGTTATCAGGTGATGCTGCTCGCCGATGGCTGCCGAGGCGTGAATATGCAGCCCGAAGATAGCCAGCAGGCGATCGAACAGATGCAACAGGCGGGCGCGGAGATTCAAACGCTTGCTCAAGTGGTCAGTTCGCTGCAATTTACTCTATGATTTAAGCTGTTCAGGCGCAGAGACTGACGTTGTCTCTACGTCTTGTTCTGCCTCCTACTCTATAAAGAAATTTGAAACGGGCTGCGCGGATTAACGCGGCTCGTCTCCTCACCAAAAGAAGTCGACTATTTATGAGCTCAGTAAAGATCCATAACCAGCAGGAAATCGAGAAGGCGCGCCTCGCGGGCAATACGGCCGCCAAAGTGCTGGAATTCATTAAGCCTTACGTTAAAGTTGGCGTGACTACCAACGAAATCGACCAGCTGTGTCACGACTATATTGTCAACGAACTCAAAGTGATACCGGCTAATATCGGCTATCACGGCTACACCAAAACCTCTTGCACCTCGGTAAATCACGTGGTTTGTCACGGCATTCCGGCGGATAAAAAGCTGAAAGACGGCGACATCGTGAACATCGACGTGGCAATCATTCAAGACGGTTGGTATGGCGACACTAGCCGCATGTATTACGTCGGCAAGCCGTCGATTCGCGCGCAGCGTCTGGTTGAAGTCACGTATCAGTCGATGGTGGCGGGGATTAAAACCGTGCGTCCGGGCGCGACGCTGGGTGATGTCGGCGCGGCGATTCAACACGTTGCCGAAAGCAACGGCTTCTCCGTGGTGCGCGAATATTGCGGGCATGGCGTCGGCGAAGAGTATCACGCCTCACCACAGGTGCTGCACTACGGTCAGGCGGGTGAAGGACGCGTGCTGGAAGCGGGCATGATTTTCACTATCGAACCGATGATTAACGCCGGTAAAGCGGCCACCAGTGTGCTGTCCGATGGCTGGACCGTTGTGACCAGAGACCGTTCGCTGTCGGCGCAGTGGGAACATACCATCGCCGTGACTGAAACCGGCTATGACCTGTTAACGCCGTGGCCAGAAGGCACGGGCGAATACGAAGAAATCTAAGTCGCGGTTTCTGCTCGTCTGCTCGGCCCTGCTCTCAAAAAAATCCCCTCGCCTAGTTAGATAGCGAGGGGATTTTTTTTACAGTCTGCGTAATTTTACTCACCAATTCCTCCCGATTAATTTTTAGTGCTTACTTTACACTCTTGATATTGTGCTTTTGATTACGCCTACACTTTAGTAGTTATAAATATTTTATATTGTTCATTTTATTAATCTTTATATAACGAATGAAAGTGCGCATTTTTTACATCGCTACTCATCCAAAATATGCGCCCTGTCATAATTAATACAACTCAGCGTTATTTCCGCTAATAAATCAGATCGCTTTCGGCTAAGTTTATTCCACCAAAGTTAAATGCAACGTTAATTTTGGTGGGGGGGAACTGAATGCGCATATCAGAAACTCATTGTTAGGATAGTTGCTTTTGAAATGAACGCTGTTAATGACCGTGGGAAAGTGACCCACTTTCATCGCCTTATTATTTATCTCATCTATGGTTTTTCCATTAAGGATTAAGGAAAGTTACTATGAATAAATTAAAAACGTTTGTCGCTGCATTGGGCCTGTTAGGTGCGATGGGTATGAGTTCAACCGCCAACGCAGACCTGTTGCCGCTGCCGCCACTGCCTGTTCCGGGGCTGTGTTCGATTCTGGGCGGCCTGGTTCCTGCGGGGGTTCCTGTGAGTGATCTGACCTCTGCACAAATTATAGAAATTTTGGGTAAATTACCTGCTGGAACAACTATTCAACAAGTTCTTGCTTGCGTTAAATAACCTTGACCCCTTCTGTTCGCAGAAGGGGTATTTAATTATCGATTAACTCATACATATTTTAATAGTAATGCTCTTAATTACATTCATAAGAACAATATTAGCAACTAGGCAATTTATTTAATGTTCCCTTTGTTTAACCGCCGAAATATAAAAGTTTTTTTCGCCCTCTTGCTTCTCCTCCTCCTGCTATTTTCAATAGCGAGTTGGCGCTTTTTAAATAATTCAGTTCCTGTCCAATCAACAATCAAGGTCACGCGACAAACGCTGGAGCAAACAGTGTTAGCCAGTGGAATATTACAGCCAATTATGCGCGTTGACGTGGGTTCACAGGCTTCAGGACAATTAACCTCGTTAAAAGTGAATCCCGGTGATTTTGTGACGCAAGGTCAGCTGCTCGGCGAGATAGATCCCGCGCTGTCGCAAAATGCCCTTAGAGATGCCGAAGTGGCGCTTAATAGCCTGTTGGCGCAGAAAAAAGCCAACGAGGCACAGCTCACGCGATCCTTATTAATGCTGAAACGCCAGCAGCAAATGTTCACCCAACACGCCTCTGCTCAACAGGACGTTGAAAGCGCGCAGGCAGAATGGCAGGTGCAAAAAGCGCAGCTTGCCTCAATGAATGCGCAAATCCATCAGCAGCAAATTCGCGTCGAGACGGCGAAAACCAATCTTGGTTACACCCAAATTATCGCGCCCGTGAGCGGCACCGTGCTGTCAGTCAGTACGCAGGCCGGGCAAACGGTGGTCGCCTCCTATCAAATTCCCGTCATCCTGCAAATTGCCGATCTCAACACCATGACGGTAAAAGCGCAGATCCCCGAGGCAGATTTTGCACGGATTAGCCCCGGCCAGCCGGTCTGTTTCACTACGCTGGGCGCGGCCGATAAACGCTATTGCAGCACCATTAATACCGTCGAGCCAGCGCCCGAAAAGGTCAATAACGCCGTGTTTTTCAACGCGCTGTTTGATGTCGACAACCCAAAAGGCGATTTACGCCCCGATATGACGGCTCAGGTCAGCATTGTACTTAATCGCGCGGTAGAGGTGCTCGCAGTGCCTATCACTGCCTTGGGACGCGCACTGTCGGCCAATCAGTATCAAATTTTGGTGGTGAATGCCGCCGGCAAAAACGAGACGCGCACAATATTGACCGGCATTGATGACGGCATACACATTGAGATCGCGCGCGGACTGCAAGACGGCGAGAGCGTTGTGCTGCCTAACGTGCTGGCGACAGGCGAAGCATGATGATCAATATTAAAAACGCACAGCCGATTATTCGCCTGACTGCCGTTTCACGCCGCTTTAGCTTAGAGAGCGGTGAGGTAGAAGTTTTGCACGACATTAATCTTGCCATTAACTCAGGAGAAATGGTGGCGATTATGGGGCCTTCCGGCTCTGGAAAATCCACGCTGATGAATATTCTTGGCTGTCTGGATAATCCGTCCAGCGGACACTATTGGGTTAAAGGAGTGGCGGTAAAGCAATGTTCTGTAGAAGAGCGGGCGAGATTACGCAGGGAGAAATTCGGTTTCGTGTTTCAGCGTTATCATTTGATACCCGCTTTAACTGTGATCGAAAACGTTGCCATGCCCGCGCGTTATGCCCATTGGACAAGAGCGGCACGTCGTGAAAAGGCTCAACGGCTTTTGAATGAGCTTGGCCTGCGTGGATTCGAAAATCGTGAGGTCTCGCGCCTCTCGGGCGGCCAGCAGCAGCGGGTCAGTATTGCGCGCGCATTAATAAACGGCGCAAATATTATTCTCGCCGACGAGCCGACGGGTGCCTTGGACAGCCAGACGGGCAAAGCCGTGATGCAGCTGCTGCAAAAATTACATCGGCAGGGCCACACGGTGATTGTAATTACTCACGATCCCGAGGTGGCGCGATATGCCGAGCGAGTCGTTCAACTGGTCGATGGGCGCATGGTTTCGGATAGCCATTTTGTTGATAAAGAGGTTATTTATCGTCATGTAAATTCGAAAGCCGTGTTAACGCTCGCGCCCCTGCCTTGCCCCTCCACCGAGCCGCGAAGGTGGCATCATCGTTGTGAAAGCATTTTCGATGTGCTAATCAGCGCCTGGCGAACGCTCAGCGCGCATCGATTACGTTCCAGCCTGACATTGCTCGGCATTGTGATTGGCATCGTTTCGGTTGTGACGCTCAATGCCGCCGGTGAAGGGGCAAAACAGTATGTAATGAAAACGCTCTCTTCCCTCGGCGGCAACGTGATTACGTTATATGCGGGCAAAGGTTTAGGCGATGACGACACGGCGGGCGTGCGATCGCTGCGGGAAAGGGATTTGACACTGCTGGCCGCGCAGCCGTGGATCCGCACCCTTTCGCCGCAGGTAAACCTGAACCTTCGCGTACGCTGGCAACGCGCGGATACCGCCGTCAACGTTAACGGCGTCGGGGCGGATTATCTCGACACCGTTTCGTTAAAAGCGGTTCAAGGACGCAGCCTGTTAGCGCGGGATATTGAACAGCACGCCGCCGTGGTGGTCATTGATGAAAATCTGCTGAAAAAGCTGTTTCGGAGGCAACAGAACCCTATCGGCCAAACTATATTGGTCGGCAATTTGCCCTGCCGCGTAGTTGGCGTGATGCGAAACACCTCCGCGCTGCCGGCCAATATATTCAATTTGTGGTTACCTTGGAGTACCGCCAACAGTCGCCTGCTCGGGCAAGACTGGTTTAATTCGATTGCCATAACGCTGCAAGACGAGGTGCAGACCCCGCGTGCGCGCATTGCCCTGCAAACGCTGCTCACCCGTCTTCACGGCCGACAGGATTTTTATCTGCAAGACAGTTCGGCGTTTATCAGCTCCATTGAAAAAACCAGCTTCGCGCTAACGGTTTTTTTGTCGCTGATTGCGCTGGTATCGTTACTGGTGGGCGGAATTGGCGTGATGAATATTATGCTGGTTTCCGTGACAGAGCGAACCCGCGAAACGGGTATTCGCTTGGCCGTCGGCGCGCGCCCGCGTGATATTCAATGGCAATTTCTGACCGAAGCCGTGCTGCTCTGCATGATTGGTGCAGCTATAGGCGTGACGTTGTCACTCACAATGGGCGGCCTATTTTCGCTTTTTGTGCAAAGCTGGCAATTAGTCTATTCGCTGGAATCACTATTGATGGCAACCTGTTGCGCCGTGGCGGTCGGAATAATCTCTGGCTGGTTACCGGCTTGGCGAGCGGCGCGACTTGACCCCGCCGAGGCGTTGACTCGCGAATGAAAATCAAATTAACAGCCATGATTTTCGTTCTTACATTGAGTGGTTGCCAGACTTTTAGAACGCCTCCTCCCGAAAAACCGCCGCTGCCCGCAGCCTGGTTGTACCAAGATACGAAAATCACACCAGCCGCCAGTAAGAGTCATTTTTTCGCCAATGATGAGGATTTTTGGCAATCTTTTGGCGATCCGGCTTTGCCTACTCTCATAAATCTGGCGCTGAGGCAAAATGCTCAGGTAAAACTGGGCGAGCTACAGGCCCGACTGGCGCGAATACAAGCCTCTCTAGCCGGACTTTCCCGCTGGCCGTCGACCTCGCTATCTCTAAGTGCGGGCGTATCACGGCCTTTTTACCATCCAGGCGGGCTGAAATCTCATTCTTTACGCTCGGCCAGCGCGGCATTTTCGGCAGGCTTGCCATTGGATATTTGGGGGAAAGACGCCGCCGTGCGCGAAGCTGCCGACCTTGAGGCCAGCGCCAGCGAGAGTGACACCCGTGCTATTCGGTTGGCAATTTGCTCTGCGGTGGCCGAGGCGCGCTGGCAGATTGGTTTCCTTAATCTTATAAAAAGCCATGCGCGTGCCGATGTAAATGATGCCCAGCAAATTGTGGAGTTAACGCAAACTCGTTTTACCGCCGGAGCGATCGGTGCAGGTGACAGTGTGTTTGCGCAGCGCGCATTAGCCGAGCGGGAAATCATGCTGTCACAGGCGGAGCAGAATCTGACCGAGGCGCGTCTTGCTTTCAACTTAATCATGGGCAACGCGCCGCAACAGGCTTTTGATGAATTACAGACTCTGCCGGAAAGCCCATTACCCCAAGTTCAGGCAGGCATTCCAGCCGATATCCTTGCCAATCGCGCAGACGTTCAAGCAGCCGAATTGAGACTGCGTGCCAGCCTTGCCGAGGCCGACGCCGTGCGTTTGAGCTTTTATCCCTCGTTTAACCTAACAGCCAGTTACGGCACCCTGAGCCCGACATTAACGCAATATTTCCGTGATCCCATTGGCGCGCTGAGTGCCACGCTGGCGCTACCTTTCATACAATTCAACACTACGCGTTTTAGCCGTCAAAGCGCCTATTTAGTTTACGAAGCCAATAAAGTGAGTTTTATCAATACGCTCTACTCCGCGTTAAAAGACGTGGAGAAAGCCTTGTCGGCCAGAGACCGACTCGCCGAGCAGGCTGAACAGCGACGGCAGGCGTTGTCGTTATCACGGGAGGTAGTAAACCTGACGTTTATTCGCTGGCAGCAAGGCAGTACGGATATTCAGCCGTGGCTGGAGGCGAAAAGTGCTTTTCGCGGAGCAGAAATTGGGTTCGAGCAAAACGTGCTTGAGCGTAGAAGGAATGTTTTAGCGCTTTATCGCTCCTTAAAAGGAGGAGGAAAATAAAATTTCAGATTTTAATTTTAAAATTTTTTTTAAGTTCAAGTTCAAGTTCAAGTTCAACTGCATGCGCTTCGCTTACTGCGCGGCGGCGCAGACCGCCTAAAGAGGCGCAGTCGGGTTTTGATTTGGAAATCTAATAGCAAACTTTCAAGTTCAACTGCATTCGCTTTGCTCAATGGGCGGCGGCCCATACCGCCACAAGGGTCGCAATCGCTCGCCCCTTGTGAATCCCAAGCTTTTTTTCCACAGCTGTAACTTGAGAGCTGAAAAAGTGAGATCTTTCCAGAAGCCACAGTGTGTGGCGTAGGTCGCGCGGCTTCGCCGTCCCTTCATTCCGGATTTGAGCCAAAAACGTCTCAAATCACTCCACTCAGCGCCGCCCTGATCCCGCCAAGTTCAGATATCAAAGCAAGGGCGGTAACTCTTGGGCGGTCAAGGACCGATCCTTCAACCTAAATTTTATTGTTTGAGGGATCGGCTTTTGACCGCCTAAGAGATACCGCCCTTGCCCTAAGTGCTGTGATTGGCGGCTTCGCCGTCCCTTCATTCCGGATTTGAGCCAAATACGTCTCAAATCACTCCACTCAGCGCCGCCCTGATCCCGCCAAACACAGCCTAAACAGAAAAAGCGGTAACTTTTCCGCGGTCAAGGACCGCTCCTTCAACCTAAATTTTATTGTTTGAGGGATCGGCTTTTGACCGCCTAAGAAATACCGCCTTTGCCCTAAGTGCTGTGATTGGCGGCTTCAGGGCGGCGCGGAACGGAGGTGAAGAAGACGTTTTTGGCTTCTGAACGAAGTGACGGGAGTGCGAAGCACCGCGACCCACGCCACGCGCGGAAGCTTCTGGAAAGATCTAACCTTTTAGTCCTCAAGTTCCAGCTGTGGAAAAAAAGCGCGGGATTCTCAAGGGTGTTCGCTTAGGAACATCCTTGAGGCGGTCTGCGCCGCCGCGCAGTAAGCGAAGCGCATGCTTTAGACTTTAGAAGTAAAACTTGAACTTGAACTTGAACTTGAACCTAAAAGTTTGCCTTAAGATTTTCAAATCTTAATACAAAACAGTTTATTAATTTTTCTGCTCAAACTTTATTTGATGATCTTTCATAAACTGCTGTTTAAGCTCCTGCTTCGACTTAGTCACAATCTGACCATCTACCCCAATAGTCATATGCTCGGCCTCAACGTTATGTCGCGCTTGATACAACATCACTACCTGTAAACTGTGCTCTTTTTGCTGCTCGGTCAGGCGAACGCCGTCCGGCCATTTCCCCAACTCTACGGCCTGCGCCAATCGTTGGTAAATTTCTGGTGTCATTACATCGACCAATTCATGTATTTCCAATTTTTTAGCTCCTCTGCCCGCTACGCCACCAACAAAATAAGCAAATTATTCTTATCGATTGAATAATTGGCTGAATCGATTTTGTAGACTTATCTCTCACAATTTTTGCAAAATTTATTGCCAAACTACAAGCGCGGTAACGGAGAACCGTTGTATTGCATTTTCGCCACAAACAGACGGTTTTCCGTAATCGGAATGCGCTAATTATCCTGCGGTTTTGTCGCCGTTTTCGCCATCAATAAAGCTCATGGAGGCAGAGTTGACGCAATAACGATCGCCGGTAGGCTCCGGGCCGTCGGGGAAAACGTGACCCAGGTGCGCATCGCAGTTGGAACAGCGGATTTCTACCCGCTCCATTCCGTGCGTATTATCCGTTAAGTATTTGATAGCGTCGTGAGTTACCGGCTCATAGAAGCTCGGCCAGCCGCAGCCAGAATCGTATTTAGTCGTTGAATAGAACAACGGCGCATTACAGACCAAACAGTGATAAATACCGTCACGTTTGTTATGCAACAGCTTGCCAGAGTAAGGCCGCTCGGTGCCGCGCTCTTGCGTTACATATTTTTGAATATCAGTAAGTTGTGGATTTTCTGGAGTATCTTTGAATTCATTGCTCATAGTTGCCGCTCTCATCGCGTAAAAAAATCAACTAATATAACTGCTAATAATAACAAAAAAGTAACAACGCGTCAGGCGCTTTTGGCTTAAACTCTATGCCATTGGTGCGGCCGCAAAAACATGTGTGACTGCGATCACATATTTGATCTGGCGGTGTTTAATACTCGGTATTACACCCCAATATGCGTAACAGCTGATTAGGAAACGGAACGTACAATAAGCGAACGATCGTGGTGGAAAGGTTTGACCTACCGCAACAATTGACACGATTCCGCTTGACGCTCACCAAGGTTTTTGTAATTTTACAACCAACCTTTTATTCACTGAAAAATAGCTGGTGGAATATATGACTATCAAAGTAGGTATCAACGGTTTTGGCCGTATCGGCCGTATCGTTTTCCGTGCTGCGCAGGAACGTTCTGACGTTGAAATCGTTGCAATCAACGACCTGTTAGACGCTGACTATATGGCTTACATGCTGAAGTATGACTCAACTCACGGCCGCTTCGACGGTACCGTTGAAGTTAAAGACGGTCATCTGGTTGTTAACGGTAAAACCATCCGTGTTACCGCTGAGCGTGACCCAGCTAACCTGAAATGGAACGAAGTTAACGTTGACGTTGTAGCCGAAGCTACCGGTATCTTCCTGACCGACGAAACCGCGCGTAAACACATCGAAGCTGGCGCCAAGAAAGTCGTTCTGACGGGCCCATCTAAAGATGACACCCCAATGTTCGTTATGGGCGTTAACCACGAGTCCTACGATGGCCAGGAGATCGTTTCCAACGCCTCTTGTACCACCAACTGCCTGGCTCCGCTGGCTAAAGTACTGAACGACAAGTTCGGTATCGTTGAAGCGTTGATGACCACTGTTCACGCAACGACTGCAACCCAGAAAACTGTTGATGGCCCGTCTCACAAAGACTGGCGCGGTGGCCGCGGCGCATCCCAGAACATCATCCCTTCTTCTACCGGTGCAGCTAAAGCAGTAGGTAAAGTTATTCCTGCGCTGAACGGTAAATTGACCGGTATGGCTTTCCGTGTTCCAACGCCTAACGTTTCTGTTGTTGACCTGACTGCACGTCTGGAAAAATCAGCTTCTTACAAAGAAATTTGTGCAGAAATGAAACGTGCTTCAGAAAACGAACTGAAAGGCATTCTGGGCTACACTGAAGATGAAGTAGTTTCTACCGATTTCAACGGCGAAAAACTGACTTCCGTTTTCGATGCGAAAGCCGGTATCGCCCTGAACGACAACTTTGTGAAACTGGTTTCCTGGTACGACAACGAAACTGGCTACTCAAATAAAGTTCTGGACCTGATTTCCCATATCGCTAACAAATAAGCGTCTGCGCCACGGTTTCGAATGAAACTCTGGCAAGCGATATGTGAACTGACAGAGGGCGACGAAAGTCGCCCTTTTCTATTTTGCCACTCATCCTTTTTGGCTAAATAGTTGTTGGATTAATGACTGTCAGCTCCCCTGTCCTGGTTTCTACAACTTTGCATAGGACGTTATCATGATCGATCAATTCTTTACGCTCCCCGTCCAAAAACAGCTTTCCCCTGCCGTAAGTCAGTGTCAGATTGCCGATCTACCGGTATTGGTTATCACCCATCCGCAGGGTCAGGCCGCTATCACGCTTCAGGGCGCGCATCTTTTATCGTGGCAGCCGACGGGTCAAAAGCCGGTGATTTGGTTAAGCAGCGAGACGGCTTTTCAACACGGTGTTGCTATTCGCGGCGGTGTGCCGATCTGCTGGCCGTGGTTTGGTCCCGCCGGAAAACCTTCGCACGGTTTCGCGCGTAATTTGCCATGGCAGTTGACGGCGCAAAGTGAAGATGACGAGAAAGTTCAGCTCACTCTTACCCTGAAAGACAGCGCGGAAACGCGCAAGCATTGGCCACACGCCTTTACGCTGCACGCGCATTTCACTTTTGGCGAGCAATGTACTATCGAGCTTGAATCACACGGCGATTTCGAAACCACCAGCGCGCTGCACGCCTATTTCGATATCGGTGACATCAATACCGTCAGCGTTGAAGGTTTGGGTCAATCCTATATCGATAAAGTATTAAATGGCGAAAAGGCCGTGCTAAATGGCCCACTGACTTTCGTTGGCGAAACCGATCGCATCTTTATTGAACCGGAAGCAGAAAGCCTGATTGTCGATCCCGCGTTAAACCGCACGATTTTCGTTAAGCATCACGGTAATAGCGACGTGGTGAGCTGGAATCCGGGGCCAGCCAATTCGGCATCGATG
This sequence comes from Rouxiella sp. T17, assembly GCF_036663475.1. Lineage (NCBI taxonomy): Bacteria > Pseudomonadati > Pseudomonadota > Gammaproteobacteria > Enterobacterales > Yersiniaceae > Rouxiella > Rouxiella sp. T17. The sequence continues at coordinate 201,202 of NZ_JAWUEA010000042.1, read as the reverse complement.
AAAGATATGGCCGATGAAGGCTATAAAACGATGGTCTGTGTAGAAACGGCTGCCGTTACTCATTCGCAAATCAGCACCGAAAATGCGCCAGCGCGTTTGGCGATTACTTTTGGCGTTCAGAAAGACGCCTGATTTGTGGTGACGTTCAAAAGTGAAAGTCGACAGTGACGTTCAAACGAAAATGGGACAGCATGCTGTCCCTTTTTATATTTTTAATATGTCATTTACACGCTAAACGATGTCGAGCGGCATTTTAATTGAAGGCGTCGGAAAAGCCTGATCAATCAGCGCAATCTCTTCAGGATTCAAGCTTAAGGTCAGCGCGCCGGCGTTATCATGAACGTGTCCGGGCTGCACGGCTTTCGGAATGGCAATGACATTATCGAAACGCGTAACCCATGCCAACGCAATTTGCGCGCTGCTGACGTTTCTCACCCGCGCTAGTTGTTGCATGACCGGATGATGCAGCACCTCGTGGCGCAGATTTCCGGCCTGCGCCAGCGGGCAATAAGCCATTACCGGAATTTCATGCTCGCGACACCAGGGCAATAATTCATATTCGATACCGCGCGACGCCGCGTGATAAAGCACCTGATTGGTTTGGCAATGCTCTCCGCCGGGTACGTTCCACAGCTCGTTCATGTCTGGCGTGTCCAGATTAGACACTCCCCAGCGACGGATTTTACCTGCCTGCTGCAAAGCTTCCATCGCGCGAACGGTTTCTTCGAGCTTTATCGATCCACGCCAGTGCAACAGATAGAGATCAAGCGTTTCGGTTTTCAGTCGCTGCAAACTTTGCTCGCAGGCCGCTATCGCTTTCTCCCCACCTGCGTTTTGCGGGTACACCTTCGACACGAGATAAACCTGATCGCGGCGTCCGGAAATGGCTTCTCCCACCACACGTTCGGCACCGCCATCGGCATACATCTCGGCAGTATCGATAAGCGTCATGCCAAGATCGATACCCAGCTGTAACGCGCTGACTTCCGAACGAAACTCTGACTCTTTCTCACCCATAAACCAGGTACCCTGTCCGACTGCGGGAACTCGTATCCCATCGGGAAATAACACGGTCTTCGCGTTCATCATTTGCTCCTGTCGAGGTTACTTATAGCGGCTATCTGCGCAGCGTTTGTCTATCGATTTAATGTAGCTGTGAGACAACTCGGCTTATTATGTGATGCAAATCTCATTTCTCAGGCACGTCCTTAACTTTTCAGTGACACGTAAAAACCGGTGAGCACCGCACCCCAGATGTGCAAATGGGGCCTAATGCCCCATTATCATTCATCTAACGCACCAAAAAGTGGCAGCGCGTTAAAAGTCGCTTAATTAGAAGCTATAGGTTATGCCGGTCATTACGACACCGGTATAAGATTTGTCTACCATTGGGCTATCTTTAACTTCGTCAGCCAGTCGAATATAACGCCCGGTGAAGAAGGCCTGCCACTGTGGCGCGAAGCTGTATTTGGCGGAAAGCTCGAAATAAGGGTTGAAGCTGTCGCCCGGTTTGTAGCTTTGCAGGCCGCTGCGACGCGATTCGTTGCCACTTACACCATAATAGTATTTGTTTTGATTTGCGCTGTTCCACATCACACCTACGCCAGGAACCACGGCCCATTTGTCGGCTTTAAAGGCGTAAAGGTAAGCTACATCACCCACCAAACCGTTGCTGTAATCCAGCGTATCGCCGGTAAAGGTGGTGCGGATGGTGCCCCACTCGGCATTGTGATTGTAAGCAACGCCCGCCATCAACGTACCCCGACGCTTGTCCAGACGTTTCAGCTGCTCGTCGTCGGTATCTTTTGGTCGGAAGCCAAACGGGTTATAGCCGGCAATCAGGCTGAGCTGGTTTTGCTGGTCCTTCCATAAATAATAACCGGCCACCAGCGAGTGGAAGTAAAAATTATCGCCGTCATAGTCCACCACTGGAATCGGGTAAAAGTTGTTGCCATAGCCTTTATACAGGTTGGTGCTGCCCAACGCCGCCGCGCCCAGAGAGAAAGTGCTGGCGTGAACAGACTGACAAGACATCGCAACAACGGCCACCAAAGGTAGAGCTTTAAAATAATAAGTTTTCATCGATAAAATCCGTAAATGGTAAAATCGAGGTTAGTGTAATGGAAACACGAGGTAGCGTCAGGGTTAGCGCACAAAATCCTAAAGCAACCGGATAATTTATATGCGTTTTATGAATTAAATATGACTAAAAATAACTTAGCCCGGCTGTATCCCACGTCCCACAAGGGCTGCAGATCACATTACGTTAACTGAGTCATTGATATGGCTTACAAAACGATAATTTAACGGAGGAAATTTTTCAAAGGTCAAACTACGCTTATAAATAGGAGAAAAAAACAACTGGTTGCATCCTGCTCGTGTTGCTTAGCATAATCATTATGACGCTTATTTGTTCTACGAGCGGCTCCACGAGTGATATCAAGTTGGCATAAGGGTTGCACATCTTCTACAGGCGCAAGGCCGTACTGAACAGTCATCAGTATCTGGCCGATAACTGTAGGAGAAAGATAATCAGTTGGGGAAATTTTCTTCCGGGAGCTGCCCTACCGCATCACTGGCTCTCTTTAACCTGTGCTAAATAACGAAGGACGGGCATCTATGAACATATTTGACCATTATCGCCAGCGCTATGAAGCTGCCAAGGATGAAGAGTTCACACTGCAGGAATTTCTTACCATCGCTCGGCAAGATCGCAGTGCTTATGTTAACGCCGCGGAACGCCTGTTGATGGCAATAGGTGAACCTGTCATGGTCGACACAGCGCTTGAACCCCGCCTGTCGCGTCTATTCTCCAACCGCGTCGTTGCGCGTTATCCTGCCTTTGAAGAGTTTTACGGCATGGAAGACGCCATCGAGCAAATCGTCTCCTACCTGAAGCACGCTGCTCAGGGGCTGGAAGAGAAGAAACAGATCCTTTACCTGCTGGGCCCGGTCGGCGGCGGTAAATCATCCCTTGCCGAAAGATTAAAAGCGTTGATGCAACGCGTGCCGATTTACGTGCTTAGCGCAAACGGCGAACGCAGTCCTGTTAACGACCATCCTCTGTGCCTGTTTAATCCGCAGGAAGATGCCCATATTCTTGAAAAAGAATACAATATTCCAAACCGCTACCTCGGAACGATAATGTCTCCGTGGGCGGCAAAACGTCTGCACGAGTTCGGCGGCGACATCACCAAATTTAAAGTCGTTAAAGTCTGGCCTTCAATTCTGGAACAGATTGCGATTGCCAAAACCGAACCCGGCGATGAAAACAATCAGGACATCTCCGCGCTGGTGGGTAAAGTTGATATTCGTAAACTTGAAAACCACGCCCAGAACGACCCCGATGCCTACGGTTATTCAGGGGCTCTCTGCCGCGCCAACCAAGGTGTGATGGAGTTCGTCGAGATGTTCAAGGCGCCAATCAAGGTCTTGCACCCGCTGTTGACCGCCACGCAGGAAGGGAACTATAACGGTACCGAAGGTATTTCGGCCCTGCCGTTTAACGGGATAATCCTGGCTCACTCCAACGAATCCGAGTGGGTAACCTTCCGCAACAACAAAAATAACGAAGCCTTCCTCGACCGCGTGTATATCGTTAAGGTGCCTTACTGCCTGCGCGTGTCGGAAGAGATCAAGATTTACGACAAACTGCTCAGCAACAGTGAGCTGATCCACGCACCTTGCGCGCCCGGCACGCTTGAAACCTTGGCCCGATTCACCATACTTTCGCGCCTGAAAACGCCTGAAAACTCCAGCACCTATTCCAAGATGCGGGTATATGACGGTGAAAGCCTGAAAGATACCGATCCAAAAGCCAAGTCTTATCAAGAGTATCGCGATTACGCGGGTGTTGATGAAGGGATGAACGGTCTGTCGACACGTTTCGCCTTTAAAATTCTGTCGCGCGTCTTTAACTTCGACCATGCAGAAGTCGCCGCTAACCCAGTGCATCTGTTCTACGTGCTCGAGCAGCAAATAGAGCGTGAGCAATTCCCGCAGGATATTGCCGAGAAATATCTCGAACACCTGAAAGGCTATCTGATCCCGAAATATGCCGAGTTTATCGGTAAAGAGATCCAGACCGCCTACCTTGAATCTTATTCAGAGTATGGGCAGAACATTTTCGACCGTTATGTCACCTACGCTGATTTCTGGATTCAGGATCAGGAGTATCGCGACCCGGATACCGGCCAGCTTTTCGACCGTGAAGCGCTGAATGCCGAATTGGAAAAAATCGAGAAACCGGCTGGGATCAGTAATCCAAAAGATTTCCGTAACGAGATTGTCAACTTTGTGCTGCGTGCCCGTGCCAATAACAGCGGCCGCAATCCAAATTGGACCAGTTACGAAAAACTGCGCACGGTCATCGAGAAAAAAATGTTCTCAAATACCGAGGAATTACTGCCTGTTATCTCCTTTAACGCGAAAACCTCGACCGACGAGCAGAAAAAACACGATGACTTTGTCGATCGAATGATGGAAAAAGGATATACACGCAAACAGGTTCGCCTGTTGTGTGAATGGTATCTGCGCGTGAGGAAATCATCGTAACCAGCATTCGCAGTCTGTATGTCTAAAGCGGGGATCGTTGGCAACGTTGTTTGGGGGCTATATGACGTACTTTATTGACCGTCGACTGAATGGCAAAAACAAAAGCGCGGTTAACCGCCAGCGCTTTTTGCGCCGCTATAAGTCGCAAATAAAACAGTCGATCGCCGGAGCCATCAATAAGCGTTCGGTAACCGACGTTAACAGCGGGGAGTCTGTCTCGATCCCCAATGAAGATATCAACGAACCCATGTTTCATCAGGGTCGCGGTGGCTTGCGCCACCGCGTTCATCCCGGCAACGATCACTTTGTACAAAACGACCGTATCGAACGTCCTCAGGGCGGCGGTGGCGGCGGCAGTGGTCAGGGCGATGCCAGTCAGGATGGAGAAGGTCAGGACGAATTCTCGTTCCAGATTTCCAAGGATGAGTATCTCGACCTCTTGTTCGAGGACCTCGCGCTGCCTAATCTGAAAAAAAATCAGTACAAGCAGCTTACCGAATATAAAACGCACCGTTCCGGTTACACCTCTAACGGCGTGCCGGCCAATATTAGCGTCGTGCGCTCGTTGCAGAATTCACTGGCGCGTCGTACGGCGATGTCAGCGGGTAAGAAACGCGAGTTGCGCGAACTTGAAGGCATTCTCAGCGAGGTGGAAAACAGCGAACCTGCCCAGCTGCTTGAGGAGGAGCGGCTGCGAAAAGAGATAGCCGAACTGCGGCAGAAAATCGCCAAAGTGCCGTTTATCGACACCTTCGACCTGCGTTATAAAAACTACGAACGTCGTCCCGAGCCTTCGAGCCAGGCGGTGATGTTCTGCTTGATGGACGTCTCGGGGTCGATGGATCAGGCGACCAAAGATATGGCTAAGCGTTTTTATATCCTGCTCTATCTGTTCCTGAGCAGAACGTATAAGAACGTGGACGTGGTTTACATTCGTCACCACACCCAGGCGAAAGAGGTGGATGAACAAGAGTTCTTCTACTCTCAAGAGACGGGCGGGACGATTGTTTCCAGCGCGCTTAAATTGATGGATGAAGTTATTCAGGAACGCTACGACCCTGCCCAATGGAATATCTATGCGGCGCAGGCGTCGGATGGGGATAACTGGGCGGATGATTCGCCGCTTTGCCACCAGCTGTTGGCCCAAAAGATCCTGCCAATGGTGCGTTACTACAGTTATATAGAGATTACGCGTCGCGCGCATCAGACTCTTTGGCGCGAATATGAAGTTTTGCAGAAGCAATTTAGTAACTTTGCGATGCAACATATTCGTGAACAGGAAGATATTTACCCTGTATTCCGCGAGCTTTTCCACAAGCAGACAGTAGAAAACTGAATCAATAATGACCCTATCAAGCCGGATGAAATTTCATCCGGCTTTTTTTATATCTACTATTTTTCTCCACAATTCATTTTCCACGCCCTTCTCTTCGCTTTAAAGCCTGCCGGGCAGGCGCGCCATTACGCAGAATTAAAAACAGGTAATGGCCCATTAAATAAGTCGATAACTCCGCCCTTTCATCTTATTTAGCACAGCCTATTTTTTATGGTAAATATATCCCCCAGCAATACGCTAATGGTTGAATAAGGCAATCCGCAAACGTTACCCTATTAATATTGGCGCGCGAGCATTATTCATAATTAAGAATAGTTCGGTTTATTCGCTCCTGGCAGCTTATTAAGAAAAAGCCCATTCTTGTCATTTTTAATATTCTGATGCATGCCTAATGCAATTAATGGTTAGAAGGCCTTATGGATAATTACTCCGAAATTAACTATAACCTTGGATAAAGACAGAAGATAAAAAATGAAAAAAATTAAACTATTATTTCTACCAATCATTATTTTGGCTAACGTTACGCTTATTTATACAGGTAATGCGCATGCAGCAACTGTCGAAGATGCCTGTTTAAACGCGGGCGAGCTGGATTATTCGCATATCATTCCCTGCTACCGTGAAAAATTGGCCGCCGAGCCATTAAGCTACTGGTTTATGAGCAACCAGCTTTATGGCGATGTTGAAGTTAACCGTTATCAAATGATTTCACAGATGTGGTCCCCCGACGATCTGGTTTCGCCCGTTAAGTGGCAAGAAGATGTCGCCATCGCCATTCCTGACAATCAGAAAGGCACGCGGGCGCTTATTGCCGTCGATATCAGCGAAGATATCCTGATAAAAGTGGCGCGAGCGACTAACACGGTGGTCATCTCGCTACATTCTATTCCAAGTCGGGATCTGGTTTATGCCAACGATAACAAGCCATTGATTGAAGACGATAGCATTGCCCGCAGTTGGCGGCTGACCATGGAGGATCCTGCCACGCGGCAAACGCTGCCTTTACACGTGCCGATGGCGGCAAGCATCTCCCAGACCATTCGCCTAGCGAAAAAGGAGCTGGCCAAAGAGAATATCGACAAGTTTATCGTGACGGGCGCCTCTAAGCGCGGCTGGGCGACCTGGCTTTCTGCTATTGCCGACCCTAACGTCGAGGCCATCGTGCCTATTGTGGCAGACGTGTTGAATACTCAGGAAGTGATGGAGCACATGTATAAAAGCTATGGCGGTAATTGGCCCATCGCCTTCGAGCCTTATTATCAGCAGGGTATCGATAAAACGGCGGCCACAGCAGACTTTGCCAATCTAATGAAAGTAGAAGACCCTATTCAATATCTCGGTACCGCCTACCAGTCGCGATTAGCGATTCCGAAATACATTATCAATGCCAGTGGTGACGACTTCTTCATGCCCGACAATACTCGCTTCTATTACGATAAGCTTCCGGGTGAAAAATCGCTACGCGTGGCGCCTAATACCGGACACATCGGGATTTTGGCCTTTACCCAACAGTCATTGATTACTTTTCTAAATCGCATCCAGAATAACGTTGCGCTACCCGAAATTGATTCAAAACTTGAGCAGGTTGGCAACGGCCAGCAATTAGACGTGAAGTTCTCGGAGACGCCAGCGAAAGTCGTTCGCTGGACAGCGGTGAATCCAGTCTCTCGTGACTTCCGCTTCGCCTGTGGTATTCAATATGTGCCTACCACGCTGACAATGACTTCACCAAATAGCCTCACTATTCCAATGAATTTTGCCAGTCCCGGCTGGGAGGCTTCTTTTGTTGAGGCCACATTCAAAGATGGGTATGTCGCCACCACTCAGGTCAATATCTTCCCGGATAATAAATATCCTACCGCTGCGCCGCCGTCTAAGGGCGGAGCCTGTACCACCTTACCCGGCAGAGGCATTGATCAACCGTCAATTGCGAAGCATGTGATAAGTAACAGTGAACAGGTCGCTGTTAATAGATAGATTTTACCAAAAGGTTATTAATAAATAGATGCTGTACCCCGTAATAAATCGAGAAGCGAGAAGATTTCACTCAGGCAGTTATTTCCAAGGAAGGAATAACTGCATCCTACTTTTTTGGACAACGGTGATTATCTACCATGACTCAATCAAAATATCCTCCGCGTATTGTCTGCACGTTTTGTGAAAACGTATTACCGCCGGACGCAAAGCGCTGCAATGATTGCGGCGCTGTAAGAGTAACCAATCATTTTAGTTTCCTTGAAAAGTTGATGATTTTCTTATTACGCATCGGTTTTATTATTTTCACCCTCATCTATTTCAACTCTTTCTTCTCAGCCATGAATATGCAAAACAAAATGATAATTTATGGATGTTATTGTGTTGGTATATTGCTCTCATGGGTAATACCCAAGTGGATATTCAAATTAAAAAACAGAAATCGCTATATTTGGAGAAGAAAGTCTAAACCTGCCTGATAGCTTTGACTCTTCCTACACCCTCCCCCTGCCTCCACGGGGAGTTTTTAGCGTTCAGCGCGCACTCATCTGCTATTCATCTAAAGTTTGTCTTATCCTCGCGTAATCCTCCTCTCTACCCGCAGAGTTTCGCTGTCATTGCAAAAAATATCATAAGTTTTTTTTAACTTTAGGAATTGCCTTGATGGTTACAATTGTTCTAAACTGTTGACTCAGCGAGAATTTAATCACTCCAGTTTATTATTTTGCCTGGGCTTTTGCATGGGCGTTTTTCATCCGCATACCTCTGCGACTACAAGCGGTAACTTGCATGACTACAAAAACTGATTCTGATACAAACACTTGTTCAATCTGCAATACCGAAATGCCTGCGAACGTGACTCACTGTTATAACTGCAAAGCGACAATGATAAAAGGTTATATGGATCGCTCGTCGCGTAAACGTAGACGTTGGATAACTGTGCTTTTGCTAATCTTTTCGTCGCTGTTTTTCTATTACATCTATCCGACGTCTAACCGACCTTCATTTGTGTTAAATATTTTCCTAGTCGCCATTGTGGTCTCTTTTGTTCTGCCTTATACCTATTACAAGGTAAAGACCAAAGACCACATTATCTGGAAAAGAAAAAAACTGTAGGTTAAAGCTCAATAGGTTAAAGCCGGAAAAGAAAGCGGACTGGAATGGTGGAGTGAAAAGCGGCGTGGCAAAAAGCATCTAATCAGATTTGGAAAGATGAAGGTCGCGTTACTCTCTAAAAACAAAAAGAATACGCTATAAAACATAAAGACCTGAAGTTCATCTGAAGCGTTTCGAATAAAGCGTATTTGAAACGTCAGAAAATCACTTCAGGTCTTGATCGTGCGGAAATCCAATTTTATTGCGGCTGGTACTGACTCGTTTTCAAGCAATGGCTGCATACACACCCGCAGCGGCCAACGCTACCCAGAAAAGAGAGCAGCCAGCGAAAATCCCTAACCATACCTTTTCGTTGAAGGACATCTCAGATTTATGTCCAACCATTGATTTGTGTCCGAACGTTGACTTAGCGCTCATCATAATTTTTTGCTCCATTTACTGTGTTAATTGCCACCCTTCTTTTGTTAAGGAAATGTTGACACAAAGAATCATTAAAAATAGTGATGAAAATCTCATACCTCTTAAGATAAATCCGCTTAAACGGCCCCAAGTTTCAAAAAAGTGACACAAATCTCATATCAAATTTAGATAATTCAAATTATCCGCCTCTCGATTTTACGTTTCGAATGCTTAAGAGCTCATCATCACTTAGTACTTTGCCCCTCTCTTCATAAGCGTTCCTTTATCCGATCATTTCCTGCCAAGGGCAGGTAAATTGGTGCTAGCAATAGGTTTTTATAAGCTAAATTCGGACTAAATGCCGCATCATTCACCAAAGTTTTAGAAATTGCTAGCATTATAATTTTGCATAGTTTAAGCGTTATTTGAGCTGTTAAATTACGCGAAATTAACAATCTTACTATTAAGATCGTGTTAAGATGCCCACGTGCTATCAACAGCATGTGTGTAATAATTGGATATATGTTTTGGCCTGTCTTGATGACAGGCTTTTTTTTGCTCAAATTGCATGCCAAGTATGCAAAAAACCTATTACCGCTTATTTGCTAAAGAATATTGCTAGCAATAACCCCTTACATACTTTTCACTTTTCTCTGCCAAATGGCAGGCATAAAAAAAGCCAACCTAAAGGCTGGCTTTTTATACACCGTTAACGCGTTTACGTTAGGCTGAAAAAACTTAAAGACCGTAAACCAAATTGATTGAGGTAACGGTGTCAGTTTTATCCGGCGCGCTGGAAGGCGGCTTGGTGTTGTAAGTCACGTTGTAAGCCAATTTCAGAGAGAATTTCTCATTAATTGCTACTGACAGCGCAGTTTCAGAGTTCAAGGTAGTATCATCATTTGCCAATACTGAGACGCCTTCGCTGAACTTGGCTGTATCGCTGATCTGGTATGAATAAGTACCTGATGCATAGGCGATAGCTTTAGTTTCGTTGCCACCCGCCTGGAATTCGTCGTGACGAACGCCCGGACCCGCTTCGAGGTTCAACGTGTGGATTGGACCATTCAACAGCTGGCGACCGTAACCTACTGTCGCGGTATCACGTGCGTGGTAACCGTTGTAACGGTCAGTCAACCAGTTAGCCTGACCAAACAGGTAGTTAACGTCAGACAGGTTGTAACGCGTACGCGCACCCGCCTGATATTTCTCGGACGAACGCACGCCAGAAGAAGAGCTGTTAACCGCTGAGCCCCAGATACTGTTGGCGAAGTCGTTGTTAAACCAAGTCATTGTTGTGTTGGCATTCAGGTTGCTGCTGCTGGTGTTACCCGTTTGCGCGTTGAAACCCGCCTGAAGATTGCCCACAAATGGTTGTTTGGCAGTAGCCGGGTTATCCAATGCAGTGAAAACATCGGTATCGGCAAGAGTTGAAACACTGAACAGCGCGGCACCACAAACGATGGCACAAGCTGGTAAACGACGAGCAGCCCTAAAAAACATTCTCTTTCCCCAATATAATTTACGCGAAATCATTGACGCGAAATTTTGTGTAAATAAAGCCATAGCGTGAATCGCTACATGATGCCGACTTATTGAACTTGCCACTGTCTGCACGTCATGCCAATTGGCAGATCACACTCGTGGTAGCTTGCATAATTAACAGTCAACAAATATACAACACCAGGCTGGGAAGATCCTTTTTGGACTAAATTTTTTAGACCATTCCTAGGGTTGTATATTTCCTGACAAACAACCATACAAAATCATTACGTTTTCACTGGTTGATTTCTAACAATCTAAATCGTTTAAAATCTCATTCCGCCCATTCGAGACAACGTGGCGGACTTTCGTTTACATAATTGCATTCTTAAGCATCAGTACTTTCGTTTACATCAGTACTTTCGTTTACATTAATACCGCGCCGTTCTTGGCTTAATCACATTCCTTGTTCTTTCTTCAACAGCCATATAGATTTACACTAACTTTTCAGTCGCGAATTCAGCCAGATTAAGCCGCACGTTCGCGGACAGCCTAAGGAGGAAGGGTCATGGCACTTCAGCAAGAGATTATTCAGGCTTTGCACGTTAAACCGCAGATCGATGCCGAGCAGGAAGTTCGTGTAAGCGTCGATTTTCTTAAAAGTTATCTGCGCGCTCATCCTTTCTTAAAATCTTTGGTTTTAGGGATAAGCGGCGGGCAGGATTCTACCCTTGCCGGCAAGCTTTGCCAAATGGCAATTACCGAATTACGCAATGAATCGCCAGAAGCAGGTTATGAATTCATTGCCGTTCGCCTGCCGTATGGCGTTCAGGCCGATGAAGCTGACTGTCTTGATGCGATCAACTTTATCAAGCCTGACAACGTGTTAACCGTCAATATCAAGAATGCCGTGCTGGCCAGCGAAGCGACCTTGCGTGAGATTGGCATCGAGCTGAGTGATTTCATAAAAGGTAACGAAAAAGCGCGTGAGCGAATGAAAGCTCAGTACAGCATTGCCGGAATGAAAAAAGGCGTTGTCGTCGGCACCGATCACGCTGCGGAAGCGGTTACCGGATTTTTCACCAAATACGGTGACGGCGGCTCGGATATTAATCCCCTCTTTCGTTTAAACAAACGTCAGGGCAAAGCGCTGCTGGCACATCTTGGCTCTCCGGCACACCTTTATACCAAAGCGCCGACCGCCGATTTGGAAGAGGATCGCCCTTCGCTGCCCGATGAAGTCGCGCTTGGCGTAACCTACGAAATCATCGACGACTATCTCGAAGGTAAGAGTGTCGATTCGAAAGCCGCCGCGATTATCGAAAATTGGTATCTGCGCACCGAACACAAACGCCAACCGCCGGTGACCATTTTCGACGATTTCTGGAAATAGTTTCCAATGTTATCTTAAGCTGCGGGCACCTCATCGGGTGCCCGTGTTTTATTCCCTTCCTGCGCTATCCTCACTTTGACCCGCATTCCCTAAGCTAAATCGTCGGCTTTGATTTTAATAATTACTCTGCTTTTCATTTCGCGCAGAAATCATTACTCTTGTTCCCTTTTTCAGAATGGATGCGCCGCTACGCCATGCAAAAATTCCTGTTTCTCTTACTTACTCTGGTTTTGCTCGGCCCACTTGGGATCGACCTCTATTTACCCGCTATTCCCGCCATCGCCCGCGGATTAAACAGCAGCGAAAGCGTTATCCAATCTTCTATCTCGCTGTTTATTCTGGTATTAGGCTTGGGTCAGCTATTGGCCGGACCGTTGGTGGATAGCTATGGCCGTCGACCTGTCGCGATCGCCGGATTGGCGCTCTATCTAGTTGGCGTAGCGTTGGCCGCCACTTCAATAAATGCGGCAATGTTTATGAGCTCGCGCGTAGTGCAAAGTTTGGCGGTGTGCTGCACGTCAGTGGTTATTTTCAGCAGCGTGCGCGACCGGCTGGAAGGCGAAGACGCCGCTCGCGCTTTTGGATTCTTAAACGGCACGCTGAATATCGTCCCTGCGTTAGCGCCACTGATTGGCGGACTCATTGCCCAATATTTTGGCTGGCGCGCGCCTTTCTGGGCTCTGTTCGGCTACACATTGATCACATTGTTGCTGGTGCTGGCGTTCTTGCCCGAGACCCGTCCAGCCAATACTAAACAGGTTGGCAGCCTGCCAATACGTCAATACCTTCGCATTCTGCGTGACGGAAACTTTCTCAATTTCGCGTTGGTCAATGCCGGAGCGATGGGCATGGCCCTCACCTACGTCTCCCTAGCTCCATCCGTTTTGATGAGCACCGGCGGCCTCTCGCCGCTGCAATTTTCACTGGTTTTTGGCGCTAATGGCTTCTGGATTATGTTGATGAGCTACATCGCCAATCGCATTATCCGCAAGGTTGGACGGCCTGTATGTCTGGCGATTGGCGCAATTTTCATGCTGCTTGGTGGCGCGGCGCTGTTTGCCGGACTTGCGTTACTGCCCGCTGAAATACAACTAGCGACCTGGGTGTATATGTTGCCGGTAGCGAGTGCCTGTGCGGGACTGGCGTTTGTGATTGGTCCGGCCACCAGCTACGCGCTAGAGCCTTATTCCAGTGAAGCGGGCATCGCCTCGGCGTTGGTCGGTTTTGTGCAGATGGCCGGTGGTGCGGGTTTAGGTTTACTCGCGATGGCATTGCCACTGCCACCAAAAGCCAGTCTGGCACTGGTGATGCTGACGGCTTTCGTTTTGGCTTGGACTGCAAAACGCCGCAGTAAGAAGATGAAAGGCAAGATTGAGACAGTTATTTAAACGTAGGCATTTAAACGCAGGTAGTTAAACGCTGGCCTCTCTAGCCTTTCAAACGAAAATAGGTTGGAAAAAGTAGAGAGGCCCGTAATGAGAAATTTAGGCGCTGACGCGAACCGGTACGCGCTGCGCCAAAGCACTCATCAATTCGTAACCTAAGGTTCCGGCCGCTGCCGCAACGTCATCGATCGGCAGTTGCTTGCCCCACAACTCAACGCTCGTGCCTATCTGCGCTTCGGGGCACGGCGTGAGATCGACCATCAGCATATCCATTGAGACCGTCCCTAAAGTCCGCGTGTTAACTCCGCCCACTATAATCGGCGTGCCGCTCGGCGCGTGTCGTGGATAACCGTCGGCGTAGCCACAGGCCACAACGCCAATTCGCTGACTCTGCTCGGCCTGATAACGGCCGCTATAACCCACGCGATCGCCCTTTTCTAACGATTGCACGGCGATAATCTCACTGCTAAGCGTCATTACCGGCTGCAAACCGGTGTTCGCGACATCATCTGCGCGCCCGCTCGGGGAAGCACCATAAAGAATAATGCCCGGCCGCACCCAATCGTGATGAGCCTGCGGATGCCACAAAGTGGCCGCCGAATTGGCATAACAGCGCGGCGCAGAGATCGAATGTGTGCCCTGCTCCATCTTGTCGAGCTGACCGTTGATCCCTTCCGGACCATCGGCGCTGGCAAAATGCGTCATCAGGGTAATTTCGCCGACTTGCGAAATGGCACGCAGCTGCTGCCAAATCTCAACGGCCTCTTTCGGATGAAAACCAAGCCGATTCATGCCGCTGTTGATTTTCAAATAGACATCTATAGGCGCGCTAACCTCGGCTTTCGCCAAGGCGTCGAGCTGCCAATGGCTGTGTACTGCTGTCGTTAAGCCGTAATGACTGACCTCTTTGAGGTCTTGAGCAGAGAAAAAACCTTCAAGCAGTAAAATCGGCCCATGCCAGCCCGCTTCTCTTAAAAGCACCGCTTCGTTGAAGTCGAGTAAAGCGAAGCCGTCAGTCTGCTGGAGACCCTGCCAGATGCGCGCAAGGCCGTGTCCGTAGGCGTTGGCTTTCACCACCGACCACACTTTACTCTTCGGTGAGTGACGGCGAACAACCTGCAAATTATTTTGCAGAGCGTTTAATGACAAGGTGGCGGCGATTGGGCGTGGCATGAAAACTCCTGAAATCAAGCGTATAGACGCCCGCCATCAATAATGACGGGCATTGACGGGCGTCTGTTTCCTTTTATCTTTTTTAAACAGTGTGCTGGCTGTGAGGCTTAGCCGACCGGATGCATTTTATGTGCGCCGTCATGGTGAGAAACGAAACCGGCACTGTAACGTGCGACGGAGAGATCGTCTGACGGAATAGCCGGCGTCACGCCTGACATAATGTCAGCCAGCAATTGTCCCGAGCCGCAGGCCATGGTCCAACCCAGCGTGCCGTGACCGGTATTTAAATAGAGGTTTTTGAGGCTAGTTTTACCCACAATTGGTGTGCCGTCTGGGGTCATCGGGCGCAGGCCGGTCCAGAAAGTCGCCTGTTCAATATTCCCGCCGTTAGGATAGAGGTCGCGAACCACCATCTCCAGCGTTTCGCGACGCGCTTTCGCCAGTTGAGTATTGAAGCCGACAATTTCTGCCATGCCGCCAACGCGAATCCGCTGATCAAAACGGGTAATGGCGATTTTATAGGTCTCGTCGAGCACGGTAGAAAACGGTGCCGAAGCGGGATCGGTAATTGGAATAGTTAGCGAGTAACCTTTTAACGGATAAACCGGAATTGAGACCAAATCGGCCAGCAGCGAGGTGGAATAAGAGCCAAATGCCACCACGTAAGCATCGGCCTTCACTACTTCATTGCCACACTGCACGCCGGAAATCTGGCCGTTTTCCACCAGCAGGCGATCTACGCTCTTGTTGAATTCAAACTTAACGCCCGCCAAACGCGCCATCTCGGCCAGTTGACGAGTAAACAGCTGGCAATCGCCTGTTTCATCGTTAGGCAAACGCAGGCCGCCGGTCAGCTTGTGTGCCACCTGTGCCAAAGCGGGTTCGGCGCTCGCGAGTTGGTGAGATTCCAGCAGTTCATAAGGCACGCCCGCGTCTTTCAATACCGCGATATCTTTATAGGCGCTGGCAAACTGCTGTTCGGTACGAAAGAGCTGCAAAGTGCCACCCTGACGACCTTCATACTGAATGCCCGTCTCTTCGCGCAGCGCTTTCAGGCAGTCGCGGCTATATTCCGCGATGCGTACCATCCGGCTTTTATTGGTTTGATAATGCTGCATGTCGCAGTTACGCAGCATCTGCCACATCCATTTTAACTGCGTGCTGGTGCCATCAAGACGAATGGCCAGCGGCGCGTGGCGTTGAAACATCCATTTAACCGCTTTTAACGGGACGCCAGGTGCTGCCCACGGCGCGGCATAGCCGGGTGAGATCTGACCGGCATTTCCCGCACTGGTCTCTTCCGCCGGGCCGGACTGGCGATCGATAACGGTCACTTCGTGTCCCGCTTTTGCCAGATACCATGCACTGGCCACGCCGACGACACCACTGCCTAAAATTACCACTCGCATACTCGACTCCAGTTTACCGCGCAATAAGCATATTATTCTGGCGCAGAAAGTATCTTACTCGAGAGAAGAAACCTACTGAAACCGCCAAAAATGTGAAGAATTTCACAAACATTTATCGTTGAAAATGAATTGCTTTTCAATAGCACTCATTAAATAACGATATACCGCAACATTTCATGCTGAAACGAAGTAATTTCTGGCAAACTGCTATCAACGCTAGCATTGCTATCATCAAGCTTTTGAGTGATTTACTGCTGCCACCAAGCAGATAATAATTCTGATAAACAATGCCCAAGGCAGCATTTAAAACCATCCATTAAGCCAAAGGAGATATTCTCTACATCACCTTCACTTCGAAAGTGCTCCAAGCCTATGGATAATTATAATCCCGATATTTGATAGCCGTCGGAGGCATTCATCCCCGCTTGCACTTTCGATAAGCATCGTTTTCGCTTTTGATTAGCTTCGTTGCCACTTTTTGATAAAAGTTGCTTTCAGTTTTGATAAAGGTTTAGGGTGATAGAGACGGTGAATAATTGCACTGTCGATTGACACTGCATCGGCCGAGGGATATAGATTTCATACCGATATTGAATAAAGTTTAAACCGTTTGCCCGCTCCCTAATTGGCTTGGCACCTAGCTTGGACGGTAAATAAGCCAACAGTAAGGTCGGATTTGGCTTAACGATAAGGTGATGAATAAGCGTAAAAAAAAGCCTCGACGCTCTTCACAAGGTCGAGATTGAGCTACGATTAGTAGTGGATGCCTATTTTTAATACGCGAAAGGCATCCGTAACTGACTGAGGGTGCGCTGATGACGACAAAGACCCAGGAACATAAAACTGAAGACAAACGTCTGAGTGATGGACCGGACTGGACGTTTGAATTGCTGCAAACATATTTGGAAGAGATTGACCGGGTTGCCAAGAGTTATCGGCTCGAAACTTACCCGCATCAAATCGAAATAATCACCTCCGAACAGATGATGGATGCCTATTCCAGCATCGGTATGCCTATCAACTATACCCATTGGTCTTTCGGTAAAAAATTTATCGAAACCGAGCAGCGATACAAACAGGGCCAGCAGGGCCTTGCGTATGAGATTGTGATCAACTCCAATCCGTGTATCGCCTATTTAATGGAAGAAAATACCATTACCATGCAGGCGCTGGTTATTGCTCACGCCTGTTACGGCCACAACTCGTTTTTCAAAAACAACTATCTTTTCCGCAGCTGGACCGACGCCAGCTCGATTGTGGATTATCTGATTTTCGCTCGCCGCTACATTAGCCAGTGTGAAGAGCGCTACGGCGTCGAAGAGGTTGAGCGCCTGCTCGACTCCTGCCACGCGCTGATGAATTACGGTGTGGATCGTTATAAACGCCCGCAAAAAATTTCGCTGATGGAAGAGAAAGCCCGTCAGGAGAGCCGCGAAGCTTATCTGCAAAGTCAGGTAAACACGCTGTGGAAAACGCTGCCGCGCCGCGATAAAGAGGACGCGCCCGAGCAGGTTCGTCGCTTCCCTTCCGAGCCGCAGGAAAATCTGCTCTATTTTATGGAAAAAAATGCGCCACTTCTGGAACCGTGGCAGCGCGAGATTTTGCGTATCGTGCGTAAAATCAGCCAGTATTTTTATCCACAAAAACAGACTCAGGTTATGAACGAAGGCTGGGCCTCATTCTGGCACTACACCATCCTGAATCATCTTTATGACGAAGGGAAAGTCAGCGACCGTTTCATTCTGGAATTCTTGCACAGCCACACTAATGTGGTTTATCAGCCGGCTTACAACAGCCCGTATTACAGCGGCATAAACCCTTATGCGCTGGGTTTCGCCATGTTCCAGGACATCAAGCGAATTTGTCAGTCGCCGACGGAAGAGGATAAACACTGGTTCCCGGACATCGCCGGTTCCGATTGGCTGGAGACGCTGCATTTCGCCATGCGTGACTTTAAAGATGAGAGCTTTATCAGCCAGTTCCTTTCTCCAAAAGTGATGCGTGATTTCCGTTTGTTTACCGTGTTGGATGACGATAAGAACAATTATTTGGAAATCTCGGCTATTCATAATGAAGAAGGCTATCGCGCGGTTCGACAGGAGCTGTCGGCGCAATACAACCTGAGTAATCACGAGCCGAATATTCAAGTGTGGAATGTCGATTTACGTGGTGATCGTTCACTGACGTTGCGTTATATCCCGCAGGATCGCGCGCCGCTCGACAAGAGCCGTCGTGAGGTGATGAAACATATTCATCGGCTTTGGGGTTTCGACGTTTATATGGAGCAGCTTAACGAAGATGGCAGCATTGAGCTGCTTGAACGTTGCCCTGCTCGCACCTCGGCATTGTAATTTACAAATTGCGCGATTTGAAAATTAAGTCATTTAAAAATTAACTGTTCTAAAAAGCAAAAAGGGCGCTTCGGCGCCCTTTCTATTAATCAACTCTGTTTCAGGCTAGCAACTCGCCGCCCAGCAATAATTTAAGAAAACTTAACGCTTTTGCTCGGTGAGATCGCTGGGCATCGCGCTCTGCATACTGTGCCAAATGGCCCCGCTCTCTTTACCGTAGCCGCGCACACAGTCAACAATTTGGTCGAACTGTTTTTCTTCGCAAATGTGCGAGAGCTTCTGGTAAAAATCCACCGCCAATTTTCGAGCCTGCGGATTCGAGAAATAGTAGCGTCCGACGCGCGTATAAAGACCGCGCAATCCGTTGATAATTAACCCGTAGATAGGATTACCGGACGCGAAAGCCAAGCCGCGGAAGATACCGTAATCCAGCGCGGTAAAGGCCTCGGAACTGTCTTCTGCCTCGTTGGCTTTAGCCAATACGTTTTGCGTTTCTTCTGGATTGGTACGCATTGCTTTTCGAATGAAAATGGTCGCGATATTGGTTCTCACCGACAATAGGTTGTCGATAAGTTCGGGTACGCTTTCGTGATCCAGACGCGCCAGCGTTTCCAGTATATTAAGACCGGAAGTTTCCCAAAAGTTATTCACCTTGGTGGGTTTACCGTGTTGAATAGTTAACCAACCGTCGCGCGCCAGACGCTGTAAAACTTCACGCAAAGTGGTACGCGTTACACCAATCAGCTCGGAGAGTTCTCTCTCGGCCGGTAAAATGGACCCTGGAGGAAATCGACTGTTCCAAATACTTTCAATAATATATTCTTCGGCAAAACCGGCAGGACTCTGCGCCTTGATAACCATGGTTGTGGCTTTCCGTTACAGCTTCTACAAGCTGCCTATTCAGAAGTTATAATTCAGCTCATCATACCAGATGAAAATCTCCGGTTATAGCACCCTTGAAAGAGTTATACGCAAAATGTCGGTCCCTTGATTTAACACACGCAACGTCTAGATTTTGCGTGCTATTTTTGTCGCCCCTTCTTCAAACAAGCTGGAAGATCAGACGAATTGGTTTACACTGCCTGTCGATAGCTTACTGCATGGATAACTGACCTATGTTGCAATATCTTAACCGTTGCTCTCAGGGGCGCGGAGCCTGGCTGCTGTTGGCGCTGACAGCATTGATACTTGAATTGGTTGCACTCTTTTTTCAACACGTGATGCTCCTCCAGCCGTGTGTGATGTGCATTTATGAACGTTGCGCGCTGTTTGGAGTTTTAGGTGCCGGTTTGGTAGGCGCTATAGCTCCTGCAACCTGGCTTCGCTACGGCGCAATTTTCATCTTGATTTACAGCGCAGCCGAAGGATTGCGACTTTCGTGGCAACACACAATGATTCAGTTGCACCCCTCACCTTTTACTACCTGCGATTTTGCCGCCCGCTTCCCTAGCTGGTTGCCGCTCGATAAATGGTTGCCAGGCGTTTTTGTCGCCACGGGCGACTGTGCTGAACGTTCCTGGACTTTTCTAACCCTCGGCATGCCACAATGGCTGGTGGTCGTATTTAGCGTTTTCCTGGTCATTGGCGTTATTATATTGTTGGCACAATTTTTCAAACCAAAACGTCGCGACCTCTTTTCTCGCTAAATTCAAAGCATACAAATTTTGATAGCGCGCTAATTGTGATGGAAAGAGAACGGTTTCGAATGAAAATTGAAAGAAATTGTATATTGCTGACTTTCATTTGAAATTATAGCCCTTACAAATTTATATAAGCCTCTAAAATTAGAGGCTTTTTTTATTGTGGTATGCGTAACTTTTTAGCAGTTTTCTCATTAATTGGATTTTTGGCCACACTAGGCGATACTAAGACTGTAACTAGAATGTATTAAGAACTTAACGAAATGCCTCAACCTGCTGACTTAAGTAAAATTATTTAGATTTAAATAATTAGGTTTCCTTAAATTCAGCGTTTTAAGAACATTCATCAAGTTCTCACCAGTGAAAATGTACTTTTTTTACTACTATTAAAAAGCTATACGCAATAAATCATCTTATTTTGGAGGTTCTGTGTTTATTTCTGATGAAGCAAAGGGTAATACACTGATCGGTGAGGCGACCATCAACCTTATCTTCAACAGGGAAGAAGTGACCGTTAATTCGTTGCTGAGAGAGCTGAAATCCATGGCCGAAAGCGAAAATGATGAAAATCGCCTCTTGTTGATGCATGAGGTATGTCGCTGGTTGCAGGGCTATTGCAGTTTAGGCAGCATCAAGCCCGAGCGCGCAGGCTGGCTGGACTCCGCATTGAAAGACGGCAGTATGAACACCTCGGTTTCATTTAATCGATTTGCTCCTTCCTCAAAAGATGAAGGTTAGTGCATCTACGCTAACGATTGTTTTACAAACAGCGGCTTTATAACTCTTAGTTTTTTAACTCTTAGTTTTTTAACTCTTAGTTTTGTAACTCTCAGTTTTGAAATTAAGGGCTGTCAAAGTATCTGACTGTGTTCGATTGAGTTTAACGGCCATCTTTAGGGTGGCCTGTCGAATGAATCTCCCCCTTCTTTTCTGTCCTCTCCTCTCAAAAAATGCAGATAAATTGATGAATTGCTTCAAATAGCACTTTTTGCAAAAAAACTCAGTGACACTCTTTTAAAATAACTGTACAAGAATAATAAAGCTGTATAACTTTGTATTTATATCCCCGATCACTTTTTAATCAGGCCTAGCCTAAGGATTACTTATGCGTCAGGACAAATACAGTGCACCAAGTTTGAGCGATGCCCATCTTTTCAATAATGTTCCCGTCCTTTCTCAGGATGAGACAATGGGTCAAATCGTGGTAGAGATTCTGCGCGCCGGTAAGAACCTTAACCGTAAGGCGTTATGTAGCAAACTGTTACGTCGCATTGAGGTGGCAGGCAGTGCAGAAGAAGAGAAGCATTACCAGCAACTCATTCATCTCGTGCTTGAGCGTGACGCCTAATTAAGTAGGGTGATTCAATCATCCATCCTTTTATGGCAAACATGCTGCACATTGTAATTTGTACTCTGACGTATTAAGCCATAACGGACAGACCTTACCCGAGAGAGACATCTCTCTGTCGGGTACGGCCCCCGCTTATTGATCGCAGGGCCTGGGACCCGCCTATTCCGGTACGCACCGGTCGGGCAACTGAATTCCGAGAAGCTGATATGAACAGAAACGACGACGAAAAATTGAGTGACATCATGATGGGTAAGGCCGTACTTGCCTTGCTCCACGGAGGTGGGCCAGTGTCCACCGCTGCGCTGATTACGCAGCTGCAAACTTTAGCTGATGAAGAGAAAAGCGAGGTGCGGAAACGTGCCTGCGAGCGTGCCATCAACGAAGTGCGTAACAGTGCGACTGCCAGTCGAAACCGTACGACTTTCAAAGTACGAGGCAGTGATAACGTGGGCCATATATTTTCTTCGGAAGGCCCGACCGACGACAAAAAGAAACACTAATGAGTGTTATCTGATCAACAAATTATGACGGGGTAATTTACCCTGGAGAGGACGCGGCATATGCAGCAGCTGTCAGAAGAGACTGAGCTTTTTGAATATCTGGCCAACTCTGGCGAAAACAGCGCCAGTGAGCTTGAAGTTTTGGGCGCCACTATCAGAGCCCTTACAGCAGAACTCAGTCTAATCACCAACAAAACGATCATTATCCACCTTGTTGGACAGATGGAACGTACGACCGATGCAGGACAGCTCGATGTTTTGCGCAAGACGCTTGAATTAGTCGTGGGTTTAACGCCGGACGATCCGGAAATTTAAGCCCTAATTTGTCCTGTTGTCGCTGCTTGTTTACCCCTATCTTGCTGCCGTTGTCATTACAGCACCGTTTTTAGAGTGATAAACAAAGCAATAAAAAAACCGCCCTTCAAAGGCGGTTTTTTTGTTTATGCTCACTGCCTAACTCCCCCAACCTGTGACGCGTAATATTCATCGTCAATGTTGATCTGTTTAAAGCTCATAGCGCGAAACTACGAGTAAAAACAACAGGATTAATTTTGGGGGTGCTACGGGTTTTAGTTCATTTTGTCTGCAATAAGTCGAAGCGCTTGCAAACAATGCTCCTTTAGTCTCTCATCTGAAGCTCTTTCAGCCTGCGTCTTTAGCATCGCTGCAATCTCATGCATGTGCATGGGCTTCCCGGCCTCAAGCAGTGATGCGACTACATATCCTATAACGGCGTGAATCTCTTCCGGATTAGCCGCTTTTTCGTCGTTCAAAAGCTCTCCTCCGCTTTTTATCAGCTGGATGTACGTACAGTTTACCATCTCATTCGACGAAATTACAGGTCAAGATGCAACATGTTTGTTAGGTTGAAAGAAGTGTTAACCGTTTTCCACTTTTATATAAACCTTTATATTCTTCAGGTTGTCTTAATATAGATATGACAAGCTTCGCTTAACTACGCCCCTTCTATGAAGAGATAGACGCTGATGAAAATACTGATTGTCGAAGATGACGCGCTGCTGCTACAAGGCTTGATTCTGGCCTTGCAGGGTGAACGTTATCTTTGTGATGGCGTAACCACTATTCGCGATGCCGAAGCCGCGCTAAATTCAGGATTATACAGTCTTTTGATTCTGGATTTAGGTCTGCCGGACGAAGACGGCCTGCACTTTTTACAGCGCCAGCGACGTCAGAAAAAGGCCATGCCGGTACTGATTTTGACCGCGCGCGATACGGTGAGTGAACGGATTGCCGGTCTCGATGCCGGTGCAGATGACTATCTGGTTAAACCTTTTGCGCTTGATGAACTGCTGGCGCGGATCAGAGCGTTAATTCGTCGTCACGTCAATCAGGGTGACGATCGCGTCGTCGCGGGCAATCTTTCGCTTGATATGGCCCATCGCCAAATTCATCTTGCCGACAAGCTGCTTGATCTGCCGCCAAAAGAGTACGCCATTTTGGCTCGCCTGATGCTCAAAGCCGGGCAACCCGTGCATCGTGAAATTCTTTATAACGATATCTACAGCTGGGATACGGAGCCATTAACCAACACGCTTGAAGTCTATATCCATAACCTTAGGGATAAAATTGGCAAGTCGGCGATCGGAACGGTGCGCGGTTTTGGTTATACTCTGGTGAAATCCTGCCCAACAAGTGAAACGGAATGAGCGTTCTTTCCACCCTGCAACAAAAAAGCACCACGCTAAGTTTTCGCCTGCTGTTAGCCATTGGCGCAATCTTGTTATTTTGCCAAGTGATAAGCGTCGCCTGGCTGTGGCACGAAAGTAAAGAGCAAATTCAGCTGCTGGTTGAAGCGTCGCTGCATCATATTAATGAGCAAAAACACGTTAAGAAAGAGATTCATGAGGCGGTCGCTAGCTTGGCCGTGCCGAGTTTAATCATGATTGGCTTCACTTTACTGCTCTGTTTTCAGGCCATTAAATGGATTACTCGTCCGCTTTCAGAGTTAAGAGTAAAACTCGAAAATCGTGAAGAAGACGATCTCGACCCCGTCGATTATCACAGCACCGTGCGTGAAGTTGATGCAGTAACGCAGGCGATAAACCATCTGGTTGCGCGTATCACGGTAAGCCTCGAGCGTGAAAGGTTGTTTACCGCCGACGTGGCGCATGAGCTTCGCACCCCACTCGCTGGCCTGAGACTGCATCTCGAGCTGTTTGAAAAACACAACAAGATTGACGTTAAGCCGCTGATTCAACGTCTGGATCAGATGACCAACAGCGTTTCGCAACTGCTGCAACTGGCGCGCGTAGGGCAGTCATTTTCATCCGGTAATTATCAGCAGGTAATGCTGGATGGCGACGTTATCGAACCGATGGTGGAAGAGTTAAGAATGATGCTGGCTCAGCGTCAGCAAACTCTCGACGTGGTAATCGCAGAAGAAATTACCGTGCTTGGCGATGCCACGCTGTTACGCGTGTTGCTGCGCAATCTAGTGGAAAACGCCTATCGCTACAGTCCAGAAAGCTCAACGATTACTGTAAGGCTGGTCAACAGCCCTTCCCTAGCGTTGATCGTCGAAGATCAGGGGCCCGGAATCGATGCCAGCAAGAGTGGAGAGTTAAGTAAAGCCTTTGTGCGCATGGATAGCCGTTACGGTGGCATTGGCTTGGGCCTGAGTATTGTTACCCGCATCGTGCAGCTGCATCGTGGGCATTTCTTTCTCGAAAATCGGCAGCATGATTCCGGCTGTCTCGCGCGGGTTACCTTTGCCTCACCCTCTTCGATAGCCAAGGTTTGAAACTGATTTATTCGCTGCGAATCGTTGCAAAAACGTCGACATGCCAAGAACTATTACAGTTGGCATTTTTTAAGATTAAGTTGATAGAATAATTTCTTGAATCTGGGAAACTTAAATCATTAAGTTACTGGAGGTACAACATGAAAAATATTATTAAAATCGTCGGCGTTCTGGCAGTGGTTATTTCACTGAATGGCTGTATCTGGCCGGGCTATTACCATGGCGGGCACGGCGGCGGTCACGGTGGCGGTTATCACCACGGCGGCGGCGGTCGTCACTATTAATTGCGGTCGTCACTACTAATTACTGTAGATAAAATAGACGTCACTCATTTAGCCAGCTTCATAAGCTTAAATGATGTAAATAAAAACCCACCCTTTGGTGGGTTTTTATTTTATTGCTGCAGGGTCGGTCATTTAGGTGGTGTTTCCGACTCCGGAGCAGTTTCGGGCAGCGTGACGTTCAACTCCAGGATGGAGATATCATCGCCCTTCTGCTCGAACTGCACGTGGAGCATTTCAGGGTCAATCTGAATGTACTTACAGATGACCGCTAAAATATCACGCTTCAAATCAGGCAGATAAGCGGGTTCGCTGTCCCCGCGACGCCGCTCTGCAACGATAATCTGTAGCCGTTCCTTGGCAATATTCGCTGTCTGTTTTTTGCGGGACAAAAAGAAATCTAACAAGGCCATGGCTTATCCCCCAAACAGGCGTTTCAGGAAACTCTTCTTCTCTTCCTCAATAAAACGGAACGCACGTTCTTCACCCAGCAAACGACTGACTGTGTCGTCGTAAGCCTTACCTGCGTCAGAATCCTGGTCCAGAATGACCGGCTCGCCCTGGTTGGACGCACGCAGTACGGACTGATCTTCAGGAATGACGCCAACCAGTGGAATGCGCAGAATTTCCAGCACATCTTCCATGCTCAGCATGTCGCCACGGCTAACGCGGCCCGGGTTATAACGGGTAAGAAGCAGGTGTTCCTTGATAGGATCCTGACCCTTCTCGGCACGACGGGATTTTGAGGACAAAATACCCAAAATGCGATCGGAGTCACGAACGGAAGAGACTTCAGGGTTAGTCGTAATGACGGCTTCATCGGCGAAATAAAGTGCCATGAGCGCGCCGGTTTCGATACCTGCCGGAGAGTCGCAGACGATGAAATCGAATTCCATCTCGGCCAGGTCGTTAAGAATTTTTTCGACGCCATCACGGGTCAGCGCGTCTTTGTCGCGCGTCTGTGATGCCGGCAAAATATAGAGGTTTTCGGTGCGTTTATCTTTGATAAGCGCCTGATTCAGCGTTGCATCGCCCTGAATCACATTGACAAAATCATACACCACGCGACGCTCGCAACCCATGATCAGGTCGAGATTACGCAGACCGATATCGAAATCGATGACGACGGTCTTTTTGCCTTTTTGGGCAAGGCCAGTAGCAATGGCTGCGCTTGAAGTAGTCTTGCCAACGCCCCCTTTACCCGATGTAACAACAATGATGCGTGCCATGTAAAGATTCCTTGTCAAAGGTCGTAGTGTCTGCCTGTTACCCCGCGTAACGTTTTACGTGGGGCATCGCTTGAGCAGAGACTTAAAATAAGGGTTGTACGGTTAACACATTATCTAGAAGGCTGAGCTTTGCCGCCTGTCCAAAGAAATTGGACGGGATTTGATCGCTTAACCAATATTGGCCGGCGATAGACACCAACTCGGCACCCAGATAGGTGCAAAAAATCTGACAATTCGTATCACCCGCAGCGCCAGCCAAGGCTCGACCGCGCATCATGCCGTAAATATGAATATTGCCGTCGGCAATAAGTTCGGCACCTGCACTCACGCTACTGGTTACAATAAGGTCGCTGTTACGGGCATAAATTTGTTGGCCTGAACGGACTGGCGTACTGACAATCCGCGTTTTAGCGGGCGCATTATCCGGCACGGCGGCTACCGGAGCGGGAGGAGCCTCGGCAACCACTCGCTTGGCCCGACCTTCGCTAATAAGCGGCAAGCCGGTTAGAGCGATGGCGCGCTTTTGCTGCTCATCTTTGCAACCACTGATGCCTACAACGCGAAAGCCTGCAGAAACGACAGCCTGTTGAATGTTTTTCCAGTCTGCATCACCTTTAAGTGCTGCAACGTTAATAACAACAGGGGCATTTTTCAGAAAAGCGGGCGCCTGCTCGACCTTCTCTTGTAATGCCTGATGAATAACCTTGGGTTCTGCACTGTATAAATGCACAACTGATAAGGTAAAACTGCTGCCTTTTAGTTCTATTGGCGATTGTGACATCTATCCTGACTCAGTCTCAGCAACTTTAAATCCCCGGAATACCACACGGGGGGCGATATTCCTATGTACGTTATGCATGGTATAGTTACAGCTATATCTAGGCAAGCCACCAATCTTATAAAATAGAGCTAAAAAAATGTTTTGTGCAATTTATAGAAGTACCAAGCGCGATCAAACCTACCTGTATGTCGAAAAAAAAGACGATTTCACCAAAGTGCCTGAAGAACTGATGAAAAGTTTCGGCAAACCGGACTTCGCGATGATGCTTAATCTCTCCACGCGCGAGAAGCTGGCTTCCGCTGATATCAATAAAGTTAAGCAGGCCTTATTGGATCCGGGTTATTACCTGCAGGTTCCGCCGCCAGTTGAGAATTTATTAAATATGCACTTGGGCGCAAATAACAAATAATCAGAATATTCTAGGGAAATTCTGACAATTCCCGTCTTTCTCGAAAATGAGAGGCGGGAACCTTGCATTCGAAAGCGCTCTCCTGCACGTTAATCGCTATAGGGAACATTTTTTGTTCTTGCGGATTATCTGTAAAAGGAGGGGAATAAGAATGGATAGAATGCGGAAGCCCGGTATAGGAAGAAATTTATCAATTATTGCGCTTTCAGTGAGCGCCGTACTCGTAAGCAGCTCGGCAATGGGCAACATGCTGCCCTCCTCGACAAATGTCGCCGCCGACCAAGTTACATCGCAAACCAGTTCTGTATCGCAAACCAGTCCTGTCTCGCAAAACAGTTCTTTATTGCAAAATAGTTCTGCATCACAAAATAGCTCTTTATTGCAAAATAGTTCAGCGCCTCAAAACAGCGCGCCCTTTAGCAATTCGCCCGCGAAGAGCCCGTTTTCAGCAGATTCTAGTCCTGCTCAATCTTCATCAACGTCCGATACTTCACCATTAACGTCCACGGCATCGCCAGAAGCGTCATCGCCATCCCAGCCCTCTTCGACAATGCTGCCTGCCAAACCAGATAATGGGCAAACCACGCTGGCGACCAAAGGCCGTGATCCTGCCGAATTTCCTGCTTACGTTGAACAGTTAAAAGCGCAGGCCTTGCAGCAGGGAATTAGCCAGCAGACGATCGACAGCGCGTTTGCCGATATTCATTTCGTCGATCACGCGATTAGCGGCGATAAAAATCAGCTCGAGAATAAGATAACGCTCGACGACTACTTACGTCGGGTATTAACCGACTCCAAGATAAGTCAGGGTCAGGAACTCTATCAGCAAAATAATTCCTCATTACAAAAAGCCAGCGCGCGCTATGGCGTTCAGCCGCAATATATTATGGCGCTTTGGGGGATGGAAAGCGGATATGGCAAGATTCAGGGCAAAGATGACGTAGTTTCTGCGCTGGCGACGTTGGCCTTCGAAGGGCGACGCGAAGCTTTCTTTACTAAAGAGCTGATGGCGTCGTTAACGATTATCGAAAAAGGCAAAGCCACCAGCGAGATGCTGAAAGGCTCGTGGGCGGGCGCGATGGGGCAATCGCAGTTTATGCCGAGCTCCTATCTGTGTTACGGCGCCGACGGTGATGGCGATGGCAAAATAGATATCTGGAATAATATCGACGACGTTTATGCGTCAACCGCCAATTATCTCTCCTCCGAAGGATGGAAAAACAATCAAAGTTGGGGACAAGAAATCGCCCTGCCCGCTAATTTCGACGCCTCTTTGCTCGGGACCAAAAGTAACCAGATGCACAGCGTCAGCGAATGGCAGCAAAAAGGCGTGACCTCGCTCGATGGCAAAGAATTACCCGTTTCTGTGACGCGCGCGTGGATTATTAAGCCGGATTCCGATCAGGGCCGCGCCTTTATGGTTTACGATAATTTTAGAACGATCATGCACTGGAATCGTTCTTATTACTTTGCCATTAGCGTCGGCATGCTGGCCGATGATATTGCCGGTAAAGGCGAGCAGTAATTGTTCGCGTATTGGCTATCCTTATTAAGGATGGCCCTTTTTAACTGTCTACACGTTTTAACTGTCTACAAATTTTAACTGTCTACACGTTTTAACTATCTACAAGTATTAACTACCTACAAGCCTGACAACCTATTCAGCAACCTTCGAGGGGAGAGACGCATGTATCAGCATCATGATTGGCACGGAGCGCTACTGGATTTCCCCGTCAGCAAAGTTGTATGCGTGGGAAATAACTACAGTGAGCATATAAAAGAGATGGGCGGCGAACCTAGCGTTGAGCCGCTGGTATTTCTCAAACCTGAAACCGCGCTCTGCGATATTCTGCAGCCTATCGCGATCCCTAAGGATTTTGGAGCGGTGCATTATGAACTCGAGCTGGCAGTATTAATCGGTTCGCCATTAAAACAGGCCACGGAAGAGAGAGTGAAGGAGGCGATTGCGGGCTATGGCGTAGCGCTGGATTTAACCCTTCGCGACCTTCAGACAAACTTTATCAAGCAGGGACAACCCTGGGATAAAGCCAAAGGTTTTGATGGCTCGTGCCCATTGTCGGGCTTTATTCCGGCGGCAGAGTTTGGCGATGCGCAGCAGGCCGATATACAGCTCGCCATTAATGGCGAAATACGCCAGCAGGGAAATACGCGCGATATGATCACGCCCATCGTGCCGCTTATCGCCTATATGAGCCGTTTTTTCACCCTTCGCGCCGGCGATATTATTATCACCGGCACCCCGAAAGGCGTCGGGCCGATTGCTGTTGGCGACAGGCTTGAAATCACGCTGAATGGCAGAAGCTTGACCTCACGCGTCATCTAGGCGCCTAAAACGCCTCTAAACGGGCGCTTTGCTTGCATCTGAAAGCCAAAGCGTCTATATAGTCAGCCTCTTTTTATAAAAACCGGATGTCACTATGACTCAACCCATATCTCAACCCGCTTTTTGGCAGCAAAAAACGCTGTCTGAAATGTCTGATACCGAATGGGAAGCACTGTGCGACGGTTGTGGGCAATGCTGTTTACACAAGTTAATTGATGAAGACACGGACGAAATTTACTTCACCAACGTTGCCTGCAACCAGTTGAATATTAAATCGTGCCAGTGCCGCAATTACGAAAACCGTTTTTCACTGGAAGAAGACTGTATTAAGTTGACCCGTGAAAACTTGACCAAGTTTGACTGGCTGCCGCCAACGTGCGCTTATCGGCTGGTGGGCGAAGGGAAAGACTTATTGCCTTGGCACCCGCTGCTGCATAAAGAGTCCAAGTCAGCGATGCACGGCGCGCGTATTTCGGTCCGCCACATTGCCGTCCGCGAAGATGATGTCGAAGATTGGCAGGATCACATCATGAATAAGCCAAGCTGGGCGAGATAAACTTCTCGCTAGTGCGTAGCAATCTGCCTGAAAATTAGTGTTGAATCGATCAATGGCTGTCTGCTTACCAGGCAGCCACTTAAACCGCAAACAGACCTTTTTCCGTCATTAAACATCCATTCCGTTAGCCTCCCTACCCTGATTCTCAGCGATAAAGCCGGTAAACAAGCACGTTCACGACGTTGCTAAAACCTTGGCGCGCACGTCATCATGAAGATGACTCATGTACCAATGAAATTAAATCACTTTTACTCTAGCAATGACTCTGGCATAAAACATACATTGTTATTATCTATAAAAAATTCAGTCTTCTGAATGAGATAATGAAAAGATAACATTGAAAAACCTTGAAAATGCAACAGAAAGTTCAGGTTTTACTTCAGAAATTAGGATGCCAGATTGCCATGAATAACGAGTTTACTTTTACGATTAAAAGCATGCGTTTCGATGAAAATTATAATCCATCCGAAAATACGCGCATCACGACTAACTTTGCCAATCTGGCGAGAGGAGAAAGACGTCAGGAGAATCTGCGCAACGCCTTGCAGATGATTGACGATCGTTTTAACTCTCTGGCGCCTGAAGATAACGCCGCCGGCGATCGTTATTCCGTCGAACTCGATATCATTTCCGTTGAAATGGATGTCGAGGGTAATGGCAAAACCTTCCCCGTAATCGAAATATTGAAAACCAATATTGTTGATACGAAAACCAACGAGCGCATTGAAGGCATCGTCGGCAACAACTTCTCCTCCTACGTGCGAGATTATGACTTTAGCGTGGTGCTGTTAGAGCACAACAAGAATAAAACTGAATACAGCGCGCCTGAGGATTTCGGTGATCTGCATGGTAAGCTGTTT
Organism: Rouxiella sp. T17; assembly: GCF_036663475.1. Taxonomy (NCBI): domain Bacteria; kingdom Pseudomonadati; phylum Pseudomonadota; class Gammaproteobacteria; order Enterobacterales; family Yersiniaceae; genus Rouxiella; species Rouxiella sp. T17. The sequence continues at coordinate 169,918 of NZ_JAWUEA010000042.1, read as the reverse complement.
AAATGCTTCGTTAACTCAGAGGCTTACAAAAGCAAGTTCACCAAACAACCTGTTATTTGCCTGAGTGTTTCAAGCAAAAATACTTATCATCGCACCGAAAACCAGCATCCAGTTTTGGGTGTCGAATATCAGCAAGATGAGCTTTCAATGACCGATCACTATTTCAAGAAAATGGGATTGCAGGCTCGCTATTTCATGCCGCCAAACAGCGTTGCGCCATTAGCCTTTTATTTTGCCGGTGATTTAACAGGCGATTATTCAGATCTTGAGCTTATTGGCACCATCAGCACGATGGAAACTTTCCAAAGAATTTATCGCCCTGAAATTTACAATGCTAATTCTCCAGCAGGGGAACGCTATCAGCCAACCTTGAATCACGAGGATTATTCATTAACTGAAATTGTTTATGATCGAGAAGAGCGTAGCCAATTGGCTATCGAGCAGGGTAAGTTTACCGAAGAGAATTTCATTAAACCGAACCGCGCTACTCTCGAACACTGGTCTGCTAATTTCGCGCTTTGATTAACCAAAAACACTAGGTCATCTATTATGAAAATTTTGTTACCCACGTCGACTGCTGGCAGCTTGCCGAAACCTTCATGGCTGGCACAGCCCGAGACTCTTTGGTCGCCTTGGAAACTGCAAGGTGATGAGTTAATCGCCGGTAAACAAGATGCGCTGCGTTTGTGTCTGGAAGATCAGCTGCGCGCCGGGATCGATATCGTCAGTGACGGTGAGCAGACGCGTCAACATTTCGTCACCACCTTTATCGAGCACCTCGACGGCGTTGATTTTGAGAAACGTGAAACCGTCAGAATTCGTAATCGCTATGATGCGAGCGTGCCGACCGTGGTGGGTGCAGTGAGTCGCCAGAAGTCAGTGTTTGTTGAAGATGCCAAGTTTTTGCGTTCGCAGACTACGCAACCGATTAAATGGGCATTGCCGGGTCCAATGACCATGATCGACACCCTTTATGATGCGCATTATAAAAGCCGTGAAAAGCTTGCCTGGGAATTTGCCAAAATTCTTAATCAGGAAGCCAAAGAGTTAGAGGCAGCGGGCGTCGATATTATCCAATTCGACGAGCCTGCATTTAACGTCTTCTTCGATGAAGTGAATGATTGGGGTATCGCCGCGCTGGAAAGAGCCGTGGAAGGCCTTAAATGTGAAACGGCCGTGCATATTTGTTACGGTTATGGCATTAAAGCCAACACCGACTGGAAGAAGACGCTGGGTACAGAATGGCGTCAATATGAAGAAATCTTCCCTAAACTGCAGAAATCCAGTATTGATATCGTCTCGCTGGAATGCCAGAACTCGCGCGTTCCGATGGATCTCATCGAGCTGATTCGCGGTAAAAAAGTCATGGTTGGCGCCATCGACGTGGCAACCAACGCTATTGAAACGCCGGAAGAAGTTGCCGCAACGCTGCGTAAAGCCCTGCAGTTTGTTGACGCTGACAAGCTCTATCCTTCGACCAACTGTGGCATGACACCGTTGTCTCGCGAGGTTGCAAGAGGCAAGCTCGGCGCGTTAAGTGCTGGCGCAGAAATCGTTCGTAAAGAGCTGCTGGCTAAATAACGCCGCTAGATTTAGACAGGAAACTTGGTCCCGTTAACTGTTTATAGCTAATGAAAAATAGTGGGTGATGAAAGCAATCACCCACTAATCAAAACTCCCATCGTCATAAAATCTTTTATTTCTTACTGCCTTATTTCTTGTACTGCTCGTCAGTGACTTTTTCCAGCCATTCAACCGGGCTGCCGTTCAAAGATTCGGCAATTGCAATGTGCGTCATCGCATTTTCTGGCGATGCGCCGTGCCAATGTTTTACGCCCGCCGGGATCCAGACGGTATCGCCCTGATTAATTTCACGAATTTCCCCACCCTCTTCTTGCAGCCAGCCGCGCCCCAAGGTGACAATTAACGTCTGTCCCAGCGGATGGGTGTGCCAAGCCGTGCGAGCGCCCGGCTCGAAAGTTACCGTGGCTCCCCCAATGCGCGCCTCGCCGCTGCCGCTAAAAGGCGCGTCGACTCTCACTTTACCGGTGAAATAACTTTCTGGACCTGCCTGAGAAGGCTGTGAGCCACTGGCTGTAATTTTTAAATTCATTTTATTCTCCGATTCTGCAAGGGCTAAAGGGCTTAACATGGACATCACCACGGCGGTGGTAGCAAGAATATTCATTAGGCTTTACTCCATCGATAGGTCGTTTAACGATAACCGATGCCTTTGCCTGTGATAAGCACAAAAATACGCTAGCGCTTATGAGTAAAACTCATAAATAAACGTTTAAGCTAATGCGATAATTCGGGGTGAAATGATGATAACCCGCACGCATGCCCTTTTAGACGGAGCAAAAATGTTAAAAGAAAACCTGAATGATCTGATGTCGTTTCTGGTCGTTGCCAGAGAACGCAGCTTCACCAAGGCGGCAGGCAAGCTTGGCGTGTCGCAGTCGGCGTTGAGCCATGCAATGAACGGTCTCGAAGCGCGGCTTAATTTACGCTTGCTGACCCGCACCACTCGAAGCGTCGCGCCAACGGAAGCCGGAGAAAAACTGATCGTCAGCCTCGAGCCTCGCCTTGCGGATTTGGAATATGAGATTGATTCCATCACCCGTCTGAATGGCCTCGCTGCGGGCAATATCCGTCTCAATGCGGGTGAGCACGCCACTAAAAGTTTATTGTGGCCCAAACTCAAAAAGTTTCTGAAAGAATATCCGGAAATTAAAGTCGAACTGACCGTCAGTAATGCGCTAACCGATATTGTCGAAGAGCGTTTTGATGCCGGTATTCGATTAGGTGAAAGGCTGCAACAGGACATGGTGGCGGTGAGAATTGGTCCTGATTTTCGTTTGATAGTGGTCGGCTCGCCCGAATATTTTAACGAAAACCCACCTCCTCAGGTGCCACAAGACTTGCAGCAACATAAATGCATCAACCTTAATTTACCAACGCTTGGCAGCACTTATATTTGGGAATTCGAAAAAGACGGCGTCGAAATGAAAATCAAGGTAAATGGTCAGCTCACACTGAATCATTTGAGTGAACGAATCGACGCGGCGGAAGCAGGATTCGGCTTAACCTACCTTCCCGAGGATATGGTGCAGGAACAACTGAAAGCAGGCACCTTAGTGCAGGTTCTTGACGACTGGTGTGAAGAATTTGTCGGTTATCATCTTTACTACCCAAGTCGTAAGCAGCACACTCACGCTTTTTCGCTGCTTATCGACGCTTTACGCTACAGTGTATAATCGCGCCTGCACCCTGAATGATTGTTTCAGGGTGCCTGCCTGTTAACGAAACTGTTCGATTAATAAAAGGGCGGCAATAAGTATCATTACGGCACCTGAAATGCGGCTGACGATATAGGCCGCACGCGGTCGAGTTTTAAGCACGGCTCGCGATCCAAAGCCCACCAGCAGATACACCACGCCACAGCTGAAAATATGCAGAAAACCCAGCGCCACAATCTGGACGGGGACGGGCCAGCTGGCATTCGCACTGGTAAACTGTGGCAGCAGAGCCAGAAACAGCAGAAACACTTTTGGATTCAGGCCGCTAATGCAGAGACCTTTGAGTGCCCAGTGTGAGCCAGAGCCTGATTCCTGCGAAATGTCCGCTGTGGGCACTGAAGGGAAGCGAATCATGTTGATTCCCAACCAGAAAAGATAGGCTGCGCCGCCAAGCGTTAACGCTGTCATGGCAGCCGGGACGCTGGCAATCAGCGCACCAACGCCTGCGGCGACAATAAGAGTGGCAATGAGATGGCCGCATAATAGCCCGCCTACAGCAGGGATCACTACTCGACCTCGCATACCTGCAGAAATGGCGTAGGCCCAGTCTGCACCCGGCGTGATGACAAATAACATCGAAACGGCCCAGAAAGCCATGAACATACTGATTGGCATGGTTATTTCTCTCCGTGAACAACATTCATGGGAGGAAATTCACCCTGGCACTGAGGATAAAACCTGTTAGTGCACGCACTCTTTTCATATGGATAAACAAACATCTTGCTTCAACCTTAACTATCACGAGATACAGATTACGAACCATAAATTTGACTTATGACCCGTTAATTTTTGAGATAGAAAGATTATCTTTATTAAGCGAGAATGTTCTTGCTAATAAAAGACCAATTTTTGACTAAAGAGCGAGATTCTTCTAAATGGATAGAGTAGACCGGAATATTCTTGCCGAGCTGCAAATTGATGGCCGCCTGTCGGTAACGGATCTGGCCGAACGCGTGGGACTTAGCCTTTCTCCCTGCCATCGACGCGTTAAAGCGCTCGAGGATTCCGGCATAATTCGGGAGTATCGTGCGCGTCTCGAGCCGGCCAAACTTGGGTTGAATTTTTCGGCTATCGTCTTTGTGACCTTAAAAGAAGGGGATAAAAGAGCCGTCAAAGAGTTTGAGGAGGCGGTGAAAGAGATCCCCAATATTTTGATGGCGCAGAGGCTGTTTGGCGATCCGGATTACCTTTTGCAAATCGTGACGCGCGATCTCAGCGCGTTTCAGGAGCTTTATGATGAGCAACTTTCAGGACTGCCGAGCGTCCGGCGATTAGTCTCGACGTTGGTTATGAAGACCATAATCCACGATCGCCCTCTTCCTCTTTAGCCGTGAAAATGCGGCTTAGACATGTTTTAAGCTTAGGCTTTTAACTTTTACTTTTAACTATCAGCTTTCAAACAGTTGCCGTATCCACTTATGGCCCGGCGAACGATGGGTTCTTTCGTGCCAAACCAGTGTTTTGCTGAAGCCCTGAATCTCCAACGGCGGCTGCATGACTTTTAATCCGGCAATGTTTGCAGCTAGTCTTGCCGGAACCACGCTTATCAAATCACTGACGCGAAGAATTTCGGGCAGGACCAAAAAGCTGCATACCGAAAGCGTTACTCGACGCGTCCGGCCCATTGCGGCCAATGCGGTATCGGTTACACCCGAAAAACTGCCTCCAGGGTATGAAACGAGAGCGTGATCCTGTGCGCAGAAGGCGTCGAGGGAAAGCGTTTCGGAAAGTGCCAGCGGATGATCTTCACGCATCACGCAGACATATTCCTCATGAAACAGCGTCTTGGCATGCAGATCTTGCGGAGTAATATCCGGAGTCAACAACGCAATATCGACCTCGCCGCGCTCAAACTGGGTCGGCAATTTTTCATTATCGACCGGCAATACGGCGACGCGAATACCGGGTGCCTGTTGGTGAAGCTCAGCCATAAACGGCACGATAACCGCGCGCAGCGCATAATCCGTAGCGGCAATACTCAATGTCATGCCGGAAGTCGCCGGGTCAAATTGGGCTGGTTGCAACAGTTCGCCAATGTCGGCCAGTATCGATTTGACGGGTAATGCCAATTCCGTGGCGCGCAGGGTTGGCACAATTCCACGCTGTGCACGGGTAAAAAGCGGGTCATCAAAACATTCTCGCAGCCGCGCCAACATGCTGCTCACAGCGGGCTGCGTCAAGGACAAACGCTCTGCCGCGCGCGTCACGCTACGCTCGTCGAGCAAAGCATCAAACGCCTTGAGAAGATTTAAATCGACACTGCGGATATCCGTTTTCATTATTTGATTGCCCAAAGCGCGCTGTAAAGTACGACATTTCGTAAATGATATAAGCAATAATGATATCAGGCGCCACGACATGCGATTAAATTTATTTCATCTGACATTTTAGTGTTTACTTTTTAGATTGGAAAATTTAGCAGAATTACAATCTACCTCGCAATTTTAACCCTTTAATAACATCAAATGTGATCATTATCCCACCAACGAAAGGCCCTCTCTGTTGCAAAATCACAAAATGGCGCTTACTAATCTGACATGTTACTTAACCGGTCAAATAGGATTTCGCCATGCAGCCTCTTCAAACTCCCGGACAAGCTACGATTGGCAGTAAACGCTGGTTCGTTGCCTTTATGCTTTTAGTGGGTGGATTTGTTAATTATCTTGATCGTGCCAGTCTTGCTGTCGCTGCGCCCTCCATGATGAGCGATCTTCATCTAACCAATACCGACATCGGTTTAATGGGATCGGTATTTTCGATTTTTTTCGCCTTTAGCCAGTTTCCCGCCGGATGGCTCGCCGATCGCTTCGGACCTCGCAAAGTTTACGCCTCGGCGGCAACACTTTGGGGCTTATCAACCATGTTGACGGGACTGTGCAGTACCTTGCCCGCCCTGCTTTGCGCCCGCGCACTGCTCGGTATGACGGAAGCACCTGGTTGGCCCACCTCTGCGAAAATCACCTCCATCTGGTTTCCGCGCAAGGAGCGCGCGCTGGCAAGTTCAATCTGGGATGCCTCATCACGTTGGGGATTGGCCTTCGCGCCGCCGATTCTGGTATTTATGAGTATCCACTTTGGCTGGGGAACCTTGTTTTATCTTGCCGGCAGTTTGGGGGTGATTTTTGGCTTGCTGTTCTACTTCATCTACCGTCATCCAGAAAATCACCCTCGCCTCACCAAAGATGAGCGGCACTACATTATCAGCGGCGGTGGCGGCAGTGCACCGCAGCAGGCCTTAGGCGAGCGTGTGAAGTGGCGCGAGCTGTTTCGTTATAAATCGATGTGGGGAATGATGCTTGGCTGGTTCTGTTACATTTGGCTGTTTAATATTTTTGTGACTTTTCTGCCGCTTTATCTGATGAAAACGCAAAACATGACGCTGTCCAGCATGGGCTTTTATGCCAGCATCCCCTACTTTGCTGGCGTAATAGGTGCGTTGGTAGGAGGCTATGCCGTTAAGTGGTTAATCGACAGTCGCCGCACGACCGATCCTTTACAGGCGAAAAAAATTGTCATTATGGTTGCTGCGCTGGTGAGCGGGGGCACCACAATCGCCGTGCCTTTTTGTGATTCGCTGGTGATGGCGCTGGTTATGATGACATTGGCGATGTTCTTCCTTTCTGCGGTCTCGTGCACCTGCTGGGCTATCCCGGGAGATGTGGCGTCGAATGACATCGTGGGTTCAGTCTGCGGCATTCAAAATTTTGGAGGCTTTCTCGGCGGCGCACTTTCTCCGCTGGTCACCGGATATATTGCCGATGTCACCGGATCTTATGCGATGGCATTTATCAGCGGCGGCGCTATCGCAGCGCTAACCGGCCTGTGTTACTGGTTCTTGGTGCGTAAACCTATTGTTCGACAGGATGAGGCGATGATAAAAGGCTCGGCGGTGGTCGAAGGTTAAGCCTGATATAAATATTAATGATATGAGGAATAAATATTTTCGATTGGGCTTATTTCAGCAACGGGTCGATACTTCTGACTTCCGCTACATCGAACAGGAGATGTAGCTCACTGAAAAGTGAGATTTGATATGAAAATGAACGCGATTAATTGGCCAGAAGGCTTCGTACCGGGCTTTAGCGATAATTATTGTTCAAACGAGGTTATCGTTGCCGGGCTGACTACGCAAGATATCTGGCCGTTGCTGAATACTCCGGCACTGTGGCCGACCTACTATAAAAACTCGGCAAACGCGCGCTTTTATGACAACAAAGGGCCCGAGTTAGAGCAAGATGTGCGCTTCTATTTCGAAACCTTTGGTTTTCCCGTTGAGTCGCAAGTCACTGAATATGTTGCACCTGCCGAAGGTCAACCGGCGCGCGTTTCATGGCACGGATGGTCAGGTGAAGAAGGTGCCGCCGATCGTCTTGACGTGCTGCACGCCTGGTTAATCGAAGACTTATCAGACAATCGCGTGCGTATCCTGACTCAGGAAACGCAAAATGGCCAACCGGCAAAAGAACTCGCGGTTGCAAGCCCGAACCCGATGATCAATGGCCACCAAGATTGGCTGGACGGGCTGGTCGCGGCTGCAAGAGCTAAAAAAGCCTAAGTTGTTACCTAATAGGAGTCATAGGCACACAGGTTGCCTGTGACTTTCTATCCCTCTCCTCACGCTCTACATTTTTTGTCTTCCCGTCTTCCATCGTCGATTTTCTCTTTATTCAATCACCAACTTTTTATTTGCGGCAACCGCAGAGCTTACTTTGAGAGTTCTATAAATACTTGATAGAAAGCTAAATTAAAGAATATCAAATGATTGATTTATATGATTATTATTTGCGCCGTAAGGAAGGAAGACTGGTACACTACGTGCGGGTGCTCAGGATCTTTCTGTTCTGAGCATGGATTGTTGATTATTTATAAATGAGTGATGTTGTGCGAGGAGCAGAAAGCAAGAAGCCCCGAATTGTTTTATCAACTCGAGGCCCTCGTTTATGCGTCAGAACATAAAGGTAGCGCCTCACATGCTGAAAAGCAAGGAAAAGGAGGTCGTTATGCTATACCAATCAATAACCAAAGTAGTGAAAGTCGCTTTAGTCTGTTTGAGTTTTCTAGCGTTCATTTGGATTAAAGGAGACACGCTTTGCGAAATCAAGGTTAAGCTCGGAGGTATTGAGGTTGCTGCATCATCGATCTGCGAATCCGTGAAGTAATGCAACTCAACGGCGGGAGTTCTCTCCCGCTCGTTGGGAGGTGTTAAGCTATTGAAAAGTTGTCAGGCAGAGATCCAAAGGCACCCGTTCAAATTCAGATTAAGCAATACCGGCCAGCCTTCGGGCTGGCTTTTTTATGAGTCGGCTTTTTAATTGAGAATAACCAAGCGGCAAAATGGTTGATTATTTATAAATGAGTGAGGTTGTGCGAGGAGCCGAAAGCAAGAAGCCCCGAATTGTTTTATCAACTCGAGGCCCTCGTTTATGCTTCACAACATAAAGGTAGCGCCTCACATGCTGAAAAGCAAGGAAAAGGAGGTCGTTATGCCATACCAATATACGTTAAAAAGACCATAAAAAACAAATAATTAAATAATATTTAAAGGCAGATTTCTCTGCCTTACTTTCGTTCAAATCAGCATAATTTTAATTATTAATTTATTAATTCGCAGTATAGGGTTTGCCGCCTACGTGAACTTTATAGATAGTAAAGTTGGCGACTTTAGGATTATCAAAGTTCATTTCGCCGCCGACCCAGCTGTTGAGGTGGTTGCTGACAAAATAAAGATAGCCGTCAGGTCCCCAGCCAATAGTGTCAGGCCATGCGATGGCGTCGTTGGTGACATAAGGGGTAACGCGGCCTGTTTTAGCGTCGCGTTTCATTAAGCCATTCAGCGTCAGGGCGGTCATATATAAATTGCCCTGACTGTCGGCGGTCATGCCGTCGGTATTTGAAGGCAGCGTGGTCACCACTTTGATGCCCTGCTCAATTTTGGCTTCGCTATTGCTGAAATCTCGAAGCGAAGCAGTAGGCACGCTTAACAGACGATTGCCGGTAAGATTGGTCCAGTAAAGCGTTTTCTTGTCGCCCGATAACGCGATGCCGTCGGCGCCCGTCAACATTGCGTTAGGTTTGCCGTCTTTGTCTTTCAGCACCTTTTCGCCATGAATCGCGAAGGTAAAGCCGGGCTGATCGTTAACCCATTTTGGATCTGATAGCACGCGTTTTGCCTTGCCGGTTTTGATGTTATAGACCAACAGTGCGCCTTTCAACGGATGACACATGATGCCGGAATCGGTGATGTAAATAACGCCGTGATCATTATCCACCGCGACGTCATTCAGGAAGGAGCAGGTAAAATCGACCTCGTCGTTACTAAAGTTATAGCGGGCTATCTCTTTGTTACTGTTCAGATCCCAGCCAATCAGCTTTTCGTCACCCGGCTTGTTGGGCGCACCCGCAACGTGTCCCTGATCGAGGATCCACATGACGTTGTCACGGTCAATTTCAAAACCCAGCACAGCTTTTAAACCCATTGGATTATTAATATCATTCATCTTTTCGCTTGGAAAAGGTTGTAGCAACCACCCATCGCCCTTCTTCACCAGACGCGACAACGTGGCCGGTACTTGCGGCCCGCCCCAACGCGCCGTGCTCACATATAAGTTTCCCTTTGCATCAACTTTCACACCATGCAGCATGGCCTTGGTGTCATTTTTTTTCCACTCGGCTTGAGCATTGGTATCACTAAGTTCATAAGGCAGTCGATTCCACTGGGCAACCACCTCTAACTTGGGCTGGCTAGGCGCGGCGTGTGACGGAAGTGCTGCAACAGCTACTGCCCCCAAAATAGCCATTCTGATCAAAGAAGATATAGAGAGTTTATTTTTCAACATCATAGTTCTTTCACCTGTTAAGAAAATTACAATGTCATTGTGACATGTCAGAATGTAGCACCCTATTATTTCGCATAGGGAGAAAATATTGTCGTAATTTAACGCTGGTTCACATATTTAGGCTTTTTCACAATAAATAAGCGGCGGGATGGTAATTATTCAATGCAAAAAACCAAATAGAGGAATAATTTCGAGAAATTACTAAATTACACAAAGAGCGACATATTACTTTTAATGCATATAAATCATGTAGTTAAAAATAACTTCGTCCTAAACAAGGATTATTAAATCACTCATTTTTGACAAAGAATTTATAACGCTGAGAGTGTTAACCCAGCAGCATCATGAAAATTTATAGTCCCCATAAATATTAGTTATGAAGTCATGAATTGGCATTGCGCTATTAGGATCCTATTAAGAACAGACGTACACGTCAGCAAAATTTTTTAAAAGCCTACCCAAAAACCTGCACCAATATCACTCATAGTCAAGTTAAAACAATAAGTTGCACACACCACTCGCACTAACATGTCAGTCTATAGTCTTTTCATTCACAAAGTTATAAAATTAACAAGCTATCAACATATGGAATTGTGATTTTACTCGCCATTATCAGGCTAAATAACCCTTCATTGTGATCCTGCCAGCAAGTCTCATTTTCCAACAGTGTATAAACAGCCAATTTTGCTAAATTTGTGACATGTTAGTTTTGCAATCTTACAGTTATATAAATGAGTGGCTATCACCTTATTCGTGAGCATGCTACTGCCCGGTCAAAATCTGATCGAAAAATAATTATCATCATTGAAAAGGTGATCTGTCATGAGTACTTTGAGCCAACACAAATCAGGTGCAGTCCCCGCCGACTTGGAGCAGTCGACAATCAGTAAAGTTATCAGGATGCTTGTTCCATTGATGGTGGCAATGTATGTCGTTGCTTATATTGATCGACAAAATATCAGCTTTGCCAAACTCCAGATGGTTAGCCAACTCGGCTGGACTGAATCAGCCTTTGGCTTAGGATCTTCACTGTTTTTCATCGGTTACTTAGTCTTTAGCGTGCCGGGAAATATTATCTTGTCCAAAGTGGGCGCCAAACGCTGGTTTGCATTAAGCCTGGCGGCATGGGGCGTTATCACCGTCGCATTGGCCTTTACCCAAAGCCTGACCATGTTTTATGTGCTGCGCTTTGTATTGGGATTGGCTGAGGCCAGCTTCTATCCGGGCCTGATTTACTACTCCACGCAATGGTTTCCAACCAAATATCGCCCGCGCATTGTGGGTTATCTCGTGACTGCCAGTATGTTTGCCAACATGATTGGTGCCCCGCTCAATGGTTCGCTACTGAGTATGCACGGCATTTTGGGCTATCACGGCTGGCAGTGGCTGTTCCTGATTACCGGCCTGCTGGCCATCGTATTGATCGTGCCCGTGCTTTACTTTTTCCCGGGAAGCCCAGAGAAATCGACTTTTCTTAGCCTTGAACAAAAGCAGTGGCTGCTAAAAACACTTGAAGATGAACGCCGCGAGCAAACCGATAAATCGGTCGATACGCTGTTTAAGTCACTGACGGACAAACGTGTCCTTGCGCTCGCGCTTATCTATGGCTTCATCTGCTTCGGGGCCTATGGCATTAGTTACTGGATGCCGACCATCGTAAAATCTTTCGGCGTATCGGACATGACCAACGGTTTCGTCAATATGATCCCGTGGGCGCTGGTGATGATTATGCTGCGCTGGCTGACTAAAAAGCCTGAACGTACTAATAATCCGATTCTCAACGTCGCCGTGCCCATGTTTACCTCAGCGATTTGTCTCGTCGGATCCGTCTGGTTCTATTCACAACCCGTCATCAGTTTCGCCTTTATCTGCGGCGTGGTGCTGTCAGTATTTGCTATCCAACCCTGTTTCTGGAATCTCACGAAATTCCTTTCCGGCGCTTCTGCGGCAGCGGGTTTAGCCATCATTAACTCCCTCGCTAACTTAGGCGGCTTCTTCGCGCAAAACACTATTCCTCTGGTTCGCGATGAGATGCAAAGCGCTTCTGCGCCGATGATTTACCTCAGCATCGTGATGTTAATAGGCGGTATCTGCACCATCACTTTGATCAAATGGCTGCAACGTCGCGGTGAACCTGCAACCGCCACGCCGGTCGTCGGGCATTAACTAACATTTCAGTTTTAAAATATTAGTGTGATGAACGTCACTTTAATCCGCAATATTAATTGCTGGATATCCTAGCCTTCGTCATCATAAATAAAATCTAACATGTCAGATATAAGGGTTGTCATGAAAAGAATTGTGGTACTTGAACCAGGCTACGCGCATTACCTTGAAGAGAACGCCGTGCTGGCGGCGTTTTCACCGCAGTTTACGGTAGTGCCACGCGATGCTTCCGTTGAACAACGTTTAACAGCCTTAGCGCAGGCCGATGCCTTGATGATTCGAGAAGCACCCTTAACGGCCAGCGATATCAATGCGATGGATAAGTGCCAGGTCATCGTTCGTTATGGCGTTGGCGTAGATAACGTGGATTTGCCTGCGGCCAAGGCAAAAGGCATTTATGTCGCCAACGTGCCGGACTATGGCTCCGAAGACGTGGCGGAACACGCGCTCGCCCTGCTGCTGTCGGCCACTCGACGCATTACCTCGCGCAACAGTCAGGTTCATCAGGGCCAATGGAATATTGGACAGGCCGAACCGATGTTTCGTCTCAGCGGGAAAGTGCTCGGTATTGTCGGCTTTGGCCGTATTGCGCGCTGTCTCGCCACGAAAAGTCGCGGCATCGGATTTCGCACCATTCTGGTCTGCGATCCCTTGCTGGATGACGCCGCTGCACAGGCCGCTGGCGTGCAAAAAGTCAGCCTTGAGCAGCTTTGTTGCGAGGCCGATCTCATCTCATTACATGTCCCGCTTTCATCCAGCACTCGTCATCTGATTGGCAAAACCGAATTGGCGAGCATGAAACCGACCACCGTGCTGGTCAATACCTCGCGCGGTGGGCTGATTGATGAATCCGCGCTGTATGACGCGCTGGTCGCAAAACAGCTTTTTGCCGCCGGGCTGGACGTTTTCGAGCAGGAGCCGGTAAAAGCCGACAACCCGCTTTTGCGCCTTTCCAACGTTATCTGTACAGACCATACCGCCTGGTTTACGGAAGAATCCGTGACCGAACTCCAGCGTAAAGCCGCGCAGGAAGTGCTGCGGGTGTTTGAAGGCAATAAGCCGCTGAACTGGGTTAATCCTTAATGAGGTCAATAAATAACTGAGACATATCACCTTTTTTAATTCATAACCTATTTATCTTTAAGGAGTTTATATGTTTAGCAAAGAAATTATCGAAGGCTATCGCAGCATCTATTCCACGGCCTCTATTGCCGATGCCTGCGACGTGATTGTCGGCAAGACCATGTTTTTACCTTTTGAAGTTAAAAATCGTATCAATGACAAGAAAATTGTCGGGCCAGCCGTGACGATCCTTGAAGATGTCACCAGCGAAAAATTGCCGCCGCAGCACGCACTCGATGCGATTGATGAATCCGAAGCGGGTTCCGTGATTGTAATCGGCGGCTGCGAAGCGCTGGAAACGGTAGCCGTTTGGGGCGGATTGATGACAGCGGGGGCGGTCGCCAATCAGCACGAAGGTGCCGTTTTAATGGGCGGCGTGCGCGACCTGACTGAAATCCGTCGTGATTACGATTTCCCGGTTTATGCCAAAACGGTCACGCCTGGCACTACGCTGGGTCGCTTCAAAACGCTGGCCGCCAACCAGCCGCTCGACATGGGCGGAGTGATGGTCAATCCGGGTGATCTGATTGTCGGTGACGTCGATGGTGTGGTTTGCGTGCCGAAGGAGCACGTTGAAGCCGTGCTCGAACTGTCAAAATCTATCGACAGCCGCGAGCTGGAACAGGCGAAATTGATTATTGCCTCCGGATCGTTGCGCGAAGGCCTGGCGAAATACGGTCGTATCTAAATTGGACCCGTCGCGCTTCGCCCTACCTTTGAAGCGCGACGATGAAAGGAATTTTTATCATGAAATCAATCGACATCCTCTCTTTCGGTGAGCCTTTGTACGAGTTCAGCCAGCTTCCGCAGGACGACGAACCGGTGAGTTATCTCAGTGGTTACGGCGGCGATACCTCAAACTTTGCCGTCAGCGCCGCGCGTCAGGGTGCAAAAGTGGCGATGCTCACGCAGTTAGGCCGTGATGTTTTTGGCGACAAATTTGTGACCCTCTGGAATAAAGAAGGCGTAAGCAGCGAGTTCGTGCTGCGCCATGCCGATGCGCCCACCGGGATCTACTTTATTACCCATGATGATCAAGGCCATCATTTTACCTTTTATCGCAAAGGTTTGGCCGCGTCGCTGCTTCGCCCTTCCGATATTTCTGAAACCGCAATTCTCAATGCGCGCCTGCTTCACACGTCGGCCATCACGCTGGCAATCAGCGATAGCGCCTGTGACAGCGTGTTCGCCGCGATTGAGCTTGCCCACCAGCACGACACGCTGGTCTCATTTGACACCAATTTGCGTCTCAAACTCTGGCCGCTCGCTCGTGCCCGCGCAGTGATTCATGAAGTAGTGCGCCACGTAGATATTTGTTTACCAAGCCTGGATGAGGCTCGCTTGTTAACTGGACTTGAAGATGCAGACGCCATCGCCGACTATTACCTACATTGCGGCGTAAAAGAGGTGATTTTGAAGCTGGGTAGCGAAGGCGCAATGTACTCCAGTGAAAACAGCCGTTTGCGCGTTTCCGGCCATCAGGTCGCCACCGTCGATGCGACCGGCGCGGGCGACTGTTTTTCCGGTGCGTTTTTGACGCGATATCTCGCCGGAGACAAGCCGGAGCAGGCGTTGCGCTATGCCAATGCCGCTGCCGCGCTGACCACTACCGGCTACGGCGCCGTTGCGCCCATTCCTTTTAGGGCGGACGTCACGCAATTTCTTGGTCAATTTCTTGGTCAATAAAACGTTCACCACGCGCTTATCGTCGTAAACCTTTTGTTGTAATTCGATCTCTTTCGTTGCCGCTAGATATAGAAAGAAGTTCTGCGCACCTCTCAGGTGCGCACTAATGCCTGCTGCCGATGTCCGAAAACGCAATTATCTGTTATATATAGCTCCACTTCGGCGTACTCCGACAAAACGTGGCAAGGGAGAAGTAGATCAGCATGGCGCAGGACCTTCTGAAGGATGTCGTTTACAAACGAATAAAAGATATGATCATCAACGGCTCGTTACCGATGGGCGGCAAGCTTTCGGAAACCGCCTTGGCAACGCGTCTTGTCGCAACGAAAGCGCCGGTTAGAGACGCGCTGCGCCGTTTGCAAAGCGAAGGTTTAGTGCAGATCAAACCGAAAAGCGGCACTTTCGTTTTCAGCCTGAGTGATGTCGAATTTAAAGACCTGCTGGAGTTTCGCTTCTTCGTTGAAGCAAAAGCCATGGCGTTATCGCTGAAAAAGAATCCTAAACAGCTGGTGCAAGAAATCTCGGCCATTCTCGATAGCATGGACTTTTGCATCAACAATAATTCAACCGTCGAGTATATCCGGCTCGATAATCTGTTCCACGAAGCCCTGTTTAACTGGTGCCAGAACGCCTATCTGACGCAGTCCTACGGCTTAATCTCTTCACGCATGGCCACCATTCGACATTATATGGGCAGCAACGAAGAACATATGACGCGCTCTTATCAGCAGCATGTCACCATAGTCAAGGCAATGCGCGACAACGATTACGACACCGCGCTCGACGCCTTGCAGGGTCACATTTTGCCTGAATACGGTGCCTATTGGGGACTGCTGTAAACAGGCAATTGTCACTATTTTTGCGTTAACTCCCAACCGGCCCGCCTAAGGTGATGCCTCTAAACGTCATCAAAAATATGCACCGAATTTAAATAGACAAACGCTTCGCTGGCCTCCTTGCCGGGCTGCCATTCATTCCAGTGATTGCCCGGAAAAGCTTCCATCGTGCCGTCAGGCTTGCGGCGAGCGGGCGGCCTCGCGCAGCGCGAGAGTTGATGGCTGCGCAAAGGATTTAGGCATTATTCCAAATATTCCCAATCCCGTGATAAAAAGACGCCGTGAAATACTCAATTAAGAATACGCCCCTGCTGAATAGGTCAGTTCATAACTGTGGCTGTAAATTTCGATGATATTGCCAAACGGATCTTCCATATAAACCATGCGATAAGGCTTCTCACCCGGGTAATATTCACGGATTGGCATGCGCTGCTTCCCTCCCGCCGCGACAATTTTAGCCGCCATGCCTTCGACGTCAGGATCCTGAATACAAAAATGGAAGACGCCGGATTTCCAGTATTCAAAATTGTTTTCACGTTTTGATGCGTTGGCAAATTGGAACATTTCTACGCCGATGCGATCCCCCGTTGAAAGATGCGCAATGCGACAAGACGCCCAACCTTTGCCAAAGACGTCGGTACACATCACGCCAATCGATGAATCATCTTCTTTAAGTTCGGTCAGCGGCATAATTAAATACCATCCCATAACGTCGGTATAAAACGTAACCGCCGCATCAAGATCCGTAACTGACAGGCCAATATGCGAAAAACTACGAGGATAAGCCGGGCTCATGAAAATTCTCCTAACGTGGAAAGTCTGTTGGCAGTAAACCGTTGTTCTCACTTCATGCCCTGCGGGAAGTAAGTCCGTTAAGGAAGTAAGTCCGTTCAGGATGGATGCCCGTTAAGAATAAAAGTCTGTTTACTGCCAGAGTCTATTCAGGTTAGTTCTTGAGCGTTATAATGAAAACATCGTATTGATTATAGAGTCCATAAAATATCGTTATGATGAATCCGCAATGGTTGACCTCTTTTTCGATGCTTTCAGAAACCGGAAGCTTCACACACACGGCAGAACGGCTGGGAATTACGCAGTCGGCGGTTAGTCAGCATGTACGCCAACTGGAGTCACAGTTTGGCCCACTGGTTTTGCGTAATAAAAGGCCGCTGGAGCTGACGCCTTCTGGTCAGGCGTTGCTGGTTTATTGCCAGGAAATTAATCAGGCGGATATGCGCCTTCAGCTGCGTCTTAGCGAATCCGAAACGACGCGGGGTGAAATCAGTCTGATCAGCCCGGGCAGTGTCGGATTAAGGCTTTATCCGTTGCTGCTGTCGCTACAGGAAAAATACCCTGATTTAGCCGTGCGCCATCGTTTTGCGCCAGACAGCGAAGTGATGGACGCCGTGTTGCATAATCGTTATGAACTTGGATTCATCACTCAAAAGCCCGAAGACAAACGTCTTGTTGCGGAGAAATTTACCGCTGAGCCGCTGGAGCTGGTGGTGCCTGCTGGGCAGACAGTGGATCGCTGGGAAGATTTGGAACGTATGGGCTTTATCGATCATCCTGACGGACAGGCGATGGCGACGCGGTTATTGAGTCGAAATTTTCCGGGCAATGCGGGCGTGCGCAATCTTCCGCAACACGGATTCAGCAATCAAATCAGTTTGATACTTGAACCCGTGTCACGAGGATTAGGTTTCACCGTCCTACCACAGTTTGCGCGTCTGGCGTGGCCCGATCAGCAGACGATTTCAGCCATCGCCTGCCCCGTTCCGGTCACCGACACTATTTGGCTAATCCATCGCGCCGAATGGCCCCTCTCCAAACGCAGCGAACAGGCGATTAGCTATTTACGAGGGCATTTTGGGTGATATTATTGAAAGGTTAATTGGCCAGTATTAGCGAAAACTCGCAATGACTCAGCGCAGTAAACACCTCTTCATTCAGATTTTTATCGGTAATCACATCGGTCAACATGTCGAGCGGAGCTGCGTTGAATAGCGACCACGAACCGTATTTGCTGCTGTCGGCGAGCAAGACTTTACGCCGCGCGTTAATCAGCAAATCGTGCTTTAATCCGGCCTTCTCTTCCGTCGGCGCGGTCACACCTTTCTCGAGACTCCAGGAGTTACAGCTGACGAAGCTGATATCGGGATAGATGCTGTGCAGCAATCGTCTGCCGTGGTCACCGATGCAGGACTGGCTGGATTCATCGATGCGTCCGCCAATAATAGTCACTTCTATCTGTTTGAAACCCGAAAGAAAAAGTGCAATGTGCAAATCTGAAGTAATAATCCGCAGAGGTAAATGGGTCAACTGACGGGCCAGCTCGAGCATGGTGGTACCGGCATCGAGCACGACAGCGTCGCCGGGTTTAACCAGCCGCGCCGCCGCCTGTGCAATGGCCTTTTTCTCGACCAGATTGCGCTGCATCTTCTCGGAAGTAGTGGGCTGAAACGGCACAAAACGGTTCAGCGTCACGCCGCCATGACTGCGGCTAATGACCCCTTCCTGATCCAGTTTGATTAAATCACGGCGAATAGTGGCTGGCGACGTTGAAATCGCCGCCACCAACTCTTCAACGGTCACCAGATTATGGCTCTTCAGATAGTCCATAATCTGGTCGAGGCGACTTTGTTTCATATATCCTTATGCTAGCTGCATCGCTAATTTTATTGATGTTTCCATGCTCTCAGACTTCGCTTTACCTGTCCAGGCAATATCAAATGCCGTGCCATGGTCGGCGGAGGTGCGGATAAACGGCAGTCCGGCAGTAATGTTGACGCCGTCATAAAAGCCCAGCAGCTTAAGCGGAATGTGGCCCTGATCGTGATACATCGCGACCACGATATCGTACTGACCCTCATAACATTGCAGGAAAACGGTGTCCGGCGGGCAAGGTCCAAAGACATTGAGACCCTGCGCTTTCATTTTTTCAATTGACGGACCTACAATGGTTATCTCTTCATCACCAAACAGGCCGTTTTCGCCTGCATGCGGATTCACCCCCGCCACGGCAATGCGTGGGTTCTCAAAGCCAACGCGGCGCAGGAAAGTATCGGCCATGCCAATCACTGTCTCGACGCGCTCGCGGTTTAACGTATCGAGGAATTTACGTAGCGCAATGTGGGTCGTCACGTGAATCACTTTAAGACGATCGGTAAACAACACCATCGCATAATCTTTACTGTGCGTGAGTTTCGCCAACAACTCCGTGTGTCCCGGATAAAGATGTCCCGCCGAGTGCAACGCTTCTTTATTAAGCGGCGCGGTGGCGATAGCATGAACGTCGCCTTTCATCGCCAGTTCAGTGGCAAATTTCACGCAGCGAAAGGCCAAATCACCCGCTTCGGGCTGCACTACGCCGGGTTTTAATGCCTCTGGATCCGCAAGCGCCACGTCGATAATATTGATAACGCCCGGCGAAAAACGCGCATCGGCCATGCTATCCAATACTCTCAGTTCGGCCTGAGGAGTGACATTTAGAGCCAAAATACGGCGCAGTGTGGCAGCGCATCCCACTACCACAACCGACGAGCCTGATAACTCCCCTTCAGCCAAAGATTTGATAATAATTTCAGGACCAATGCCCGCAGGATCACCCATCGTTACCGCAATAATTTTACTCACTCGACTTCTCCTCAATAAAACGAATCACTTCAATCAGGGTGTTCTCATCGCCAAAGCCACCGGCCTTAGTCATAACGAGCAACGTGTGTTTACCATCGATCAATCGCCCGTAAGGTACGCAGCCAGCGATTTGACCATGAATTTCAAAGCCATTGGCGCCTAAACCTTGCGCCACCGCCATCGCTACATCGCCGCCAGAAAGATAAAGTCCGGCAGGGCTGACATCTGCGATAACGTCTCGAGTCAAATCGGCCAGCAACAGGCAAATTTGCTCACCTAGCTGCTGCCGACTGGTTTGATATTTTTGGCAAAGCCGCGCAATGTTATGTCGCTGACTCGCCTCGCTACAGGTACGAATAACGCAGTGTTTTCCTGCGCGTAGAGCTTCTTGCGCCGCCTGCTGCCAAACGGCTTTATCAGTCCAGGCGGGCGAGTCAAAAAGTTGCGCCACGTCAATCTCAATGACCTCAACCGGATGCAACTGACACAAACGTTCAAGCTGACGTTGAGCGATTTCACTCATCGAACCGACTATGGCCAGCAAAGGCTGCGCTGTTTTTTTACTCAACAACGCGCACAACGCCTCGCTCAGACCCGCCGCGCCCACGAGCAGCGGCCGTGAAGGCAGCAGAGATGCCGCCTGCATGATCTGTCGTAAATCCTCATCCGTTTCCGCGTCCACAATCAGATAACGCGCGCCCTGCTCAATTGCAGCTTGAAGCTCGAAAGCCAACTCAGTGGCTTGAAGACCAGAGAGAGCAATTTCCCTGGCCGCCAACGCGCTTTGCTCACTCATTCTCGCGGCGATATTGGCACTGGTGATCGGCGTTTTAGGGTCACTGGCAAATTCGCTTTCAGTCAGCAACGTGCCGTGAATATAGGTATTACCGAAACGTGTTATCCGTCCTAAACGCGGCACCGCGGGCACAATTAGCGCCGCACTCG
Source organism: Rouxiella sp. T17 (assembly GCF_036663475.1). Lineage (NCBI taxonomy): Bacteria > Pseudomonadati > Pseudomonadota > Gammaproteobacteria > Enterobacterales > Yersiniaceae > Rouxiella > Rouxiella sp. T17. Next base: position 149,392 of record NZ_JAWUEA010000042.1, on the reverse strand, counting down.
CGCCGCTGGCAAGCAGCGCGGCCTCAATTTCAGCACCTACATTGCCGCGCAGAGTCGAATCGATTTTTTTGAAAATCCACGGATTCTCTTCCGCCACCAACAGACTAGTGAGAGCCTGATACGTTCGCCTGGCCGCCACTTCTGCACTTACGGCACGGCTGTCGGTATTGAGAACCCAAACATCAGCCTTCGCGCTGTCGCGTTTACCGTCGGCGTTAAAAAGTACGCAAACACGTGCACCCGCGCCCGCCAAACCTGCGGCGACATCATTTGCGCCGGTTAAATCATCGGCTAATACCACGACGGGCGAATTCCATTGCCGTTGAGTCATGCGTACTCCTGAAAACTATGGGAAGAATTCTAAGGTATCACCTTAACGAATTTGATTATATTAAATCATCATTGATTAAATGTGAGCAACATCAAATTAATCGAAATCAAATTCCTCTATAAATTTAGGCGTTGGTTTTCTATATGAAGTCTGTACAGGTGATGGAAATTAATCATCTCCATGACAGCATCAAAAATTTAAAAGGTAGGGTAATGAATATTAATAGCAGCCTGCTCAGCGGGTATCAGACGCTCAATGACATCGGCTATCTGCTGAAAAACAGACAGCGCGTGCTGTTGGTCACGGATAAAAATATTGCCGGGATCCCTGCCGTTCAGGCGCTGATCGCGCAGATTAAGAAAAAAGTGGAGCAGCTGGAAATCATCGACAGCGTGCCGCCCGAGCCGACGCATCATAATGTGGCGGAGATTTTAACCACGCTGAAAAACACCGACGTCGATCTGGTGGTGGGCGTAGGTGGGGGCAGCGTTTTAGACGTGGCCAAGCTGCTTTCCGTTTTATGCGTAGAAGATTCGCCGTCGCTGGATTCGCTGTTGAATGGCGAAAAACCGACTCGTCGCACGGCTTCCCTGCTGATTCCAACTACAGCAGGAACGGGCTCCGAGGCGACACCAAACGCCATTTTAGCGATCCCTGAAAAAGAGACTAAAGTCGGGATAATCTCGCCCGTTATGCTGCCCGATTATGTGATTCTGGCTCCTGAACTGACCACCAGCATGCCCGCACATATCGCCTCATCGACCGGAATTGACGCGCTCTGCCATCTCATCGAGTGTTTTACCGCCACCATCGCCAACCCGGTGAGTGACAACTACGCGCTGATTGGTCTCAAAAAGCTGTTTGCCAGCCTCGAAACGACGATTGCCGAACCTGAAAATCTGGCGGCGCGCCTCGACATGTTATGGGCCTCCTATTACGGCGGCGCGGCGATTGCGCATTCCGGCACCCATCTTGTTCACGCCATGTCCTACCCGCTCGGCGGCAAATATCACATTCCACACGGCGTGGCCAACGCCATCTTGCTGGCACCGTGCATGGCGTTTGTGCGTCCGGCCGCGGTGACTAAATTCGCTCAGGTTTATGACCTGCTTCCCGATGCCAACCCGCAGCTCGACGAAGAGCAGAAGTCTTTGGCGCTGGTGGATTATTTCGCCGCGCTGGTGAAAAGACTCAACCTTCCAGCCAGCCTCGACGCGCTGGGTATCGGCTCGGAACATCTACCGAGCTTGGTACAGGCTGCTCTTGACGTGCAGCGGCTCATGAAAAACGTGCCGATGTCGGTAAGCGCCGATGATGTGCGTGAAGTCTATTTAACACTGTTTGCCAATGAAAAAATGACCCAGGGAGTGAACTAATGAGCCAGAAAATTGAAGGCGTACTCACCGCCATCGTCACGACGTTTGACGCGCAGGGCGACTATGCCGACACCGCCATGCGTCAGCAAATCCGTCGTCAGCTTGCAGCCGGTAACGGCATCTTTTGTGGCGGCACCAACGGCGAATTTTTCGTGTTGAATGAACAGGAGAAGCTGGCCGTAACTCAAACCTGTGTCGATGAAGTGGCGGGTAACGCGCCTGTCGTCGCCCATATTGGCGAGATTTCCACCCGCGAAACGCTGCGCCTTGGCAAACAGATTGCCCGGCTTGGCGTTGACGCCGTCTCGGTCATTACGCCCTATTTTGTGCCGCTGAAACAGCAGGAGCTGATTACCCACTATCTGACCATCGCCGACGGGCTCGACGTACCGCTGTTTCTCTACAACATTCCTGCGCGCACCGGCAATACGCTGGAACCCGAAACCGTGCGCACGCTGGCCGCGCATCCCAATATTATCGGCATTAAAGACAGTGCGGGCAGCTATGAAAGCCTGAGCGGATTTATCAAGGCAGCCGAAGGTATGAGCAACTTTACTGTATTGAATGGTCCTGACTCATTGATTCATCAAGGATTTGTCGATGGCTGCTCGGCCTGCATTTCAGGTTTGGCAAACGTCGCCCCCAAAGAGATCAATGCGATTTGGGCCAAATTTAAAGCCGGAGATATTACAGGATCACGACTTGCACAAGAGAACGTCACTGGCCTGCGTACCGAGCTCTACAGCATTGGCTTCTCGCCTGCCGCGGTGAAAAAAGCGTTGGTTTTGATGGGCCATGAGGTGGGCGAAAGCCGCTACGCGGTGCAGTTCAGCCCGCAAGAAGAGCAGCAGATTCGCCACATAGTTAATCAATATACCCAGTAACTGGCGCGCGAACGCCCCATTGCGCTTACATCAGGACCGTTATCATGAAAGTTATTTGTACCTCGCCCTCTTTCGCCAAGTATGACGATCGGCCTATTACGGCGCTCCGCGAACAGGGACTTGAACTGATTACCCTGCCAGCGGATGCGTCGCTCAGCATGCTGGAGCCTCATCTCGCCGACACCGTAGCGATGATTGTCGCTTTTACTGACATCAACGAGGCGCTGCTTAAGTTGGCACCAAAATTGAAAATCGTCTGTAAGCATGGCGTCGGTGTCGACAATATCAATCTCGACGCCACCCGCGCGCGTGAGATTTTTGTCACTAACGTGCCGGATGCCAACAAGCATGCCGTCGCAGACTTTGCGTTTTCTTTAATCCTCGCAGGCGCAAGACAGTTGCCGCAGGCCGTCGCCGAGACCCGCAAAGGGCTTTGGCCGCGCATTTTCGCCACCGATGTCTATTCGAAAACGCTGGGTATTATCGGCCTTGGCAATATTGGCAAGCAGGTCGCGCTGCGGGCGAAAGGCTTCAATATGCAGGTACTGGCTTTTGATTTTTATCCTGACGAGAAGTTTGCGGCTGAAAACGGCGTGCAGTTTGTCTCTCTCGATCAACTGACTGAACAGAGTGATTTCATCACTTTGCATACGCCATTGACGGCTGAAACCAAGGATCTGTTTGATGCAGCGCGCCTGAAACAGATGAAGAAATCGGCCTATTTAATCAACGTATCGCGCGGCGGCGTGGTTAACGAAGCAGATTTGTATCAGGCACTGATCGATAACGTGATCAGCGGCGCGGCGGCCGACGTTTTCGAGCATGAACCGTTGGCCGAACACCCGCTATTTTCACTCGATAATTTCACCCCAACTTCGCACATCGCCGGTTATACCGACGGGGCGATCAGTGCGATAGGTGAACGCTGTGTGCAGCAGATTATTCAGTGTGTAATAGAGCAACAGCGCCCCACCAATATCATGAATAAATTATAAGTAAATCAAACAGGGAAGCCCTACCTTCCCTGCTTTATAAAAGCTGAAAGCCAGGCTATTCAGCTCACAATTACTCTCTGTACCGGGCTACTATTATGAATAAAGTGACATCTCGCACACGAATTCGGTGGTGGATTGCAGGTCTTATGTGGTTTGCCATCGCGATTAATTATATTGACCGAACCGTGCTTTCGGCCGCCGCGCCGCACCTGATTTCCGAGCTAAACCTGACACCCGAAATGATGGGTTTAATCATGGCAGCCTTTTTTTGGTCATATTCGCTGCTGCAAATTCCCGCTGGCTGGTTTGCCGACCGATTTGGGCAGAAAAAAGGCTTGGGTCTGGCCGTGGCCTGGTGGTCAATCGCCACGTCATTAATGGGCATGGCGACCGGTTTTAAATCGCTGCTGGCGATGCGTCTCGCATTAGGGATTGGCGAGGCGGCGGCCTACCCGAGTAATGCAGGCATCACCGCCCGTTGGTTCCCCGATCACGAGCGTGCGACGGTTTCCGGACTGTTTGACAGCGCCTCGAAATTTGGTGGCGCTATCGCCATGCCGTTGATTGTGTGGATGATCTACATGGTCGATTGGCGCTTAACCTTTGCGATTGTCGGCGGCGTCGGCGTGATTTGGGTCATCGCCTGGTACTTTATTTACAGCGATAATCCCGAAAGCCACAAAAGCATTAGTCAGGAAGAAGTCGCACTGATCCGTAACGGCCAGAAACTCAAGCATGGCGATAAGAAAGTCCTGCCGATGAAATGGTACAAATTGCTGCGCTATCGCAACATTTGGGCGATGTGTCTCGGATTTTTCACCATTAATTACACCTCGTACTTCTTTATCACCTGGTTGCCGACCTATCTGGTGAAAGAGAAAGGGATGGGCTTTATTCAGATGGGCATGGTGGCCGCGCTGCCGCTGCTGTGCGGCATGGTTATCGAAGTCATTACAGGCTGGGCTTCTGACCGCATGGTGCATAAAAAAGTCCTCTCCCTCACAGCCACTCGCAAACTGTTTTTAACCATCGGCCTGCTGATGGCGCTGTGTATCGGCTTCGCGCCGTTTACCGAATCGGTTTACATGACCGTATTTCTGCTGTGCGTCGCTAAATCTGGCACCACCGTCGCCGCATCTCAGGTTTGGGCATTGCCGGGTGACGTCGCACCGGAAAACAGTGTCTCTATTGTGGCGGGTCTTCAAAACACGATTTCCAATCTCGGCGGTGCCGTCGGGCCAATCGTGACCGGCGCGATTGTCGCGGCGACCGGTTCGTTCAATATGGCGCTGGTATTATCCGCTGCGCTCGTGGTGATCGGTATTATTAACTATCTATTCCTGATGGGAAAAGTTGAGCCGATTGTCGAACAGCAACCTGAGGTTCGCCATCCGGCTTCCGCTCGACACGTTTAACGCTTCACCGCTTCTGAAAGGAGGCGGTACTTCGCCTGTTCCTACACAAAATAATCAGGTTATTGGAGTCCGCTATGTCGATAAATTTACCAGGCAGTGCTGCGTCGGTTGCGACCGGCGAAAAAACGGCGACGGGGAAAATGCGTTACGCCATTCTGAGCGTGTTATCCGTCGGGATCGCCATTAACTATATCGATCGCGCCGCCATGAGCGTGGCAATTCCGTTTATGTCGAGCGATTTACATCTTTCCAGCACGGACAGCGGCCTGCTTTTGTCAGCATTTTTTTGGAGTTACGTACTGTTTCAACTGCCGGGGGGTTGGCTCACCGACAAATTTGGTCCGCGCATCACGTTAGCAGTGAGCAGTTTAGGCTGGGGTTTAGCGACCGCGTTCTGCGGCCTTTCGCACAGCGTCTCGGCATTGGTCGGTTTTCGTATGCTGCTCGGCGCGGTCGAAGCGCCGAGTTATCCGGCCAGTTCCTCCACCGTCTCCCGCTGGTTCCCGCGTCAGGAGCGCAGTTTTGCCGCCGCGACCTTTAATAACGGCAGTAAAATTGGTGGCACGCTTGCGATTCCCATTATTTCCTTTTTGATAGCTGCCGTCGGCTGGCGAATGACCTTTGTCATCTCCGGCGTGATTGCCATGGCTTGGGCGATCGGTTGGTATTTGTGGTACCGCGACCCGCGCCAGCATAAAACCGTGAACCGTGAGGAGGTCGAATTTATTGAAGCCAATCAGGAAGCCGCGACCGGTGCGGCAATGAGCATTCGCCAACTGCTGCGCCAGCGCACCGTACAGGCGATGATGTTCGGCTTCTTTTGCGTCAACTTTGTCTCCTACTTTTTCTTCACCTGGTTTCCGACCTATCTGGTCGAAACGTTCCACCTTTCACTAATGAAATTCGGCCTGCTGGGCATGTTGCCGGGCATTGCCGCGATTATCGGCGGCTGGTTTGGTGGCCTGCTGTCAGATGGCTTGGTGCGTCGTGGCGTATCATTAAATGTCGCGCGCAAAATTCCGTTGGTATTTGGCATGATTGGTAGTTCAGTGATTGGTCTTGCCGCCTTCTCGCCTACCGTAACGCTGGCGCTGGCGGCGCTGTGCTTCGCCAACTTTTCAGCCACCTGCGCCTCGGCGGCACTTTGGGCGCTGCCTTCTGACGTCGCGCCAAATCGCGCCAACGTTGCCACCATTGGCGGAATTCAAAATATGGCCGCCAATATGGCAGGGATAATTTCGCCGATATTGATTGGTATTTTGATGCAGTTTACCCACTCGTTCGTGATCCCACTGGTGCTGGCTGGCATTGTCGGTTTATTGGGCGCTATCGCCTACGGCTGGTGGTTACCTGAAGTTAAACCTATGCATCAGCCAACGGCCTAAGGAGAAATACGTGACACAATCGCGATGGAAAAAACGTCCGCAACAGTCGACTTGGGGTGATTTTGGTCCTGACGATCAGCTGGGTCGGCTGAACTTGTTAACGGCGGAAAAAGTGCTGCAAGGCGTGGCCGAGGTTAAAACCGGCAAAACCTTTTGCCTCAGTTTGCCGCTGGACCTGCCGGGCGGCACGGCGATGAATCCACGCCGTCCGCCGCCGACGCTCAACGCCACGCGACGGGGTGAGCATCCAAACATGACTTATCCGCTCTCGCGCGACAATGCCCAACTCAGCGATATTATTTGTGACGACACAGTCACCCTTGCGCTGCAATATTCGACCCAATGGGACAGCCTCGCGCACATGGGGCAATGGTTTGATGTGCAAGGCAACGGCGAGCCAGAAATGGTGTTTTACAATGGTTACAAGGCGGGGATTGATATTGTCGGAGAAACCGATTTTCGCGCGGGATGTGGCTGCTCGCAAGGCGCTCATCTTGGTGCAAAAGCGTTGGGCATCGAAAATATGGCCAAGCACGGTTTTCAAGGTCGCGCGGTAATGATTGATATCAAAAAGCATTTTGGCATTGAGCGCTTTGCCTTTGGTTATCAGCATCTACAGCAAATTATTGCCGCCGACAATATTGAAGTTCGTGCGGGAGATATGGTCTGCTTTCGTACCGGCATGGACGAGGCAATTTATCAAATGGCGGGAACGCCCGACGCTGACTATTTAGCGACGCATTTTGCCGGGCTGGATGGCAGCGATCTCGCGCTGCGCCAGTGGGTGGAACAAAGTGGCGTGGTGGCGCTGATTGCAGATAATCCAGCGGTAGAAATCTTGCCCGCACGCCCTCTAAACGATGATTTTTACCCTTCTCATCCTCTGCACGACCTGTGTCTGTTCAGGCTCGGCGTCTATCTGGGCGAGCTGTGGCATTTGAGTGAATTAGCTGACTGGTTGAGCGACCAACGGCGCACGGCTTTCTTACTCACCGCCCCGCCGTTGAGACTCCCCGGCGCCGTGGGTTCGCCCGCCACGCCTGTCGCAACGGTATAAAAAGAAGGCAATAACCTTACTAGCCGGCCAGATTAAGTTTGGCCGGCTATTTATTTAGAGGTGATAGTTTTAACTGTTATTGGTGGCAGTAATTGATTAACAAAAAATTCGTGGCAGTAATTAATTAACAAAAAATAGAGTTTTACTGCGTCAGTTTTGCCGCCGCCTTCAGGGTCGCCGCCCGCCTTTTCTCGATAAAAGGCGCTAATCTTTCTCTTGCCTGTTTAACCTGTTCAGCGGGAGCCGAACGTGGCGAGCCGGTGTTAAATGGCGGCTCAGGATCGTATTCCATACCGAGCTGAATATTTTTCGCCGTTTCTATCCCATATATTTCGGCCACTACGTGCAGTGCAAAATCGATACCTGAAGTAACGCCCGCGCCGGTAATTCTATTTCTATCTCTTACTACGCGTTGATTAATGGGTTCGGCACCTAATAACGCGAGCTGGTCTAAAGAGGCCCAATGTGAAGTGGCTTTATAACCTTGCAGCAGACCTGCTGCGCCGAGAATAAGCGAACCTGTGCAGACTGAAGTCACCAGCCTAGCCTGTTGACTCTGTTGCCTGATAAAGTCTAGCGTCTCTTCATCATCCATAATCGCTATTTGCCCGGGGCCACCCGGAATGCAGATAATATCCAACGGCGGACAGGTGTCGAAAGTCTCCGTCGGCACTATCGCCATACCACCGTTGGAGACCACAGCATCACGCGTTTTCCAGATTAAATGCACTTTTGCATTGGGTGCACTAATGAAAACTTCATAAGGCCCAGTGAGGTCAAGCTGTGTTAAATTCGGAAAGAGAAGCAGGCCAATCGTTATCTCTGGAAAATCGGTCATTTAGGATTCCCGTTAGTTAACAACGTTGAGGGTCAAGACATGGTTATTCCAATCTCACCACGTCGATTAATTGCAGTTCCGTGAGAAGTGCGGGATTTCGGACGGCGTCGGCTAGCGTATATTGCTCGAGATAGTCAAAAAATACGTTGAGGGCATCGTGGAGCAGGGATTTCAATTTACAGACCGGATTCAGGACGCAATAAGGGCTGTCGCAATTGACCAGCGAATGGGATTGATCAACGTGCTCTTCCAATTGTCGGATCACTGACCCCAAACGATACTCAGAGGGCGCTTTGGCTAATACTACGCCGCCGCCTTTGCCACGGGTTGTCGTGACCCAATTCATCCTGGCCATAAAATGCACCACTTTCACCAAATGGTTTTTTGAGATATTTAGCCGCTGGGCCATTTCACTGATAGTAAATGGCGAGGCGCGTTGAGGTTGCGTCAAATAAATTAACGTCCGCAACCCTAGGTCAGTAAATTGATTTAGTTTCATAGACTCTTAAACGCCCTTCTTCCCTGAAGAGCATTATTTCTGCAAAAGTTAAACGCCGCCGGTGGCAAACGCTTCACTGTGAATATGTGCCTCTGGAATACCTTTCTCAAGCAAGGCCTTTTTCTGCTGATGCATAAACGGCACGGGTCCGCATAAATAGTAATCAGCCTCTTTAGGCAAATACTCGGCGGGCAATTGATTAAGATCCAACCGGCCCTGCTGATGATAATCTCGCCCTAACGCGTCGGCTTCAGTAATCTGCTCATAGGCGTAGTAAACGTGGAGATGGTTATTTTTTTCACGTAACGCGTTAATTTCATTACGCATTGCATGAACCTCTGCACTTCTCGCCGCGTGAATGAAGTATAGAGGTTTTTTACTGCCATTTGAATCTAAAGCCGCGTGATCCGTATTATCGACGCTCGCCATGGCATCGCTGGTTATTGTCTTTTCAGCCACTAACTGTTTCAGCATCGCGACCATTGGAGTAAGGCCGACGCCCGCGCTAATTAAGACGTTGGTCTTATCAGGATTAATCAGGAAAAAGTTGCCGGTCGGCGCGGTTAATTCGACGGTGTCGCCCTGCTCTACCCGATTATGCAAGGTGGAAGAAACATACCCCGGATCCTGGCCTTCAAGGCGAGGCGTTTCATTCTTAACCGAGATACGTAAATAGTTACCTGAAGGGCTATCGGATAAACTGTACTGGCGCGGCTGTTTAATGCCCAGTTCCGGCACCAGAATACGCAGCGAAATATATTGGCCCGCTTTATACGTCGGCAAGGCTTGTGCATCTTCGGGAATAAGGTAAAAGGAGGTAATCTCGTCACTCTCTTTTACTTTGCGATCGACGATGAAATTACGCCATCCCAACCAACTGCCTTCAGTCTGAGCATGATTTGCATACAGGCTTTTTTCGGTAGCAATAAATAAGTCAGCCAGCTGTTGATACGCTTTACCCCACGCGGAAATCAGCGGATTATCCATCGGAATATCCAGCACTTCACTGATCGAATAAAGCAGATTTTCACCGACGATATTATAATCCGGTGCCTGAATATTCAGGCTCACGTGTTTATGGCAGATCATTTCAACAACGGGTGCCAACACCATAGGGTCGTCGATATTTTCGGCATAGGCCAGCACGGCGCCTGCCAACGCTTTTGCCTGCGCCCCACTTCGCTGATTGCCCACGTTAAAGGTCTCTTTTAACTGCGGATTATTCTTCAACATACGTTTATAAAAGTAGTCGGTTAACGCCACGCCATTTTCGCGCAGCACGGGCACGGTGGCTTTGATTTGCTCTTTCTCTTGCACGGTCAACATACATTTCTCACATCGATATTAAACATGTATTAAATATACACCTTTAACTATTCGATTCAAGACTTCTACAGGATCGAGGCGAAAGCAGGCCGTTTTTCAGCCTCGGATTTTGGCGTTTTTACCGCCTCCGTTTGGTACAGTCCGACCACCGCGCCAATAATCAACAGGGCGGGCGTTTCGACATTATGACGTTCGACCAGCATCGTTAGCGTGCCGAGCGCGCCCGTAATAACCCGCTGCTCGGGCTGAGTGCCGCGCTCGATAATCGCCAGCGCCGTGCTCGCTGCCATGCCATGCTGGATAAGACGTTGGCTGATAATCGTGCTGCTCGCCAACCCCATATAAAATACCAGCGTCTGATTCTCGGCGGCCAGCGAGGCCCAGTCGATATCGGGTTCGCCTTGCGCGCCGTGGCCAGTAACAAAACGTACCGATTGCGCCAAACTCCGGTGAGTCAGCGGAATGCCGCTGGCCGCCGCGCAGCCCATAGCGGCGGTAATTCCCGGCACTATGTGGCACGGCACCTGATGCCGCTGACAGTGTTGCATCTCCTCGCCGCCGCGCCCGAAAATGAAAGGATCGCCGCCCTTCAAACGCACCACCCGCTGGCCCGATAATGCCAGCTCGACCAGCAGCTGATTTATCTCCTCCTGTGCCAGTCGATGATTTCCGGGGGTTTTGCCCACGTCGATACACAGCACGTTGGCCGGGATCAGCGCCATTACGGGTGCAGAAACCAGCCGGTCATACACCACCACGTCGGCACTTTGAATCACCCGCAGCGCTTTCAACGTCAGCAACTCGACGTCGCCCGGACCTGCGCCCACTAGCCAGACTTCCCCTCCCCGCACGGGAGAATGCTGCGCGCCCACGGCCAAAAGCTGGGCAATTTGATGAGGATTGATGGCAGAAAGCGTAGCGTTCATTTTGATGCTCCTGTGAGCAGAAGAAGGGATTGCTGGTCGATAATTTTTTTAAGTTCTGGAATACAGGAACCGCAGTTGGTGCCGCATTTAAGCGTATCGCCCAACCCCTGCACGTCGCGGCATCCGGCGGCGATCGCCTGGCTTATTTGCGTTTCACCGACCCCGAAACAGCTGCAAATAACGTTGCCGACAGAGGCTTTGCCCGAGGGCGCAACGCCCGCCAACAGCGCCAATCTTTCGTTGGCGGTTTTAGGCGACTGTGAAAAAGCGGCGATAATTGCGTGCCGATCGACGGTCAGAACGGCGTGGTCGGCCAAGGTATTTTGCGCATAAAATGCCAACGCTAACCCCTGTTCCGACCAGGCGAGGAGGTTAAATCCACGGGCGCCAAAATCGGCAAACTGGCAACGAAAACGAGATAAATCATAACGTTGGTCAAGCCAGCCATACCAATCATCGGGCGTTGAAGAGTCCGCTAATACAAAGTGCGAAACGTCCGGTTGAGCAATGCGGCTCCAGTAACTCACCTCGGGCGTTAATCGTGCCGATTCTTGATTCATGGCCGCCGCGCCGATAAACAGCTCGGCCTGAAAAGCAGCATTCCAACGACAAACATTGACCGGCATCTGCTTGCTTTCAGGCTGGCCCGACAGCGGGTCGGTATGCGCCGCAATCAGCGCGTCGACCCGCGCCTGCTGGCTAAACTGCGCGTTCCAGTGCATCGGCACAAAGACGCTGCCTCGCGGTTGCAGTCTATCGGGCATCGCGCGCAGCAGCAGCCAACCGTGCGACGACGCCACGCGCACCAAATCCCCGGCGTGAATATCCGTCAGATCGTCGGGATGGAACTGGCAATAAGGTTCGCTGATATGCTGCATCAGCCGCGCCGACTTTCCGGTGCGCGTCATGGTATGCCACTGGTCACGCACGCGGCCGGTATTCATGATCAGCGGGTAACTGGCGGAGGTTTTAGTCACGGGCAGACGCGGCGTAATCGGTATCAGCCGCGCCTTGCCATCAAGATGGAAAAATCGTCCGTCACTGAATAAACGCGGCGTGCCGAGCGGATTTTGCTGGTTAACTGGCCATTGAATCGACGCCATGTTATGCCACTCATCGTTACTCAGCTGTGCTAACCCGCTGATATCAAAGGCACGTGAACCCTGATTTTCAAAACCTGACAGCGCGGCGTGCTCGCGAAATATCTCCGCTGGATGCTGATAGTTAAACGCCTCGCCAAAGCCCATGCGCTGCGCCACCTGCGAGATAATCCACCAGTCCGCTTTTGCCTCGCCCGGCGCAGGGAGAAAACTGCGCTGACGCGAAATACAGCGTTCAGAGTTCGTCACCGTGCCATTTTTTTCGCCCCATCCCAGCGCGGGAAGGCAGATAGTAGCAACGCGCTGGGTGTCAGTGTCGCGCATAATATCCGAGACAATGACCAGCGGGCAGCGGGCTAGCCCCGCACGAACGCGATCGGCATCGGGCAGCGAGACCACCGGATTTGTGCCCATAATCCACACCGCCTTGACCTGCCCCTGTTCAATCGCCTGAAACAGCTCGACCGCGTTGAGACCCGGTTTAGTGCTCACATTTGGGCTGTTCCAGAAACGCCCGACGCGATCGACCTCCTGCTCGCTGAATCCCATGTGCGCCGCCAGCTGATTCGCCAAACCGCCGACCTCTCGGCCACCCATCGCGTTAGGCTGGCCCGTGATTGAAAAAGGTCCGCAGCCTTCGCGGCCAATCGTCCCCGTCGCGAGATGCAGGTTGATGATAGCGTTACATTTATCGACGCCAGAACTTGACTGGTTAATCCCCATCGAATAGAGCGTGACCCACTTCTCCTGCCTGGCCAGCAGGTGGTAAAACTGTTCGAGCTGTGCTTCTTCAAGCCCGCAAAATTCGGCGGTGCGCGGCAGCGTCCATTCGGCCACCGTCGCCAGCGTCTCAGCTGCCCCCTGCGTGTGATTGGCAATAAAATCGGCATCCAGTCGCCCGCGCGCGGCCATCGCATTCAGTGCGCCATTAAACAGCGCGGCGTCACTGCCCGGACGCAGCGAAAGATGAAGATCGGCAATGTCACAGGTGGCGGTCTGGCGTGGATCAATCACCACCATGCGCAGCTGCGGACGCTTCTTCTTCGCCTGCGCCAGCCGCTGATACACCACCGGATGCGCCCACGCCGTGTTGGAACCGACCAGCAGCACGCAGTCGGCCTGCTCGATATCCTGATAATTGCCCGGCACGGCATCGCTACCAAAGGCCCGCTTGTAACCGACCACCGCCGAGGCCATGCACAGGCGAGAATTGGTGTCCATATTTGCCGCGCCAATAAAACCTTTCATCAACTTGTTGGCGACGTAATAATCTTCCGTCAGTAGCTGGCCCGAGCCATAAAAAGCCACGGCCTGCGGGCCAAATTCGGCGATGACCTGTTGCAGGCCGTCGGCTACAGCATCTAGCGCCTGCGCCCAGCTTACCGGCTGACGATTAATTTCCGGCTGGAGCAAACGCCCTTCCAGATTCAGCGTTTCTCCTAGCGCGCTGCCTTTAACACACAGTCGGCCCGCGTTGGCAGGATGCTGTGGATCGCCCTGCGCCGCAAAGCCGTGTTCATCTTTCTGCATAATCACGCCACAGCCCACGCCGCAGTAAGCGCAGGTGGTGGACATAGAGGAAGTAGCGGTAGCTTCGCCAGCAATCTCTTGACTCATAGGCTCACCGTGACCGCAATTTCAGCGCGACGATCGGCTATGACGGCGGCGCGCAGCGGCTGTTCGCTGACCCACACCCGGCCCTCTTTGACCTGAACGGGCCACGCCGTAATGCCGCCCTGCGTCGGGTCGATATTGCTGCCATCTAGCAGGCGGAAACGCTGTTTGTAGAGCGGCGAAATAACCACCGGCTCGCCTTTCACGTCGCCAACCAGACCGCGCGCCAGCACGTTGGCTTCGCTATCAGGTTCATGATTACTGACGGCAAACACCTGCTGAGGATGGTCCGGCAGGTGGAACAGTGCAATCTGCTGTTCGAGTAAACGGGCGGCGATGCCCGCGTTGGCCGGAATGGCGTCGAGCGCGCAAATATCGACCCAGCCTTCGACAACATTGAGGTGTTGCGCAATCATCGGCACGCGCTGATTTTGCGCCTCAAAACGTTCCTGCGCGGTGGCCGGTCGCCACTGGTCGCGCTCGGCGATTTTCACTACGGCTTCGTCAGGCTGCTGGCTGTTGATAAACGGCGTAAACTGCGCCATACGCTCCGGCGAAGCCAGCGTGGTTTGCCATTCGCACTGGTACGTTGCCACCACGCTTTCCATTTCTGCTTCAAGCTCCGCGCCGATTTGCAGGCTGTCTTCCAGCACCACCTGACGCAGATAGTCCAGCCCGCCTTCGAGATTATCCATCCAGGTACTGGTGCGTTGGAGGCGATCGGCGGTGCGAATATAGAACATCAAAAAGCGGTCCACGGTGCGGATTAACTGCTCGGTGGTCATGTCCTGCGCCAGCAAATTCGCGTGACGCGGCTTCATGCCGCCGTTGCCGCAAACAAACAGGTTCCAGCCTTTTTCAGTGGCGATCACCCCTACGTCTTTGCTCTGCGCTTCGGCACATTCACGGGTACAGCCCGACACCGCCATCTTGATTTTGTGCGGCGCGCGCAGGCCTTTGTAACGATTCTCGAGTTCCAGCGCCAACGCGGTAGAATCCTGCACGCCGTAGCGACACCAGGTTGATCCGACGCAAGATTTCACCGTGCGCAGCGATTTTCCATAGGCGTGGCCGGTTTCAAACCCAGCGTCGATAAGCTGCTGCCAGATTTCGGGCAACTGCTCGAGCCTTGCGCCAAACAGGTCGACGCGCTGGCCACCGGTAATTTTGGTGTAAAGCGCGTAACGCTTGGCTATCTGGCCGATGGCTATCAGGCCGTCGGGCGTAATTTCACCGGCCGGCACGCGCGGTACCACAGAATAAGTGCCGTCTTTCTGGATATTGGCGAAGAAGCGATCGTTGGTGTCTTGCAGCGGCAGATGTTGCGGCTTCAAGAGGTAGTCGTTCCAGCACGAGGCCAGAATCGAGCCGACCGCCGGTTTGCAAATCTCGCAGCCGTGGCCCTGCCCGTGCTTGTCGATTAGCGCGTCGAAGCTGCGAATATTGCCGAGGCGCACAAGATGATAAAGCTCCTGACGCGAGTAGGCGAAATGCTCGCAGATGTCCTTTTTGACCTCTACGCCCATCGCCGACAGCGCAAATTCCATCACCTGTTTGGTCAACGCCGCGCAGCCGCCACAGCCCGTGGCCGCCTTGGTGCAACTTTTGATTGCCGCCATATCGCCGCAGCCGTCCTGCACCGCCGCGCAAATATCGCCCTTGCTGACGTTGTAACAGGAGCAAATCTGCGCGCCTTCGGGCAAAGCGGCCACGCCAAGGCCCTGCGCCGGACCGCCCGCGCCTGCCGGTAAAATCAGCGATTCGGGTTTGGCCGGCAGCGGCATGTCATTAAGCATCATTTGCAGCAGCGTGCTGTATTCCGCGCTGTCGCCGACCAACACCGCGCCCAGCAGCCGTTTGCGGTCCTGCGAAACCACGATTTTTTTATACACCTGCTCGGGGCCATCAACCCAGCTGTAGCTTTGGCTGCCCGCCGTGCGGCCGTGCGCATCACCAATCGACGCCACTTCAACGCCGAGCAGCTTCAGCTTGGTGCTCATGTCGGCCCCTTTGAAGGCGACCTCGCTGCCCAGCAACGTATCCGCCAGCGTGCGCGCCATCTGATAACCGGGTGCCACCAGTCCAAAAATCTGCCCGTTCCACAGCGCACATTCGCCGATGGCAAAAATGGCCGGATCCGAGGTGCGGCACTGATCGTCAATCACAATTCCGCCGCGCGGACCTACCTCTAACCCGCCGTCGCGCGCCAGCTGGTCGCGTGGTCGAATCCCCGCCGAGAACAGCACCAGATCGGTTTCCAGATGCGAGCCGTCGGCAAATTCCATGCGATAACCGAGCTGTTCGCCGCCGACAATTCCCCGCGTCTCCTTGCCGGTATGCACCTGCACGCCCAGCGCCTCGATTTTATGGCGCAGCATCGTCGCGCCGCCTTCATCAAGCTGCACGCCCATCAGGCGCGGCGCAAACTCCACGACGTGAGTTTCCAGCCCGAGATGGCGCAGCGCGTTGGCGGCTTCCAGTCCTAACAGCCCGCCGCCGACCACCACGCCAACCTTGCCGTTATCCGCGCAGGCCTTAATCGCCGCCAAATCGTCGAGGGTGCGATAGACCAGACAACCCGGCCCGTCGTTGCCCGGGATCGGCGGCACGAACGGATAGGAACCCGTCGCCAGCACCAGCAAATCGTAGGCCGTCTGGCGTCCCTGCCTGTCGACCACAAAACGGTGTTTGCTATCAATATGTTCGATACCGTGCGCCAGACGCAGCTCAATGCCGCTGCTTTCAAAAAATCCTTCTTCCACCATCGACAGCGATTCGGCGCTGCGACCGGAGAAAAACTCGGATAAATGCACCCGGTCATAGGCCGGTGCGGCTTCTTCGGCAAACACGATGACCTGATACTGCTGGTGCAGGTTGCGCTCCACCAGCTGTTGCAGAAAATGATGACCTACCATGCCGTGACCGGCGAGCACTAAAACGGGTTTTGACATTGCCTTGCTCCTGATTACCTGTCTCGGAAACTGAATTTTTTGATCGTTCGAACGGGGGTGAATCTCCCCTTCGGGCGTAACTTGAATCTTCCCTTCGGGCGTAAATAGAGTGGGTATAGAGGCCGTAACGTCGTGGCACTCAAGACGGGCGAGATAATCGGCTCCGTCGCTGGCGTCGCCCAGTAGCAGCACGCCTTTGAGCTGGTTTCGGTGCATCAACAGGCGTCGATAATGACCCGCCAACGGGTCCCAGCTTTTCTGCACCTGATAGCTTCCATCGGCATCATTTTGGTAAGCATCTGCGCCATGCAGCTCGCCGGCGCAAAACAGCGTGATGCCGGTAACTTTTAGCCGCAGCGGAACAATGCCTACGGCGTAAGGTTTGGCGGCCACACCGGCCAGTCGACAGGCCAGCACTTTTGCCTGCTGCCAACAGGGCGCGACCAGCCCGAAGGTGGTGTCGCCGAGCTGACAGCATTCGCCGATGGCAGAAATATTGGCTTCCGAGGTGCGCATTTCGGCGTCGACCAACACGCCCCTTTCACAGCGCAAACCCGCGCGCTGGGCCAACTCAATCGCGGGTTTCACCCCTGCGGCGATCACCACTCGCTCGGCGGGAAGCGAGCGGCCATCCTTGAGCACCACCTGCTGCACGGCATTTTCCATGGTGCCAATAAAATGGGCAGTTTCTGCGCCGAGTAAAATTTGCATCCCGCGCTGCTCAAGCTGAGCCTGTAATTCACGGGCGGCGTGGTGATCGAGCTGTCTTTCCATGAGCCACGCGCCGCGATGAATTAACGTGACCTGCATGCCGCGAAGCAGCAGCGCGGCGGCCGCCTCGATGCCCAAGACGCCGCCGCCAATCACCACGGCGGGCTGCTGCGGATAGAGCATCGATAAAATAGATTCAACATCTTGCTGGGTACGAAAGCCGTAGACTCCTGATAATTCACTGCCTGAAAGCGCCGGAATTACGGGCCGGGAACCCGTCGCCAGCACCAATTGGTCATAGGAAAACCGCTGCTCTCCGCACAAGACCTGCTGCTGCGCGGGCAAGATTTCAGTGACGCGGCAATTCGGGATAAACGTCACCTGATGCTCGGCATACCACGACGGCTCGTGAGTGATAATGTCGGCGAAGGCCTTTTCTCCCGACAGCACCGGCGTGAGCAAAATGCGGTTGTACGCCGTCTGCGGCTCCTCGCCCAGCACCAGAATGCGATAGCGATCAGGTGCCAGCTGGCACAGCTGCTCGACCAGACGCACCCCCGCCATGCCGTTGCCAATCACCACTAAAGTCGGTTTTTCCATCGCGTTCACCCCACCAATCCGTTAAACCATCGCAGGCTGTTTTTCGTAGAGCTGTTTTTCGTAAAGCTGTTTTTCATACAAGAAATGCAACACCTGCTGGCGGTACTGGTGGAACAGCGGATCGTTCGCCAGCGCCAGCCGCGAACGCGGACGATCAAGCTGCACGTTCAGCACTTCGCCCACCTTGGCGGCCGGTCCGTTGGTCATCATCATGACGCGATCGGAGAGCAGCACCGCCTCGTCGACGTCGTGGGTAATCAGCAAAATAGTGGTGCGCAGGCGCTGCTGAATCTCCATCACCGCGTCCTGCAAATGCGCACGCGTCAGGGCGTCGAGCGCGCCAAAAGGCTCGTCCATCAGGAGTACGCGAGGTTTCATCGCCAGCGCGCGCGCAATCCCGACCCGCTGTTTCATGCCGCCAGAAATCTCGCCCGGCCGTTTGTCGAGCGCGTGACTCATCTGCACCAGCGCCAGATTGTGTTCAATCCACTCGTGCATCTCGGCCTTGCTCATCTGATTTTTAAACACCTGATGCACCGCCAGCGCGACGTTGTCGTAGGTGCTCAGCCACGGCAGCAGGGAGTGATTTTGAAACACCACGCCGCGCTCGGGGCCGGGGCCGGTAATCTCCTGGTTATCGCACAGCAGCACGCCTTCGGACGCCCGGCTGAGACCGGCAATCAAATTCAGCAGCGTCGATTTGCCGCAGCCTGAATGTCCAATCAGGCTCAGCGTTTCGCCTTCGACAATGTCGAACGAGACGTTGTCCAGCGCCAGAAACGGCCCTTTGGCGGTGGCAAAACTCTGGCTGACGTGTTGTACGCGAATAATCGGTTTTTCACTGTTCATCGGGTTCTCCTAGCGATTTTCGAAGCTAAAACGGCGAGCAATGGCCATTAATCCCTGCTCCAGCAGCATGCCCACCACGCCAATCAATAAAATGGCGATGATGATGTTTTCTACGTTCAGGTTGTTCCACTCGTTCCAGATCCAGAATCCGATCCCGACGCCACCGGTCAGCATTTCGGCGGCGACAATCACCAGCCACGCGATGCCAATCGACAGCCGCACGCCGGTGAGGATGTACGGCAGCACGGCGGGAAACAGGATTTTGCGCATCACGGTAAATTCACTGAGTTTCAGCACCCGCGCGACGTTGAGATAATCTTGCGGAATTCGGGTCACCCCTTCGGCGGTGTTCAGAATCATCGGCCAGATGGAACAGATAAAAATGGTCCACGCCGACGCGGGTTCTGCGCGCTGAAACAGCAGCAGGCCGATAGGCAGCCACGCCAGCGGGCTCACCGGACGCAAAAGGGAAATCAGCGGATTCAGCATGCTCGCGACAAAGCTGAAACGACCAATCAGGAAGCCGGCTGGAATACCAACCAGCGCCGCGAGACCAAAGCCCGTCGCCACGCGCTCCAGAGAAGCCAGAATGTTCCAGCCGATGCCCATGTCATTCGGCCCCGCAATGTAAAACGGATCGGCGAAAATGATTTTGGCGGCTTCCCAGGTTTTCACCGGCGTCGGAAAACCTTTGCTGTTGAGCGCGGCGATTTGCCACACCACCAGCAGCACCGCCACGCCAAGCAGGCCCGGCAACAGCTGCTGCATGAAACGACGTAACGCGGGTCGGAATTTACTCGCACTCACCGGCTTGGCTGCCGTCGAGGGTTGATTGGCGGGCGTCGCTTTTATCGACACGACCTCTTCGCCGTTAGGCTCCACACTGACTGACTCGGCGGTCAGCGGAATAATTTCAGCGCTTACCGGCATGGACTTTTTGTTCACGGACAACGGGTGGCTGCTCATCACTCATCTCTCCTATCGTTTCATCGCAAAACTGTTGGCGTAAGCGGCAGGATTAGTGCCGTCCCAGACTTTTCCGTCGAACAGGGTGCTGCTGCGCATGACGTTTGACGGCAAATTGATGCCGCCCACGGCGGTTGCCGCCTGGGTGTAAACGTCGATGCGATTGATTTTTTTCGCCACCGCCAGATAATCGGGGTCTTTGTCCAGCAGGCCCCAGCGTTTGTGTTGGGTCAGGAACCACATGCCGTCGGAGAGATACGGGAAATTGACCTGTCCGTCGTGATAAAAACGCATGCTGTGCGCGTCTTTCCATTTCTTGCCCAGCCCGTTTTCGTAATCGCCGAGCATGCGTCCTTGAATGGTTTCAACCGAAGTATTGATGTAGGCGCGCGCGGCGACGGTCTGCGCGGTTTCAAGACGATTGGCGTCCGAGCTGTCAATCCAGCGTGAGGCGTCAAGCACGGCGGCAGTGAGCGCGCGGGCGGTATTGGGATTCGCCGCTACCCAATTGGCCGTGGTGCCCAGGATTTTTTCGGGATGATCCGGCCAGATATCCTGCGTGGTGGTGGCGGTAAAACCGATATCATCGACAATCGCGCGCTGGTTCCACGGCTCGCCCACGCAGAAACCGCTCATGTTGCCGATTTTCATATTGACCACCATCTGCGGCGGCGGCACGACGACGTTGCGCACGTCATTGAAAGGATGAATGCCGAAGTTTGCCAGCCAGTAATAGAGCCACATGGCGTGGGTGCCGGTCGGAAACGTCTGCGCAAAGGTGTAGGTGCCTTTGGCGCTGGCATCGATATATTTCTTCAACGACGCGCCATCGGTGA
Organism: Rouxiella sp. T17; assembly: GCF_036663475.1. Lineage (NCBI taxonomy): Bacteria > Pseudomonadati > Pseudomonadota > Gammaproteobacteria > Enterobacterales > Yersiniaceae > Rouxiella > Rouxiella sp. T17. The sequence continues at coordinate 128,733 of NZ_JAWUEA010000042.1, read as the reverse complement.
CGCCAGCCTGTTTCAGCTGGTTCGACAGCGTGATCGCCTGCCCGTTGTTGTTCAACGCCATCAGCATTGCCATGTCGTGCTGCGGCCCTGAAACGCCCATTTGCAGGCCATAGACCAGCCCATAAAGCACGTGTGCGGCGTCAAGTTCACCCGAAACCAGTTTGTCGCGCACCGACGCCCAGCTTGACTCCTTGCTGGCGATAATCTTGATGCCGTACTTCTCATCGAATTTTTTAACCGCCGCCATCACCACAGACGCGCAGTCGGTGAGCGGAATAAAACCAACGCGAATTTCTTTCTTTTCAGGCGCGTCCGAGCCTGCTGCCCAGACCGAATTCATTAAACCCGGCACCATCATGCTGCCGCCCAGCGCGGCGGTTCCTGCAATAAATCGGCGACGCGAGAGCTGCTTTTTTTCAATCATTGCGCGGTCCTTTTGAAAATAAAGAATTTGAAAATGGCCTGTCGTGACTCGGGGGTGAAAAACAGGCAAAAAAAAAGCGTCCAGTTAGCACACAGTTTCCTGTGCGCTAACGGACGCCTTTATCCGTAACCTTGACCACGCCGCCATTGGCGCGGTTCTTCTTTAATTAACAATGCAGATTGCATGCCAACTTAAAAATCTCTCCCGATAGACTATAAATCAGGGAGTTAACCAACAACCTCTGCGGTAAAAGCCTCGATTTGCACTATCAGTAATCGTTTTGCACAGCTAAATGGCACAATTTCAGTGCAACTACTCTCTTAGGAGTAGGGGTTTAGAGATCCGTTGGTTTGGCCGTTAACAGATTGGCTACCGCCAGCATCGCCTCGGCAATTTCCGCCAGCTTTTTATTTTGATTCATCGCCATGTCGCGCAGGGTTTTGTGCGCCTGCGGCTCAGTGAGGCCGTGGTGCTGCATCAGCAATCCCTTGGCGCGCTCGATAACTTTTCTTTCGCTTAACGACGCGCGTAATCCGGCCAACTCGGCGTCCAGCGCCTGCAATTGGCGAGACTGCTGCTCGACCAGCGCCAGAATAGATCGCCCGAGTTGCGGACTCATGCCGCCGGTTTGAAAGCGTTCTGAGGTTTCACCCGCTGGCGGATAGGCCATAAACACGGCGTAATGGGTCTGCGTTTGGGCGACGGGCAGGTCAAGCTCGGCGATATTTTGCTGCTGTTGCACCAGCGAATTTTCGGCCTCGACGAGGCGAGTACGGCAACATGCCATCACGGCTTTTTCGAGCAAATCCTCGAGCTTTTTCATGCCGTCGATGCGCGCAGTGGTGACCTCAAACCAGCGCAGCGCGACGTCGGTCGCCTCACCTGTCGGCGTCGCGCGGGTACAGGCAACGCGCCTGAAACGCTCGAACTCGCTGCTGTCGACCTCATTTAACTGCTGCCAAAAAGCCAGACAGCCCGGGTCGGCAAACTCGCAAAAAGTTTGAAAGCAGCGCTCCTGGCCGTCGATCATGGCGAGCAGTTGCTGGTGCGCGGCGTCGTCAAAATGGCGCGCGGCAAAGCCTGCGGCACCCAACGCCCGCTCCTGCGCCGCCAGCTCTTTGCCTTGCATAAAGCTGAACATCGCCAACAACGCGCGGGCTATCAGAGGGTCGACCGAAGAGTCAGCCGCCTCATAAACCAGCGAAAGATGGTTGTGAATGACGTCATTAAAATGGCGCATCGCCTCTGGCTGGGTGATGGTCTGCGACGCTATTTGCTGACGCAGCGCGGGCAACGTGCTCAGGCTATGCAGCACCGTGGCAATCAGGCTAAACAGTCGTGAGCCATTCGCCAGCGATTGTCCGCTTTTATCCAGCTCGCTTAGGCGGCTCATCAGCGCCTGAACGGCAAGCTGAACCTGAGAAGCGCGCTCGTTCAGGCGTTCGCCAAAATACTGCCCTTGCGAGCACAGAAAGATATTGGCGGTCCCCCTTTCGCGTTGCAGCACGTGAATAAGCTGACTGATCACCCCGACCAGTTCGCTCATGTTCAGCAGCTGCTGTAATCCGGCGATTTCACTTTTCTTGGAGGCGACGACAAAGTCCAGCGCAGAGAGAGTCATAAGGTGAGGATCCGTTTTGCAGCGTAAAAATAATAATCTGCCTAAAAATCTGCAAGAAATGTGCCACAAGCCCTTCTAGTGCTTTAAGCCCGTATCGTGCCTTTGTCCGCGCGCGCTTTCTGTCTTCTTCCTCTTCTTCCTCTGCCTTCTAAACGCTGCTCGTGGCGAATTAGTGGCCTACTTCACATCTTTGAGTTAATTCTCGTTGACCCTATCGCGATATATCTTTTAATGCGATATATCTTAATACAGTTATTGAGCAGCGCGGTCCGTACCCTACAGTTTTGGACCCATAAAAAAGATTCGCCTTAACTAACGAGAGAGCCAACCCCATGCAGCAGATTGACGATGTGGTCCTGAATCCGCCTTTCAACGTGACACGGGCCAGTCACGTAGTCCTCAATGTGAAGGATCTGGCCGCCAGCAAGCAGTTTTATACCGAATTGGTCGGGCTGGTGGTCAGTGACGAAGATGCTTCGGCTGTCTATTTGCGTGGTCTCGAAGAGCGCGGACATCACAGCCTGGTGCTGAGAAAATCCGCCGATCAGACCTGCGCACGCATCGGAATGCGGGTGCAAACCGATGACGATATCTTCCGCGCTCGCGACTATTTTTCGGCGCAGGGCATTGAAAGTCAGCTGGTCGACGTGCCTTTTCAGGGTCCGACGCTGCACGTCTCCGACAGCCTCGGCGTGCCGCTGGAGTTCTGCGCGTCGATGAGTGCCTGCGCGCGTCTGTTCAAGGAATATCATCTTTATCGCGGTGCCTGCGCGCAGCGTCTGGATCATTATCAGCTGCAAATTCCGGCCGTGAGTCAGGCGCTGGCGTTTTATCAGCCGCTGGGTTTTCGCGTCTCCGAATACACCTTCTCTAATAAGGAAGACGGCGGACAGCATCTTTGGGGGCTGTGGCTGCAACGCAAAGGTAACCCGCACGACATCGTGTTTACTCACGGTCTCGGCCCTCGTCTACACCATTTTGCCTACACGCTGCCGGATACCAACGACATGATCCGCGCCTGTGATATCGCCGGGGCGCTAGGTTATGCGCCGCAGCTCGAGCGCGGACCGGGGCGTCACGGCATCAGCGGCGCGCTGTTTGTCTACTTCCGTGACCCGGACGGTCATCGCGTCGAACTGTTTAACACTCACTATCAGCACATTGACCTCGAGCCTGCGCTTGGCTGGGATCTCGCCGACCCGAAACGTGCCGATCAGTGGGGCATGCCTGCACAGAATAAGTGGTTTAGCGAAGCCACCGAGTTTGCATCGGTGACACCGTCACAACCTGACATCAAGATTGATCCGCCGACGCTTGAGCGTTTTCTGGCGCTGTCCAACGACAGCTAGCCAACGCCCGCGAGAAGCATGGAGCTGTTGAGTGGTCGGCTCTCCCTTGAGACAACAGAGATCTGGAGTAAGGAACATGGCTGCGTTAATACAGAACAGCGTTATCAGAATACTGGTGGTGTACGCGTTGGGCGTGATGGCGGCGATGACCGTCAGCGAGGCGGTCACCGAGTTAGGATCGATTGCAAAAGAGTTTCACGTTTTTGACCACGGCAGTATCGGCATGATCATGTCGCTACCGTCACTAATGGTGGCGCTCGGCGCGCTGCTGGCCGGTTATATCGTCGACCGCGCCGGGGATCGCATCGTGCTGCTGATTGGCGCGGTAATCATCGTTATTGGCGACCTCTGCGTGGTGGCCGCGCCCGCCTTTAACCTACTACTGGCGGGTCGCGTTATCACCGGAATCGGCTACGTGCTCACCGCCGTTTCTGCCGTCACCCTGTTGATTCGCATCACGACCGGCAAGCAGCGCACCATGGCGATGGCGCTGTGGTCAACCTTTGTTCCCGCCAGTTTTCTGCTGCCGTTCCTGCTGGCCGGACTGGCGGATCACTTCAGTACCTGGCGCGCGGCGTTTGTCACTCACTCGCTGTTGACGCTGGTGCTGGCCTGTCTGGCGCTGTTTAGCCTGCCGCGCCGCACGCAGGAAGAGAAAACGATGTTCTCCCGCACTCGCCACCTCAGCGCGGTGTTGAAAAGTCCGCTGCCTTATCTGCTCGGGATCTCTTTCGGGGCCGACGCCTTCCTGCAAACCGGCATTATCTCGACCCTCGCGCCCTATCTTGCCAAAACCTACGGCGTGCCGGTGGTCGAGGTGGCGCACTGGAACGTGGTGGCGATGGTGTTCAACGGCATCGGCTGTCTGATGGTCGGCGCGCTGCTCAATCGCGGCGTCAAAGCGACCACGCTGGGCTTTGTTGGATTAGTGCTGACCGGCGCGCCCGCCTTGCTGATGTACCTGTATCCATTGGGTTTTATGCCGTCAATTTTTGCCTCGTGGGTCTTTATGTTCGGCAGCGGTTTGATGGTGGGCATGTGGGCGCTGGTGCCGGTTATCGCACCATCGAGAGAGAGCGTGGGCGCGACCAGCGGCCTGATTACTCAGCTCACCCTGATTGGCGTTTTCTTAGGTCCACCGCTTTTCATTTCGGCGCAAATCGGTTCGGCACAGACAGGCGGCTCAAGCCACGTTCTCGCCTGGATGGTGGTGGCTGGGTTGGTGATTTGTCTGGCCGGATTACCTATCTGGCTGCGCGGCCCCAACAGCCAGTTTGCGACGAAAAACAGCCCGCCGGAACATGGCACCCTTAAGGGCCACGGCTAAGTCTTCCGGTTTCAAAAACAACTTAACTCATTGATTAAACTGTTTATTAAACGAGTTATTAAACAAGTTATTAACCCCAAACAACCTTAAGTCAGTCACATCGCGAGGAACTCATTATGTTGGATATCGTCATCATTGGTGCCGGCCCGGCAGGGCTCGCTACAGCCCTAAGATTGCACCAGAAAGGCTTTCGCCCTCACCTTTACGAAGGCGTGGCGGAGATAAAACCGCTCGGCGTCGGCGTGGATATCAAGCCTTACGCCGTGAAGGAAATTACTGAGTTAGGCCTGTTTGACGAGTTTGCCGCGATTTCCGTCGAGGCGCGTGAATCGGTGTTTTACACCGGCTACGGCCAGGAAATCTTCGGCGAAAAATGTGGCCGTCATATGGGTTACGAATTTGACCAGCGCTTCGTGCACCGCGGTCGCCTGCAAATGATGCTTTATAAAGCCGTGCAGGAAAGATTAGGCAAGGACGCCATCACCTTGGGCTGTCGCTGTACCGGTTTCGAGCAGGACGAAAACGGCGTCACGCTGCGTTTTGACAACCATCTTAATCCTTCTGCGCCGACCGAAGTGCGCGCCGACGTGGTGATCGGCGTCGATGGTATCAAGTCAGTCGTGCGCGGCCAGCTGCTGCCAGAGTCTGAACGCACCCATTTTTCCGGCCTGACCCTTTATCGCGGCGTAACCGTCATGCCGCCATTCAAAACCGGCGGCAGCATCTTGCACATCGGCGACCCTATTCGTCAGGGCACCCTAATCGTCTACCCGATTCAGGACAATTTCGATGCCGAGGGAAATCAGCTGGTTAACTGGGTCATCGAACAGAATGAAAAGCCGCAAACCGAAGAGGACTGGAATCAGGAAACCGGCGTGAAAGAGATAGAGCACGTGTTTGACGATTGCAAACTCGATTTCCTCGACGTCAGCGCGATGATCCGCGATGCCCGCGAATGTTACCTGTTCCCGCTTATCGACCACGACCCGCTGCCGCAGTGGTCTTTCGGCAGAATCACCCTGCTCGGCGACGCGGCGCACGCTATGTATCCGCGCGGCGGCAACAGCGTCTGTCAGGCCTTTGTCGATGCGCGCGTAGTGGCCGAAAAACTGGCCGAAATCGCCAATCCGGTTGATGCATTCAAAGCCTACGAGCTCGAACGCCGCGAAAAAGTTAACTGGCTGGTGCTGGCCTCACGCGGTGAAGGGCCGGAAGTGGTGCGTCGCATTGTAGAACAACGCAGCGGCGGCAAACCGTTCGATGACATCGAAAACATCTTCCCGCACGACGAAGCGCTGTCGATTTTCAGTGAATATCACGCCAAAGCCGGCATGAAAATTCCGACCGAAAGCGCTGACGCGAAGCCGGGAAAATACAAATCGGTGTTCGTCACCGAGACAAAATAATCAAATTATTCAACGATATGTTAATAACAACGGCACGTTCATCATTGACTAAAAAGAAGGGATCTTGAAATGAGTAAAATTATCGATTGCAACATGCACTGGCTGCCCGGCGACCTGTTTTCCGACCAAAAGCTGCTGAATTCGTTCCTGGACTGCGTGCCAAAACAGTACGGCGTACATACGCGCGTGGAGCAGATTGAGGGCAAGGATTTGCGTCAGTTGATCATCGAACAGCCAAAAGGCTACGTGAATCTGAACTACGCGGAAGGCCAATACACGCTGGAAAGCCAGCTGGCCGACATGGAAAAGGCGGGCGTTGACCATGCGATTTTCCGCCTACCGGTTTGGCAGGAGTGGCTGGACCTCGAGACCTGTAAAAAGGTCAACAATCGCATGGCGGAATACATTAAAAACAGCGGCGGCAAGATGTCGGCGTTGGCGGTCGTTCCACCTTGGGGTACCGACGATTGCCTGCGTGAAGTCGATCGCTGCCTGAATGAGCTGGGTTTCCGCGGCGCGCAAATCGTGGCGCACTACGGCCAGATTTACCTCGACGATCAGGCTTTCCGCCCGTATTTGAAATATCTCAACAATCTGAACGTGCCGGTAGTGGTTCATCACACGCCGCTGCCGGTCGATTTTAACTCCGTGCTGCCTTATACCAACCAGCGCCGCCAGTTTGGTCGCTGCGTGGATCAGGCAACAGCGGTCGGTCGCGAGCTGTTCAGCGGCATGTTTGACGAATTGCCAAACCTGAAATTTATCCACTCCATGCTCGGCGGCGCGTTTTACGCCTTCGCAGACATGCTGGTGCCGCCTGAACATAAATTCAACGACGCGGTGGATCGCTTCCAGACCGGCACCAACAATCTGCGCGCGCAGCTGAGCAATAATATCTTCTTCGATACCTCCGGTGCGCCGCAGTGGGGCAAACATCAGCTCGAGGCGGCCGTTAAAGTCATCGGCGGCAAGAATATCCTTTACGGCAGCTCGTATCCAATCCGTAAAGACTGGTTCTTCACCGGCATCGAGACCATCAACAGCCTCGATATCACCCAGGAAGATAAGGACAATATTTTAGGCGGCAACGCCACGCGGATGTTCAAGCTCGACTAACGCCCTGCTCTGCCGTCGCCTGTTGGCGGCGGCATGCTGTCTTAATAAGGAGAACATTCGTGAAACAGCCGCAATTTGCCCGTTTTTCTCTGCTAGACGGTGAGGAGGAAAACTATGGCATCGTCACCGAGCACGGCATCATTAATTTGTCTCGCCGCTTCGGCGCGCGTTGGCCGACGCTGCACGCCGTGATTGCCGACGACGCGCTGATGACGTTGGCGCAAGAGGCCGAGCACCTGACGCCGGACCACGCGCTGCAAGACGTGGTGTTCACCATGCCGCTGCCCGAAGCCGGAAAAATTCTCTGCGTGGGCGTTAACTATCCCGATCGTAATGCCGAGTATCAAGACCAGCAGCCCGCCTTCGCCTATCCGTCGCTGTTTGTGCGTTTTCCGCGCTCGCTAACCGGCCACCAGCAGCCGTTGATTATTCCACCTGAAAGCGAACAGCTTGATTACGAAGGTGAAATTGCAATGGTTATTGGCCGCGGCGGACGACGCATTGCCGAAAGCGAGGCGCTCGACCACATCGCTGCCCTCACTTTATGCAACGAAGGCAGCGTGCGCGACTGGATGCGTCACGCCAAATTCAACGTCACCCAGGGCAAAAATTTCGATAATTCTGGCGCGATCGGCCCGTGGTTAGTGCCTTTCACCGACCCCACGCAGCTGGCCGATATTCGCCTCACGACCCGCGTGAACGGCGAACTGCGTCAGGACGATCGCACCCGTCGCATGACCTATTCCTTCGCCTGGCTGATCGCCTATATTTCAACTTTTACCACCCTTGAGCCCGGCGACATTATCGTCACCGGCACGCCGACCGGCGCGGGCGCGCGATTTGATCCCCCCGTCTGGCTTAAAGCCGGTGACGTGGTCGAGGTTGAGGCCGAGGGCTTGGGAATTCTGCGCAACACGGTTCGCCGCGAGGAGTCATCATGCTGAGCCAATGTCAGATAGCCAGCGCGGTTGAAGCGCTGGATAACGCCGAAAAAAGCCGCAGCCAGACGGCGCTGCTGTCGTTGCAATATCCGCAAATGACGCTCGACGACGCCTACGCCATTCAGGCGGCGTGGGTGAAACAAAAAAAAGCGGCGGGCCGCCAGACTATCGGCTGGAAGATTGGCCTGACTTCAAAGGCGATGCAGTACGCGCTGAATATCGAGACGCCCGACTCCGGCGTGCTGCTCGATGACATGCTGTTTGACGATGGCGCGACGATCCCCGCGACGCGGTTTATTCAGCCCCGCATTGAAGCCGAGCTGGCGTTTATTATGAAAACGTCGCTCAAAGGCCCGAACGTCAGCGTTAAAGAGGTGCTGAATGCCACCGAATTTGTGGTGCCCGCGCTGGAAATTCTCGACACCCGAATTCTGCGCAGCGACCCCGCCAGCGGCAAGGCGCGCACGATTATGGATACCGTTTCCGACAACGCCGCCAACGCCGGAATCATTCTCGGCAGCCAGTTTCTCAGGCCCGAAAACGGCGATTTGCGCTGGATGGGCGCGATTGTTTCCCGCAACGCCGTGGTGGAAGAGACCGGACTTGGCGCGGGCGTATTAAATCATCCGGCGCGCGGCATCGCCTGGTTGGCGAATCGTCTCGCCCACTATGGCGACAGCATCGAAGCCGGGCAAATCGTGCTCGCTGGCTCTTTTATTCGCCCGATTGAAGCCCGTCACGGCGACACTATTTTTGCCGACTATGGCCCGCACGGCTCGGTCAGCTGTTTTTTTGAGTGAGGTTAAAGATGACTGCACCGATTAATCTATTTAAACAGGCGCTGGCGGAAGGCCGTCCGCAGCTGGGTTTATGGCTGGCGCTGGCGAATCCTTATTCGGCTGAAATCTGCGCCGGTGCCGGTTTTGACTGGCTGCTGCTCGACGGCGAACATGCGCCGAACGACGTGCGTAGCCTGCTCGGTCAGCTACAGGCGATTTCCGGCAGCTCGAGTCAGGTGGTCGTTCGCCCGCCGATGGACGCCAGCTGGCATATTAAACAGCTGCTGGATATTGGCGCGCAAACTTTACTGATTCCGATGGTAGAAAACGCCGAGCAGGCGCAGGCGTTGGTGCGCGCCGTGCGTTATCCACCGCAGGGTATTCGTGGCGTCGGCGCGGCATTGGCGCGCGCCTCGGCGTTTAATCGCACAACGGATTATCTGCACACCGCCAACCAGCAAATTTGCCTGCTGCTGCAAATCGAAAGCCGCGCGGGCATTGAAAATCTCGAGGCGATTGCGGCAATAGATGGCGTCGACGGCGTGTTTATCGGCCCGGCAGATTTGGCCGCCGACATGGGTTTTTTAGGCAATCCGGGCGCGCCGGAAGTGCAAGAGGTGGTTGAAGCGGGATTAACACGCATTATTTCGCAGGGGAAAGCGGCGGGCATTCTCTCGGCCGATCCGGCGCTGGTGAGCCGTTATCTGCAACTGGGCGCGACTTTTGTCGCCGTGGGCAGCGACGTCGGTTTACTGGTTAACGCGTCAACGGCGCTGGTCGAAAAATTTCGCACCGAGATCCGTTAACCCCGTTATTTATTAAAAACTCTATTAAAAGCTTATTAAAAGCGTATCAAAAGTTTTATTAAATCTTTTATTAAAAACGCTATTAAAAGCGAGGTCCCGCTGCCAGAACTTGGCGGTGGGACCTCTCTAATTTATGGCATTATTTACGCTTCCGTTCATTTCCAATCAAACTGCAACACTTCCCTGACCGCCGCCTCGTTGAGATGACGTTCCATCATATTTTGCATTTCGAGAAGATGATCTTCCGACGTTGCCACCAGCGTAATCCTGAAAATGCCGTCCAGCACGTTCATTCTGACTTCACCAATGCTGATGCGAAACTGGCCGCTGCTGCCTTCTGCCACCACCGGCGTGCGGTGCTGAAAATGGCTGCACATGCGTTTTAGAAAACGCTCGGCATTTGGCGTAGCAATCTCCACCACGCGGGTTTTGGCCGTTTTCTTGGCGATCCGCGATTCGTTAAGTAATGCTTCAATGTTATCGGCCGCCGCGTGAATGTATTCGGCCATTCTGTCGATCACACTTTTACTTACCGGCTCCAGCTTGATGCGCAGGCTCAGCGCACGTTTAAGATGGTCCATCGCGGCAAGGATCTGGTCGGGCGACGCGCCGTTGCCTTCAGGCTGAACGCGTGCCATCAACATCTCAGTAAAGGCCTGATTCGCAGCCAGAAACGCGTGGCCTTCTTCAGTAATGCTGTAGCGTTTACGCCCGCCCTTTTCCAGCTCAATCTCCGTGTAACTGCGATCGTACAGCCAGGTCAGCGCCGGATAAATCACGCCCGGACTCGGCTTGTACATGCCGCCAAACCGCGCCTTCACTTCATGGATTAACTCGTAACCGTGGCTGGGCCGCTCTGCCAGCATCGCCAGCAGCAGCAAACGCAGCTCGCCGTAATCGAACACTCGGCCACGTCGGCCACGGCTGGTTTTTTGGGATTGTTCCTGCTCTTCCTGATCAGGCTGCTCGGGCTCCCTCATGGAGGTCGCCTCGTCGCGTTGCTTGTTCTGCTCCATCCATTTCTCCCTGTGAGGTGTGCGATATATCTTAAAGTAAATATATCGTAAAGGTCCGCTGGATAACATCGTTACTTAAGAATGCCGTAGAAGCGCGCTAAGCGAGTGTAGGCGATAGGGAAATGTTTCCCCATCGCGTGGGTGAAAGTTTGTGAGGTCAGCCAGCAGCCTTGCCGATTAATCGGCCAGCACGGCGATAAAATCGCATTGAATTCGGGTGTTGCCCGTGAAATTGCCGTCGAGCGTGTGGCGAGCCGGCCGTGATTCCCTGTCTGGAAACAGCGCCTCCCAATGACGGTTCACAATATCGCGCTGGGTTTTGTCACTCATCCACAGCGTGAATTTGATGATGTCGTCGAGAGAGCCGCCCGCCGCCTCAACGATATTGCGCACGTGCGTAAACATAAACTTCACCTGCTGGTCAAAATCGGCAGGCACCTGCTGCGTCTCGGGGTCGCGGCCATAAACCACCGCGGAGTAGAGCATTTGCCCCACCCGACAGGCGGCGGGTGTCGGATTGGCGTGTGGAAATCCTTCTATATAGATACTTTGTCTTCTCGACATATTTCGACTCCTCTGGGCGAGAAGGAGATCTGCCTGCATTCCCAATAGATAAAAAATCATCAGCCGATCTCCTCGTGGTGCGTGATGGGAAAGGTTATAAATCTTCGAAACTTGGTTTGTGGTCGCCGAAGCGATAAACCAGTCGTAGACGTTCGGCGCGATAGTTGCCGGTCACCGGCGAAGGCGAATGCACCACGTCAAACTCGAATTCGACGTGCAGCCGTTCGGTGATGTCATAGCCCAGCACCATAAAACCGGCGTTGATGTTTTCCGCCACCAGCGGGTAATAGACGCCGGTCGAAGGTTTGAGATTCAAACGGGTATAACCAAACACCGCCTGAATTTTCTCTTTGTGATAGATGTAGCGCACCGCCAGCGCGCTGCCCGGCTGATTGCCCGTGACCATCGAGGCCAGCGGCTGGCCGTTTTCAATCGGCGTGGTTTCATAAATGCCGTAGCTGTAAGGCGCGAAATAGGCTCCGCTCATGAAAGCGCCGTTTTTGGCTGGCACGTTGGTTCCTGAGACAAAGAAGGTGTGATTGCGCGAACGCACGCCAATCCTGCCGGAATAAAGGTCGGCATCAACGTTTCGATACGGGTAAGTTTGGTCGGAGGTATTGCCTTCGTGCAGGTATTGCGCGCCCCAGTACGGCGTCCAGCCGCCAACGCTCAGGCTCTTGATCGGGATCTCCACGCCGGCATATTCCATCTTCGCGCGCTTGTCGAAATCGTAATACCACGCTTCGGCCTTGGCATCGTAAAGCTTGCCGTAGCGCACGCCGAACGTGGTAAAACCGTTGCTATCAATCGACGGCAGCCCGGTATCTTCGACCTCGGGTGAAGCAGCATCACCTTTGCCAAATGTCTCGGAACTCTCGGGTTTAAAACGATAAATCCGATAACCGTAAAGCTTGAGATCCTTGGCCACCGGCAAGGCATAACTGCCGCCAAAGCCTTGATAAAGGCCGGGTATCATCGTTCGTTCGTCGCCGCCGTTGGCAAAAGGCGTGTCGAGGCCAATCCGTCCGGCCTGTAAATCCAGCCCATAGCCCTGATAGCGAATAAAGGCTTTGCCGAGCACGTTGACGTTATTGGAAGGCAGATAAGGTTCGGTCGCGTCGGTGCCATTTGGATTCAGGCCAAGATTGTAGGCGCCGTATTCGCCAAGCCCGAAGCTGAAGCCGTGAAATTCGGGACTGCGATACTGCACGTCGCCGCCAAACGAGCTGGTGCGTTTGTCTTGCACTGTGCCGGTAAACTCCTTGAAGAAGGTCATGGTTTGCAGGTCACCATACAGCGACCCTTGCGCCAACCAGTCGCTGAACGAGTCCGCCTGCGCGGTGTAAGGTTGTGTCGAGCCTGACGTATCGGCAAAACTGCGGCCGCAAAACAGCGCCAGAGGTAATACGGTTATTGCTGCAACTTTATATTTTATTTTAACGTCCATTGCCTGATAACCTCATTAACAGAGAGATGTTCAACTGCGTAGGGTTTTGTTTGGTATAGCTTTTTTGTATAGCTTTGTTTTATATAGCAACAGTGAATTTTGAAACGGGTCGGTCTTATTGTTGTTGTCGGTAGACGTCCAGCAAGGCCTTGCCGTAGTCATTGCCGTTGGGAAGGCGAGTAATGGTATGAATGTGAAATTTTTCCGGCTGTTCGTTGGTCAGCCACATGCCGCTGTGGTGGTCAAACTCCAGCAGCAACACGGGGCTTTGCACGCGATAATAAAAGACGTCGTCATCACCGCAGCCGCCGATCCAGTTCCACCAGGTGTTATCCAGATGCTGCTCAATCAGCTGCAACCTTGCCTGACGCGGCCCTTCGGGCAGAAAATCAAGAAACACGCCGACGAGCGTCATTAACTTTTCACGCTGTGCGTCGTTGAATTCGGTAACACAAACCCCTTCCAGCGGGATCACCCGATTGTCCTGAAACGCGCCCGCGAGATGACGCTGGTCGGCAAAATTGAAACGCTCGGGCGGCATTGACGGGTCTTCCATTTGGGCGTAAATCGTGGCTCGCCGCTGTAAATCGCCCTCCAGCGACTGCATCAACGCCAGCCCCAAACGCTCCTCTTCGGTAAACAGCGTGCAGTCCGTTTCATCGCCACGCGCAATCACGTTCGGTTCGACGCCCATAAAGGTCGGCGCTATCACCAGCTGGCGGCCCAAAATAAAGCAGCAGAACGCCACGTGATGGCCGTAAATATTCCAGCCCCACGGTTTGCCGGTGGACGGCTCGCCGAAGATCATGAAGTGAAAGCTCCAGCGATTCATGATGTTAGTCAGGTCATACAGCTCGCCGAGAAAATGGTTGGCGTCCATCAGGCGCTGCACTTTTGTAAAACCTTCGGCGCTGGTGCAGCTCTGTAATAGCCGCCAAAATGCCTGTTGCGTTGAGGCGCCAGTATCTTCGAGCCGAATGCCGTAATCGTTGAACGGAATTTCGGGGTTGTACCACGCGCGCCACTGTTTGGCGTCGATGGCGTGAGAGACGCGGTCGCGCTGCGACTCGGTGAGCGTCTCCAGCAACGCGTTGGCCGCCTCGACCGCCTCCTCCACCTCAAATCCTTCGTCGCGTAACGGATAAAGCCCCTGCTCTACCACACCGTCGGCAGTAATGCCGCGAAAAGTTTCGTCGAGCATCGCCTGCCAGTGCGCCTTGAGGTGATGCGCTTTTTCAGTGGCGAGCATCCGCGCGGCGTAGGTGCCGACATCCACGCCTTTTGCCAGAGCAATGCGGGGCGCGTCGGCGGGCATCAGGTAATCACGAAAATTATGGCTTGCCATAACAGCACTCCTGCCAGGTAGGATTCAGGCTTGATGGGCAGACTCGGCCACCACGCGATTTTCGATCTGTCCGAGACCTTCGATTTCAAGCCTCATCACGTCGCCGGGCTTGAGAAACGTGCCGCTCGGCGCGCCGATGCCCGAAGGCGTGCCGGTAGCGAGAATGTCACCGGGCTCCAGCGTCATCACGGAGGAGAGATATTCGATTTGCGCATAAATGTCGTAAATCATGTCGCCGGTTAACGAATGCTGGCGCAGCTCGCCGTTAATGCTCAGCCGCATTTCCAGCGCCAGCGGGTCGCCTATCTCATCGGCGGTGGTCAGCCAGGGCCCGATTGGGCCGTAAGTATCGAACGATTTGCCGAGAGTAAAGGTCGGTGATTTTTGCAGCCAGTCGCGGGACGAGACGTCGTTAACAATCAAATATCCACCAATCACCGACGCGGCGTCGCGGGCGCTCACGTGACGACAGCGGGTGCCAATCACCACGCCCAGCTCGATTTCGTAATCCATCTTGTCGCTGATATCGGGTTTAACCACCTCGGCAAAGGGTCCGGTAATACAGGAGACCTGCTTGTTAAACCACAGCTGGCTCGTTGGAATAGGAATGCCCGCCAGACGAGCTTCGTCGGCGTGTTTTTGGTAGTTCATGCCGATGCCCAAAAACTTCTGCGGATCGTGGATGGGCGCTTCAAGCGTGACGTCAGCCAGAGCAAAAGCAGGCCATTTCGCGCCCTGTAACGCCGAACGTAACGCGGGCAAATCGGTCATGACCTGACGCATCGACGCACTGACGCCTTTGATTGCTGACAGGTCTACTACCTGATCGCCTTCCACTTTGCCGATACGAGTCCGGCCCTGTTCTGTAAAACGTACGAGTTTCATTGCGACTCCTTTTTGTTGAATAACATCCGTTCAGGACTGATGCGGCGTGAGCTGCGACAGCAGAATTTGCCAGCCCTCAGGCCCGCGCCGCAGCACCAGCGTCGAAAATCCGCGACGGCTCATGACTTCGCCCGTCTCGAGTTTTCGCACCCGGTTATGCGTTTCTCCGGTCAACAGGGCGAAATCTCCCTGCACTAGAATGTGCGGATCGGGGCGCTCAATGGCGACAAATCCGCCCATCCGCTGCACGTGCGCCAGAAACTGCGCCTTGTTATGCACCATCCCCGTGCTGTGAATATGAATCAGGTCGTCGGCGAGCATCGGCGTGAGCGCGGCAATATCCGCGGCGATCAGCGCCTTTTGCCGATGGCGTTCAAAAGCCAGCAACTCGTTGTTAATAAGCAATAAATCTGGGTGAGGATCAGACCAGTCCGTCATAGGAGCCGCCGTCAAGTTGCAGGTTTTGACCAGAAATAAACGACGCCTGCTGGCTGCACAGGAAGGCGCAGGCGTCGCCGAACTCTTCAGGTTTGCCATAGCGCTTGGCGGCGATCGACTGCACGTTGCGCGCCCTTGCCTGTTCGCGGTCCAGCCCCTCTTTGTTCATCAGCCGTTGCAGCATGAATTCCTGACGCGGGGTATCGACTCTTTCGGGTAACAGGTTGTTAATCGTGACGTTATCGGCGGCGACGTCGCGGCTAATCGCCTTGCAGATGGCGGTTAACGCGGTGCGCGCCGAGGTCGAAAGCCCCATCATGTAGTGCGGCGATTTGACCATCGCGGAGGTGATATTGATGACCCGCCCGAACCCGCGCTGCTGCATGCCCGGCAGATACGCGCGAATGAGCTGCACGGCGGGAATAAAATTGGCCTCCATCGCGGCGCGTAACGCCTCTTCGTGCCAATCCTTGAGCTCGCCCGGCTGCGGCCCGGCATTGTTGGTGACCAAAATATCGACATCCGGCAGCGTCGCCAAAATGTGTGCGCGCCCTTCGGCGGTGGTTAAGTCGGCGGCAATCGCGCTGACTTGAATACCTGCAAACGCCTCCCGTAATGACTGGGCAACTTCCACCAGCTTGTTTTCATCGCGCCCGTTAAGCGTGATATCCACCCCTTCCGCCGCCAGCGAACGCGCACAGGCCAGCCCAAGTCCTTGAGAAGAAGCACAAATAAAGGCCTTTTTGTTGCGGATCCCCAAATCCATCTTTCACACTCCCGTCATAAACATCGTTATCGGTTACGATTACAGATATATCGTGATTTAAGATATGTCTGGATAATGAACGATTCAGACGATTAAAAATTGGAGGCGAATCACGAATCCGAAGGTTGAAAAAGCAAAAGGTGTGAGGTCGTGCAAAGGTTGGAACAGAAAAATAAAAACAGACGCAGCGCCTGAGTAAGGTCAGGCTGTTAGAAAATTGATTTAACGAGAGGGTTAAGGCTTTTTGCTGAGGTGATGTTAAGGGTGCTTGTTAAGGCTGATTGTTAATGGCTATGAAGAGGGAAAAGCAGGTCAACCGTCCGCCCCATTCCAGAAACAGCAAGATGAAAAGGAATAAGGCAGCCGATTAGATTTCGCGAAATTTTTCTACCGAGAAGGCGTTGGCGTGGGCGAAGCCTTGCAGGCCGCCGAGCAGCACTGACATCAGCTGAGTGCTGACCTGATTTTCACTCAGCCCAACGGTGTCGATGAGGTCAAAGATTTCGCGCGGATCGAAAAGGATGTTCCACAGAAAAACGGCCTTATCACCAATGTCGGGCAGCCCCATCTCCTGCATGGCGTCGCGCAGTGCAGGACGAACGGCATTGGCTTGCACCAGCAAATACTCCGCGCCTTCCCACAAACGCTCGAGATAACCACGGCGATTTCGCATCGGCACCATCGCCGCCCCGCGCTGGCGCACCAGTTTTACCCAGTAACGGCTGACCTTTTCGAGCCGCTCCAGCCCGCTTCCCGACAGCTTTTGACTGTACTCCAGCAGCAGCTGGCCCACCTCTTGCCGATAGGTATTTAACACCTCTTCGACCGAGGTGAACTGCCGATAGGCGGTCGCCACGGAAACCCCGGCTTCGTTAGCGATTTCCGTCATGCTGATCGGCCCTTCCGACACTTCAAACAGCCGCGCGCCAGCCTGAATCAGGTTTCTTCGGTTCCGTTCGGTATCACTGCGTAGGGTTTTTGCCATCTTTCTCTGCCTTGGTTGCTCTTTTGCTGTCCAGAATGGGCTTACCCAACGGCAAGCCTTTTCGTGGTTTCATTCTTCAGTCAATTAATAGGTCAATTCAGTGATGCCAGCCCGCGCTTGAGCCTGTTAACCCCTTCAATAATCGCCTCTTTGCTGGCCGCGTAGGAGAGCCGTAAATGCCCTTCTCCCGCCGCGCCAAATTCGCTGCCCGGCCGAACGGCAATGCCCTGTTCGCGCAGCAGCGCCACCATGTCGATAGCCGGGATCGGCAGCGAATAGGAAGGAAAACAGTAAAATGCGCCTTCGGGTTCGTTCAACGTCAGCCCCGGAATCGACATCAGCCCTTCCATCATAATCATCCGCCGCTCGCGATAGACATCATACATTCGTTTGACGTCATCCTTACACTCCTTCAACGCGACTACGGCGGCGCGCTGCACGGCGGTATTGACCGATCCGTTAACCGTATTATGCACCCGCGCCGCCGCCGCAATCATCGCAGCGGGTCCGGCCAGATAGCCAACGCGCCAGCCGGTCATGGCATAACTTTTGGAGAAGGTCTGGCAAAACAGCGTGCGTCCACGGAAAGCGGCGACCTGAAGCACCGAGGTAAACGGCTTGCCGGTAAACACCAAATCGCTGTAGGCCTCGTCGGCAATCACCAGCACGTCATGCTGGTTGACCAGTCGGCCCAGCATCTCGATTTCATGCTGGGTATGCACGATGCCCGTCGGGTTGCCCGGATTGCAAAATACAAACAATTTTGCGCCTTCGAGGCAGCTGGCGAGCAACTCCAAATCCCAGTGCAGATCGGCTCGGCACGGCATCGGCACGCAAATTCCGCCCGCCATGTTAACCAGATCGGCATAAAGAGAATAGGTCGGATCGGGAATGACCACGCGATCGCCCGGATTAACAATCGATAAAATCGCCGCTGCCAGCCCCGCCGTGCCGCCGTGAGTGACTAAAACTTCGCCCTGCTTCACCGCCACGCCGGACTGCGCCGACACTTCTTCGGCCAGCGCCTCGCACAGCAGCTTGTCACCGAGCAGCGGCGCATAGTGGGTAAAACCGTTTTTCAGGGCATCGACGGCCGCCTGCACAATGCGCGGCGGGGTATCAAAATCGGGTTCGCCCATCGCCAGCGAGACCATGTCGCCGCTGGAAGCCGGCTGTTGCACGCGCATCGAGGTGCGTTCAATACGCTGTACGGCTTCCGCCGCGCTAAATTTTTGTGTTAAAGAAGACATAATTCACCTTTATCCGTTTGTGGTTCAGCACAGAGTGGTTTAGCCAAAAGACGGCGCGATTATTGGTACTCGGCAGAGAGGCCATCCGGCGCGCCTTTCCAGCGGCTCAGTTCGAGGTCACCCGAAATATCACGCAACCGCGTCGGCGCCACGATCAGCTCTTCAATAACCGTGCGCTGCGGCAGGCCCGCGCAGAGCAGTACCGCCTCGGCGACATCGTCGGGCTGCACCATGTTGTCGCGGATCTCCTGCGACGGCGGATTAGCGCGGTTATCCATAATCGGCGTGTTCACCTCGCCCGGCAGAATGCACGTCGCACGGATGCCGTCATTGCGAAAAGTGTTGTGCAGATAGGTCATAAAGTTGCGCACGCCCGCCTTGGCCGCACCGTAAGCCGCGCCGCCGAGCAGGTTCGGACGCAGCGCCGCCAGCGACGAAACGGTAATAATCGTGCCCTGCTTTTTCGCCAGCATGTCGGGCAACACGGCCTGCGTCAGCAGGAATACCGCTTTGAGATTAACGTCTTGCACCTGCTGCCACTCTTCTTCTTCAATCCAGCGCGCGTTCAAGGTTTTGCTGGCGCTGCCTGCATTGTTAACCAGAATATCGACCGGCCCGACTTCGTCATGCACCCAGCGAATCAGCGCCTCGACTTCGCGCTTGTTTTCGATGTGCGTCGGGCAGCTCCAGGCTTCTCCGCCCTGCTCGCGAATGCTGTCGACCACTTCGTCAAGCACCGCCTTGCGACGGCCAATCAGCACTACTTTTGCGCCTTTCGCCGCCAGCAGCTGGGCCGAACTCTTGCCGATCCCACTGCCCGCGCCGGTCACCAGCGTGACTTTTCCCTGTAGTGAACTCATGCCTTGCTCCTTAATTGTTCGAGAGAAACACCGTAATCGCGCAGTGCGCCGGCTTCGGTGATGTAGCCTTCCTGCAAATCAAATAAAATGGCCGCCTTGCTGCGTTCGCTCACCGGACTTTTGCCGCCGCCGCCGGGCATTTGAATAGTCACTTTATCGCCGGGCAACACGTCATGACGGCCAACCGGTTTTTCCAGCGATTGGCCGTTGATGGCGATAAAGTTGGGCGCGCCCGCTTCGCCACCCAGCACGCCGAGCGCCGGATGTTTTTGTCGCGAGTAAAACATGCTATGCGAGAGCGGATAGTTGCTGGTGTTGCGAATCACCATTCTTTGCGCCACGCCGCCGCGATAACGCCCCGCGCCGCCGGAATCAGGCACGATGGCTTTTTCGAGAAATAACAAGGGGGTAGATGATTCGATAAGCTCTACCGGCGTCGAGGACATGTTGCCCGGAAAGCCGGTGACGATGCCGTCGGCGGCAGGTCGCGCGCCCGTGCCACCATTGACGCACAGGCTTTCGACAAAGCGTCGGCCATCGTCGAACTGTCCGGCGAAGACGTCGCAGGTTACCGGCGCGCTGCCGGAATGGCCCATGACGCGCTCGGGCATGATCTCTGCCAACGAGGTAAAGATTGCCGCGTGCGCCATGTGTCCTACGCGGTTACGCATTTCAACCGCGCAAGGCGGCCGCGCGTTGGCAATCGAGCCGACCGGCGCGGTCACGGTAATCGACTTGAAACAGCCTTCGTTGTTGGGTAAATGCGGCTCGAGCAGGCATTTGAGCGGGTAAACGCTATAGGCGTAGGTAAATGACATCGGACAGTTGCTGCCAAACATCGATTCGGCGGAGGAGCCTGCGTAATCGATGGTAATGTTGCTGCCCTCGACGATTACCGCCACGTTGAGATGAATGTCGCCCTCGTAATCGCCGATATCCACGGCGGCTTCGTAACGTCCGTCCGGCACGGCTTCAATCGCCTTGCGCATCGCATTTTCGGTCAGCGAATGAATTTTATCGGCCAGCGGCTCGACCGATTCCAGCTTCAGGTCATCCATTAATCCAAGCAGGCCGTTGGCGCCAATCTGGTTGGCAGCCAGCATTGCGTGCAGGTCGCCTTCGACCTGATCCGGCGATCGCACGTTGGCGAGCAGCAGGTCGACAAGCTGCTGGTTTACTTCGCCTTCGAGCATCAGCTTGCTCGGCGGGATCAAAAAACCTTCTTCAAACATGTCGCGCGAGGAGCCCATATTCAGCGAGCCACCGATGTCGGACATGTGCGCCGCCGAGCCGGTAAAGGCCACCAGCTTGCCGTCGCGAAATACCGGCGTCACAATCGTCACGTCATTCAAATGGCCGGTGCCCAGCCACGGATCGTTGGTGATCAGGCTGTCGCCGGGTTTGAGCGTCTCGGCCGGGAATTTTGCCAGCAGGTGGCGAACCGTCGCGGGCAAGGTGCCGATAAACACCGGCACGCTGGTTTTTGGCTGCGCCAGCGAGTTGCCGCGGGCATCCATCAGCAGGCAGGAATAGTCGCCGACCTCGCGAATTATGCTCGAAAACGCCATGTTAACCAGCGTGGCGGCGGCCTCTTCGGAGATGCTGACCAGCCGATCCCACGTGATGCGCAGGCTGATGGGATCGTTGAGAAAACGCAGAGTATCAGGGGTTGAGGGGGTCATTATTTCAGCTCCATCAGAATATTGCCTTGTTCGTCGAGCGCGGCAGCGGCGCCGGGTCCGACATAAATTGCGCACTCTTTTTCCTGTAGCAGCGCCGGTCCGGCTATCCATTCCCCGGTCACCATCAGGCTGCGCGGCACCACGCGGCAGTCGCTGAATCCGCTGTCTCGTCCCAAATAGACCGCGAGCGTTTTCTCACGCGCCTCAGGCTCGGGCTGGCTTTGCTTGTCGCTGGTGTTCATCAGCGGCGGCGTGGTTTGCACGCGGCCACGCCAGTTGACCACCTCGACGCCCTGTCCTTTCAGCGTGCGGCCAAAACGGGCAAGGTGCGCGGCCTCGAAGGCGCTGATTAATGCTGCGACGTCGCCTTGCTCGATAAAGGATGCTGGCAAATTGACGGTCAGCTCGGAGCCTTGCCCCACGTAGCGCACGTCGGCCAACTTTTGGGTAGTGGCGGTCGCCGGATCGACATTGGCCGCCGACAGCGTGGTAAACGCCTCGTCAAAACCTTCGGCGAAAATGCGGCTAACGGCCTTGAGGTCGAGACCGGTCTGCAAACGGCAGCGATCGCTGCGCACAAAATCGGCGCTCGGCGGCGCGGTGAGCAGGCCAAAGGCGGAGTAAACGCCCGCGCCATTAGGGAAGTAAACTTTCTTGACGTTGAGAATTTTGGCTAAAGACCAGGCGTGGCTTGGCCCCGCGCCGCCAAACGCCAGCATGGTCATCTGGTGCGGGCTGACGTTTTTTTCGACCGCGTGGGTGCGCAGCGCTTCGGCCATTTTGCTGTTGGCGACCTCGTGAATACCCCACGCGGCGTCTTCGATGCTTAAGCCCAAAGGCTCGGCGATGCGCGAAATAGCCTGGCGTGCGGCGCTGACGTCGAGGCTCATTCTTCCACCGAGGAAGGCGTCGGGGTCAAGCAGGCCGAGCACCAGATTGGCGTCGGTCACGGTCGGCAGCTCGCCGCCGCGCCCGTAGCAGGCGGGTCCCGGATAGGCGCTGGCACTTTCGGGGCCAATTTCCAGCAGGCCGAGCGAATCGACCCGCGCGATACTGCCGCCGCCCGCGCCGATTTCAATCATGTCGACCACCGGCAGCTTTACCGGCAATCCGCTGCCTTTCAGCAGGCGATCGGCGCGTCCGACTTCATAATCGGTAGTAATCGAAGGCTCGCCGTTGCGCACCACGCAGGCTTTCGCCGTGGTGCCGCCCATGTCAAATGCCAGCACCTGAGCGTGACCATTTTTGCGCGCGAAAGCGGCGGTGGCGACAATGCCGCCCGCCGGGCCTGATTCGATAATGCGCGTCGGGTAATCGGCAGCCACCTGCGGCGCCATTAATCCGCCGTTGGACCCCATCACCAACCAATCGCAAACGAATCCGCCGTCGCGCAGTTTCTGTTCCAGTCGCGCCATATAGTGCCGCGCTTTAGGCTGCACAAAGGCGTTCATGGCGGTTAACACGCCGCGATCGTATTCGCGAATCTCGCGGGAAACCTTGTGTGATACCGAAATCGACACGCCCGGCAATTCGCGGCTTAAAATCGCTTCGATACGATTTTCATGTTCCGGCCAGGCGTAGGCGTGCATACAAAGCACAGCGACCGCCTCATAGCCTTCTTCGCGCAGTTCCGCGGCCAGCGTTACGACCTCGTTTTCATCTAATGCAGTAATCACCTCGCCACGGCTGGTCAGGCGCTCGTTGATTTCATAGGCCTGAGAACGCGGGATCAAAGGTGCAGCGGGCGCGCCGTTGAGGTCATAAATGTCGTAGCGATATTCACGGCCCAGCACCAGCACATCGCGAAAACCTTTAGTCACGACCAAAGCCGTTTTCGCACCGCGCCTTTCGAGCAGTGCATTGATAGCCAATGTGGTGCCGTGGGTTATCGTATGAATCTCACTGGCTTTCAAACCTGCCATTTCCACCAGCTGCGTCAGGCCGGTATACGCCCCTTCTGACGGATCGTGCGGCGTGGTCAACGTCTTGTGGCGCAACGCCATGCCCGTTTCATCGTTTAGCAGCACCAAATCGGTAAAGGTGCCGCCGATATCAAATCCCATTCGCCATGTTGACGTGTGTTTCATCATTACCTCGACAGATGTTCAATTCTTCTTAACGCAATCGGATGTCCGTTACTCCGCGCGCAGCGGCTTACCGGCAGTTTCTTTAAGATATAAGGTACTGATAAGAGTGAGCATGGCGGTCAGCATCACCATGTAGCTCGGGATGCTGGCGATGCCGGTCAGGCCGATAAGCCAGGTCATCAGCAGCGGCGCGGAGCCACCAAAAATCACGGTAGAAAGATTAAAACCGATGCTGTAGGCGCTGTAGCGCACGTTGGTCGGGAACATTTCGGCCAGCGTGGCTTGAATCACCGCCGCGTGACCCGCGAAGGCGAAGGCCAGTAAAATGGCGGCCATGCAGGCCAGCGGCATCATGCCCAATGTCAGCAGCCAGAAGCACGGATACGCCAGCACCGCCATCGCGATAGCGGAGGCAATCAGCAGCGGTTTACGACCAAGGCGGTCAGAGAGCCACGCCATCATCGGAATGGCGCCGATAATGGTCAGCAGGCCGCAGGCAGTCACCATCAGGCTCTGTACCTGCGCAAAGTGCATGATTTTATTGAGGTAGGTCGGCATGTAGACAAACAGCACGTAATAACCCGGACCATTAACCGCAGGCAAGGTGATGGCCAAACCGATGGCTTTCAAATGACGCCTGGAGGTTAAGACTTCGCGAATCGGATTACGCACCACGGCTTTGTTCTGCTTCACCATTTGAAAATGAGGCGTGTCCTGAATGCGAGTTCGAATATAGACGCCAATCAGGGCCATCGGAATCGCCAGCAGGAACGGCACGCGCCACACCCAGGCACGCATCGCGTCGGCACCATAAATATTGATCAGGCTGCTAATCAGCAAACTGCCGAACAACAGCGCGATGAAAGAACCCATCACCAGCGGCGACATCACCACTGCGCGGCGATGGTCTTCGGCATATTCCGCCACAAAAGAACCGGCACCCGAGACTTCGCCACCGGCAGAAAATCCCTGCACGATGCGCAGCAAAATCAGCAAGGCAGGCGCGGCCCAGCCGATACTTTCATAACTTGGCAGCAGGCCGATGGCGGCGGTCGCCAGTGAAATCATCAATAGCAGGATGGCGAGTAATTTCTGGCGGCCCATTTTGTCGCCAAGGTAGCCACAAATTACGCCACCGAACGGACGGACCAAAAAGCTGACCGTGAAGCCCACGTACGTCAGCATTAACCCGGCGTCGGTGGTATTCATGCTGCTGGCGGAGAACACCAACACCAGCGTACTGACCAACAAACCGTAAATGCCATAGTCATACCACTCGACAAAAGAGCCCACGCCGCCCGCCAGAGAGGCGCGCTTGACCACGTTGTTTTTTGTCGAAGCTTTTGCCGGCAATGCGTAATCCATGGATGCAACGGGAGATTTATTCATTGTTCTGCCCTGCTAAAAGAGTGATGAAATCCGGCCCGATTATGGCTGAGCCGGTCTTGGAGTGTGATTTAGCTGTACTTGCCGGTGACTTCTGCGGTCATCTCGGCTTCACGTCGTGCGACCTCTTTTACCTTTTCCAAAACGTCTGCCGCTCGCCAGAACGGGATGATAATGATGCCGTCGCTGTCGGCGACCACGATGTCACCGGCGCTGCACACTACGCCGCCGATCGCCACCGGCTCGCCAATGACGCCGGGACCATTTTTGTATGGACCGGCCGGACTGGTGCCACGCGAAAAGGTCGGGAAGGCGGTGGATTCAATGATTTTTTTGTCTCGCACCGCGCCGTCGATTACCTGTCCACGCGCGCCAGCATGCTGAAAACGTTGGGTAAGTTGCTCACCCACCAGCGCGCGGTCAATGTGTCCCATGCCGTTTATCATCATCACGTCGCCTTCTTCGATGTGATCGAGCGCGATAATGACCGCCGCGTTATCGCCCGCGGTGACCTGCACCGGAAAGGCGAATCCAATAAATGCGCTGTCGGCGGTAAGCGGAATAATGCCCGCATCACACATGCTTAAGCGTTCCATGGCGTCGCCGATATTCGCCACGGGAAAAGGCGCAAAGGCGTCGAGCCAATCTTTTGAAGGGCGTTTCCAGCGAGGAGCGATACGAACTTCTGCAGTTTCCAGTGCCATTTTTTTCAGACCTTATAGTAGGGAATAAAATGCAAAACAATTATCGAATGAGAATGTTTTATCATTTTAAAAATTGAATATTCAACCTTTATTTTTACGGGAAATTGGCAATCCGAGGGAATTAACGGCAGGTGAAAGGTAGAGTAAACTGATCGTTATTATATTTTTAAATCATTAATTTTCAGCAGGTTAACCACATCTCACCTTTAATAAATTGTGACAAAGTTAACATTATTTGCCGGAATTTCGGTAGCCATTCAATTTACTTATGGCTTGGGTGTTTTTATATTAAAAATTAGCTTTACGATGGTGCAAAATAACCAGCAAATACCGCACTTCGCACCCGTAAAGTGCAAAAATTCACAGGGCGTATTATTAGACCTTTAATAGCAGGGATGATGGATTCTATATTTTGTGGCGCAGTGCACAAATTTGGTGCTTATGAGAAAGCGTTGAATGAGGAGAGCAAAGCTTTTATTTACGAGCTTCGGCAAGTTTTTGCCATGCGACAAACAAAAAAGCCGCCTCTCTACTCGAAGATTATTCGGCAAAGAGACGGCCAGGCGGCACAACAGATTTCTAAATCACAAAGGAGAGACCCCAGATGATAACGAAGCCCGTAACGCCCATTGCGGTGGTTAATACGGTCCAGGTTTTGAGGCCATCGGCTACTGATAATCCTAAGTAGCGAGTCACTACCCAAAAGCCGGCGTCGTTCACGTGGGATAAGCCCAAGCCGCCGAAACAGGCAGAGAGCGTAACTAGCACCAGCTGCATTTCGCTGATTCCGGCGGCGGCCTGCGTTAATAAGCCGCTGGTGGTCAAAATGGCGACCGTCGCAGAACCTTGTGAAGCGCGCAAAGCCAGCGAGAGAATAAAGGCGGCCGGAATTAACGGTAAATGAATAGTCTCCAGCGATAATGCCAGCGCTTTGCCGACGCCTGATTCCACCAATACTTTACCAAACGCGCCACCCGCTCCGGCGACCAGAATAACGCCCGCCGAGCTGGGAATCGCTCTATCTAATATCTCTCCGAGCTTGTCTTTGCTAACGCCACGGCGAATCGCTAATAGCCAGGCAGAAAGCGCCAAGGCAATCAGCAGGGCAATGGCAGGAGTACCAATCAGCGACAACAGCTGACGAATGACGTTACCTTCCGGCAAGAAAGTATGTGCCAATGTGCCCACGACAATTAATACGATCGGCACCACGATAAGCGAAGAAATTAATGACGCGCTGGGTGGTTGAACCTGCGTTTTACGCGGGCTGTTTTCCGGTTTGGCGAGCTGCAATTGTTCGAGCACGTTCAGCGATAACTGGTAGTTGTTCTTGTTCATCGCCTTCGCCACAAAATAGCCCACAATACCGACCGGCACGGAGATAATAATTCCGAGCAGCATTAGCCAGCCCATATCCGCATTCAAAATTCCGGCAGCGGCGGCCGGACCCGGATGCGTCGGTAGCGCGACGTGTACGGTTAACATCACGCCCGCCATCGGCAAACCGTATTTAATCGGCGAGACTTTTGCGACTTTGGCAAAACCATAGATCAGCGGGATAACGATAATAAAGCCGACCTCGAAAAATACCGGAATACCGAGAATAAACGCCGCCATAGTCAACGCGGCAATGGTTCTCTTAATGCCTAACGTACCGGTAAATTTATGCGCCAAGGCTTCAGCGCCACCCGAAGACTCAATAATTGCGCCAAGCATCGCGCCTAGCACAATAATGATGGTGATCGAGCCTAATAAGCCGCCCATGCCCGAGACAATCACTTTCATGATATTATCGGCCGGAATTCCGGTACAGATAGCCACTAATAAACTGACCACCAATAAGGCGACAAAAGGATGGATTTTTATTTTAATAACCAGCAGCAACAGAATAAGCACACTGGCTATTGCAATGGTTAACAGTAATGCCGTAGACATAGTTATAGCCTCTGGTGTTTAAAGCGTGTCAATGAGCAGGTGAAGAAATTGGCCATAAGGGTAATCCCTGCGCCGAAAAGCAGCACAGGTTTCCCTTTTATCATTTACGTTTCAATAATTTATATGTAACTGTTATTCGTGACAGTTACTTATACTGCTGGAACCAGCCTAAGCCATCCAGAGTCGTGGTGCGAGGCAGATATTCACAGCCAATCCAGCCGCTATAACCCCTTTTATCGAGGAGATCAAAAATCCACGGATAATTGATTTCACCTTCATCAGGCTCGTGCCTGTCGGGCGCAGAGGCAATCTGAATATGTTTATATTGACCGGAATATTCGGTAATCAGATGACTTAAATTGCCATCGACTAATTGCGCATGAAAAAGATCGAGCTGAGTAAAGATATTCTCTTTACCCACCTTTTTAACTAATTCCAGCGTTTCATACTGGCTGGAATAGAGATAGTTTGGCTTGGTTTTAGGGTTTAATGCTTCAAGCAGAACAGTAATGCCGTGCGGCGCAAAACGGTCGGCGGCATAGCGTAAATTATCGATAAAGGTCGCGTAATAGTCTTGACGATTTGCACCTTCAGGAACCACGGCCGCCATAATATGAATCTGCTTACAGCCCAGCGCCACCGCGTATTCCAACGCTAAATCAATATGCTTTCTGGCTTCCTGTTCACGTCCGGGAATAGCCGAAACGCCCCACTCGCCCGCGGCGGTATCACCGGGCGAGGTATTAAACAGCACCATTTCAAGCTGATTATCGGTTAACGCCTGCTTTAAATCTGCAATCGGATAATCATACGGGAATAAAAACTCAACCCCTTTAAAGCCGGCCTTCGCGGCAGCGGCAAAACGCTCGAGGAACGGATATTCCGTGAACATGGTCGATAAATTGGCAGCAAACTTTGGCATCGTAAATCCTTACCTTACATTTTTGGCGCTGTTAATGGCTTTATTGCTAAACGGTTAAAGCTATACAGTAAAAACAGGTCATAGCGGAAATTCAGTTTGCGCGCGGGCAAAGAAGTTTTCATCGCCAAAGTTACCTGATTTAAGGGCCAGCGAAATAGGCTGGTTTACGGCTTTGACCCACGGAACGCCCGGAGAAATAACCGGTCCGATGTGGAACACATCAATGCCCAGCGTCTGCGCCACTACGCCAGAGGTTTCTCCGCCTGCAACGATAAAACGCTGCCAGCCGCGATTTTTTAATTCGCTCACAATCAGCGAGAACAGATGCTCAATGGCCTCGCTACTTTTTTGCGCGCCGTATTGCTGTTGAATCTTTTTGAGCGCCTCATTATCGGCAGTCGCGTAGAGCAGCGGCGCGAGGGATTGAGCAGAGTTTTGCGCTATCCAGTCACATAATTGCGTGGCGTAACCCTGCACATTTTCCAGCACGGCGGCTATTTCAATCGCCTTCGACGGTGCCTGCTGGCGGTATTTAGCGACCTGCGCATTGGTCATGGTCGAGCAGGATCCCGATAATACTACGGCGCGTTCGCCGCCTGGATAACCGGCCGCCTGCGCCTGTTGCTGCTCTTCGCCTTGCTCTTGCGCTGTCTCTTTGTTTTGCCTTGCTTTTACCGCGGCTCGCGCCACACCAATCGCGAGTCCCGAGCCGCCGGTCACTAATTTCATCGCGCTTAGCGCCTCGCCCTGAATAACCAAATGCTCCTCGTTAAGGGCATCCAGCACCACGTAGCGGACATTTTCCTGCGCTAATTTGGCCAGCTTTTGCTGCACCTTTTCGACCCCGGATTCCAGCGTCTGGGCATCGATCAGCCCGGCTTTTCCCTCGGCCTGACTTTCAATAAGTCTCAACAGATTGCTGTCTGTCATCGGCGTGACGGGATGATTACGCATGCCGGAATCGGAAAGCAGCTGGTCCATGACAAACAGATGTCCCTTGTAAACGGTGCGTCCGTTCACGGGCAGCGCGGGCGACATGACAGTTTGCGTTTCGCCAAGCGCGTGGAGCAATGCATCGGTCACAGGGCCAATATTGCCTTTCGCGGTGCTGTCGAAAGTTGAACAATATTTGAAATAAAAGCGTTCCGCGCCCTGCTGTTGCAGCCATTTCAAGGCTTGCAGCGAGTCATGGACGGCCTGATCCGCCGGACAGGAGCGCGATTTCAGGCTAATGACGATCGCATCGGCGTCAGTATCAAGCTTGCCAGAAGGCACGCCATTAATTTGCACCGTAGAAAGGCCGTTTTGCACCAGAAAACTGGCGATATCCGTCGCCCCGGTAAAATCGTCCGCAATAACCCCGAGAACCATTATTTCCCCTCCTGTTTAGTCGGTAAGGTAATGCCGCTGAAGATTTTGATCACGGCGCTGTCGTCTTCCAAACCAAAGCCCGCGTTGCTGGCCGAAGTAAACATATTCAGCGCGGTTGAGGCTAATGGCAGCGGGAAATGCAGTGATTGCGCGGTGTCGGCAACTAAATTGAGATCTTTGACGAAAATATCGACCGCAGACTTTGGCGTGTAATCGCCGTCAACCACGTGGCGCATACGGTTTTCAAACATCCACGAATTCCCGGCCGCGTTGGTGACGACGTCATACATAGTGTCCAGCGGAATGCCGGCTCGCGCGGCCAGCGCCATCGCTTCGGCACCCGCCGCAATGTGCACGCCTGCCAGCAGCTGGTGAATAATTTTCACCGTCGAACCTAAGCCGATTTCGCTGCCAATGCGGTAAACCTTCGCCGCCACGGCGTTTAACACCGGATTCAGCAGCTCGAAAACTGCGTCGCTGCCGGAAGCCATGACGGTCATGTCGCCCGTTGCCGCTTTAGCTGCGCCACCGGAAACAGGCGCGTCGAGCATCAACAGTTGGTGTTCGGCCAGCAGCGCGGCAATTTCCTGCGCGTCTTGGGCTGAAATGGTCGACGAGATCATTACCGGCGTGCCAGGATTCAATTTCGCTGCCAGGCCATTTTCCCCAAACAGGATCTGTTTTACCTGTTTCGCATTTACCACTAGCAGCAGTACGGCATCAAGCTGCGAAGCAAAAGCCGAGGCGTTGTTTTCCGCCGCTTTTGCGCCACTGTCACGTAATGTCTGCAACGCGGCTGGATTCAGGTCGACACCGTAAGTTTGCAGGCCCGCTTTAATGCACGACTGCGCGGCCCCCATTCCCATAGATCCCAGACCGACGACACAAACAGACATCTGCGCTGCATTTGACATACTGACCTCGTGTTAAATTTCGTTAAATTTTGATTTCATGGGCAAACTATAGGCATTTTAACGACCACAAAGGGTGATCACTCTCACATTTGCAAACATTACATCTCATCTAATTCCCAAATTTTAACATCGCATCAATGTTTACTCTTATCAGTTAACCTTTGTAAATCAGTGAACTAACATGAAAATTAACGTTGTTTAACGATGTTATTTTTTTATCGATGATGAAAAAAGAGTTGGTGCGTCGCTCGCCGGTTGTTTTACACTTCATCCTTAAATAGGTATGTCATCGTTATTGGTTGATAGTTAACAGTGAAAGGATAATTAATGATCCCGATGGAAAGACACCAGCAAATCGTCGCCTTATTAAAGGAGCGCGGTGTAATTAGTATCGCTGAACTTTCAGATACGCTGTTAGTTTCTCAAATGACGATTCGCAGAGACCTGCAAAAATTAGAGGAACAGGGCGCGGTTTTATTAGTGACCGGTGGCGTGCAATCGACGGAACGTATTTCCAGAGAGCCTTCTCATCACGATAAAAGCACCATGTTCAGTCTTGAGAAGCAGGCTATTGGTAAAGCGGCAGCGCAGACTATTCCATTAAATAGCTGCATCTATCTTGATGCGGGGACGACTACGCTGATGCTGGCGCGGGAATTAGCCTTGCGAAATGACTTATTGGTGGTCACCAATGATTTTGCGATAGCCAACTTTTTAATTGATAACAGCGAGTGTCGGATGATTCATACGGGTGGCACGTTAACGCGTGAAAACCGCTCGTCGGTAGGTGAAGCGGCGGCGCGAACGCTGCGCGGATTATCGTTGGATATCGCTTTTATATCAGCCTCTTGCTGGGGAAGTCGCGGGATTTTTACCCCTGAAGAAGAGAAAATTGCCGTGAAACGCGCCGCCAGCGAAAGCAGCAGAAAGCGGGTATTGCTGGCTGACAGCTCAAAATATAATAAAATCGCCACCTTTCTCGCGCTGACATTATCGCAGTTTGACAGCATCATTACCGATGCTAATTTAACCGGCCTTGCCAGAAAAGAGCTGCGTAATGTTGAAGTAGAATTGATGCTCGCCGAGATAAATAAAGCAGAATAATGCCTGATTGATTTATACCCTGCTTGTGAGTCAAGACGTGATGTTTGCCGAAACGGTAAAATTAAAAACGGCGAATAAAAAAGGGACGAAAATTTCCGTCCCTTTGGATTACTTTAGCTACTCGTGAAGCTAATATTTTTATTTTAAGATATCGTTTTTCAGATATCATTTTAACAATTGCTGTGAAAGTCTTGCCTACTCTCTATGACCTTTCTAGTACTGCTTACTGCTTACTGCTTACTGCTTACTGCTTATTACTACTGTAAAGCTATCAACGTAAAAGCATTGCTGTGAAAATCGTACAAATATTAAAATAAAGCGCCCGTCCAACAACTATACACAACAGATCTTATGCATAGTTGTTGAGCATCTTGACCGCCAATTCAATCGCCCGAGCTCGCCCCGAGTCAATAATCTGCTGGTCTTCTAATAATTCATCCAAGGTGTCGATTATCGTTTCCGCCGTGATTGGCTGACTTTCGTGGAGCATGGCTCTCACGACTGCGCCAATCTCGAAGTAAATCGCCTTACCTTCTACAAAACCACTCTGTGACATTCGCGTTCCGTTTAGATGACTCATTTTTCTATCATTTACTTTATATACGGACGACACGCCGATTTGGATGCAAGAAATTTAAATCATTCCATAATTGATAGGCGTATAAAATTTCACCCTTGAGGTATTAGCATGATTTTGTCTTTAGAGAACCAGGTTGCATTAGTGACGGGCGCCAGCTCGGGTTTAGGTTATGCCTGCGCCGACGGGCTGGCCGCGGCGGGTGCCAGCGTCGTGGTCAATTACAATAGTCATGCCGAACCGGCCGAAGCGCTGGCGGAAAAAATTCGCCAACGCGGCGGAAAGGCGATCGCGCTTGGCGCTGATGTGTCGAATGAAGAAGAGGTTGAAAAACTGTTTGCGCAAACGATAGAAAAATTCGGTGCGCTGGATATTTTGGTGGCTAACTCTGGATTACAAAAAGATGCGCCGATCGGCGAAATGAGTTTAGCGGACTGGAACAAAGTGCTCGAAGTGAATCTTACGGGGCAATTTCTCTGCGCGCGGGCGGCAATCAAGCAGTTTCGCCAGCAGGGAGCACAGCGTAACGTCAGCCGCGCGGCCGGAAAAATCATTCACATGAGTTCGGTTCATCAGGTGATTCCGTGGGCCGGACACGTCAACTATGCTGCGTCGAAAGGCGGCGTCGACTTATTAATGCGCAGCCTCGCACAGGAGATTGGCGAAGAGCGAATTCGCGTCAACTCCATTGCTCCCGGCGCTATCGCCACCGCGATTAACGCCAAAAGTCGCGACGGCGAAGCGGGAAAAAATCTGCTGAAACTGATCCCCTACGGACGAATCGGCGAGCCGGAAGATGTCGCTAACGCCGTAGTGTGGCTCGCCAGCGACCTCTCTGATTACGTCCACGGCACCACGCTGTTTGTCGACGGCGGCATGACGCTGTACCCGGGTTTTCGCGATAACGGCTAATTAGCTTTCTGATTAGCTTTCTGATTAGCCTTTGAAACAATGCAATAAAACATTGCCATAACCCCCTGTAAAGTAAGGGTTGCTATGAAACCCTTACTCCTTCACGCTGTGGTTTTTGCCCATATTCTCTCACCCGCATGTTTTCGCCCACGTACTGAGCATCTTGGCCGACGCCTTCGAAGCGGCCAGATCCCCACGTCCAGAGCCATGGCAGGCCGAGGAAATAAAGTCCGTCGATTTCCGATACGCCGCGCCGATGAATCGGATAGCCGCGCGCGTTAAAGGCCGGTAGATCAATCCAGCTAAAATCGGTGTGAAATCCGACGGCCCAAATGATGACCGCAATCGACGACAAATCGAGGCGATTATCACTCTCTTCAGGCTGCCAAACCGGCACGTAGCGCGCTTCGGTCGGCGCCTCGATCCCCTGATCGGCTATCCATCCATCAATGCTATCTTTGATTTTTTCCGAGGTCGCATCGGCCGCGTTTAAATATTGCGCCAGCCGATCGTCCATTTGCAGATAGCCGTCGCCATGGTTCGATAAATGATTAGCTTCTTGAGGGTTCTGCGGATGATAAGAGTGCAAACGTCCGTGCAGCTTCATGCCGTCGCGGGCAAAGGCGCGCAGGTCGATGTCTCGGCCACCGTCACGTCCGGTCACGTAATGATTAGTTTTCTGCCGTGCCTCTTCGCCGAGCGGATGATTATCGACATTCAGCTGATAATGCCCCATGTCGTCGAGCCAGGCGACCACGTCACGGCCACGATAAAAGCGCGCCACGCGCGGCGCATTGCCCACGCAGAGGTGAACCTTGCGGCCTGATAAATGCAAATCTTCGGCGATCTGCGCGCCCGACTGCGCTGAACCGACCACCAGCACCTCGCCTTCTGGCAGGCTTTGGGCATTGCGATACTGCGCCGAGTGAAGCTGATGAATGCGCGACGGCAGCTGTTCCGACAGCGCGGGAAAGCGTTCGCGATGATAATTGCCGACGGCGATCACCACCTGCTCGGCGGTAAATTCGCCTTCGCTGGTGGTCACGCAGAAACGGCCGGGCTGATTGTCCGCGCTGCGTTTAACGCCGGTCACGTTGATGCCCTCGCGAATCGGCGGCGAAAAGTGCGCCGCGTAGCTCTCGAGGTAATTAATAATCTGATCTTTGACCATAAAACCGTCGGGGTCGGGACCTTGATTGTCACAATATGAAAAGCCCGGCAGGCGGCACTGCCAGTTCGGCGTGACTAAACAAAAGTTATCCCAGCGCTGCTCGCGCCACGCCCAGCCAAGTCGATGACGTTCAAGGATTAGATGGTCGACGCCCTGCTGTTTCAGCACGTAACTCATCGACAGCCCCGCCTGACCGCCGCCTATAATTAACGTATGTACGTGCTGATGCGGTGCGTGGGAAGTCGTAGATGAAAATGGGTTCATAGCGGCAGCCCCTGCGCACCCACTGGTGCTATCGACGCCACGCTCACTTCTGCATTCTCAACTGACTGAAACTGCGTGGCTTTTTCATTAATTCGCGTCAGCTGGTCCATCGCGCTGGAACAGGCAAATCCGTATTTACTCTCGACGCGCTGGCTGGCTTCGTTCAATGCCGTATTACAACGACCCACAAACTCGGTCAGGCTGTAAGTTTCACCGGCGGTCAGATACTGGCTAATCACCGTCGAGGGTGAATAGCAGGCTTCCGTCTTGCCGTCAGGCCAGCAGACGTGGAAATGCATGGCAGGCATGATTTTTATCCTCATTATGAGTTGACGTTTAGGCAGGCTAAATTGCCGCACCCAGTCCGGTAAGGGGAAATTGGGCGAGATCCCAGAAACAGTGCTGCTGCGCCTCGGCAGTCACATCAAGCCGTTTGCTGTCGGTAATTTCACCAATCTGCGCGGCGGCAATACCACAGGCATGAAATCGCGCCAGCAATTCGGGCAGCTTTTTAGGCTCGGCGGTAAGCAGATAACCAAAGCTCGGAAAGGCGCACAGCCACGCTTGCCAGCTCTCTGCCTCAGGTTTAGGGATCTGTTCGAGAGTGATCCGCGCCCCAACTTGCGAACTCTCAAGCAGCATGGTCAAGGTGCCAAGCAGCCCGGCCTGACTGATATCTTTCGCCGCAATCGCCAAGCCGCTTTCGGCAATTTCGGGCAGCAGCGCAATGTAACGTCGCAGACTTTCGGGATTTGTGGTGGTCGCGGCATTCCAGTTGAGATGCGGCGCGCGCCAGGCTCCCCGCAGATCGATAGCCGCAACGATGACGTGACCCGGACGCGCGGCAAAGCTGCTTAACAGCGCGCTGGCCTGCCCGAGAATCGACACCGAAAGCTGCGTTTGCTGGCTGCGCAGGTTGGTATGTCCGCCCACAATCGGCACGCCAAAAGCTGCCGATGCGGCCGCCATGCCCGCTAAAACCTGCGCCGCTTTATCTTCTCCGGCGCTCCATAATGCATTGACGACGGCCTGCGGACGACCGCCCATCGCGGCGATGTCGCTGACATTGACCATCACGCCGCACCAGCCGGCGAACCAGGGATCCTCCTCGACGAAGCGATTTATAAAGCCTTCAATTGCCAACAGGCTGTAGCCGTCGCCGTTGGCGAGCACCGCACAGTCGTCGCCATTTGGGTAAAAATCGTAGGCGCAGGCGTTTTTCAGCTGCGTCGGGATCAGCTGGATATCGCGCTTTTGGGCGATGCCGCTGTAATCCCGCACGCGGGTGAGCAGCTCGCCAAGATTAATCGCCGCCTCAAGCGAAAGCATGTTTCACCTCCCGCGCGGTCGCCTCATCAACAGGTGCGGCAGCCATAATTTCCTGAAGCCACGCAGGTGCCAGCTCTGACGCGCTGCGGGCCAGACGGCCGCGCACCACAAAGCCGCTAAAAGGATCATGACACGGCGGATAATGCTCAAGCTCGGCGCGCATAAAGACGTGCGCCCGCTCGCGCAGCACTTCTTGCTGCAACGTTTGCCAGTGCAAGCGCTGGAAAAGCCCCTCATTTTGCTGCTGCACGTGCGCATAGAAACGCTGGCAACCCAGCGCACAGGCGCTCGACACGGCAAGACGAATCAGCGTGGCGCCGAGCTGACCCTGACGCCGAAACTCGGGGTCAACCGCCAGCCGCGAACCACACCATTCGCCGGGCTGATCCTGATGAATACGCACCGTGCCGACCACCTGCTCGTGCCAGCCGCCATAGCTGCCAACCACCACCAGCAGCTGCGCGTGGTCATCGATGGCATCCAGATCGTCGCCGGTAAACAGCCCCTGCTCGTCGCAAAAAACCCGTTGGCGCAGCGCGTAAGCCTGCTCTCGCTCCCACGGCAGCGTGACCCATTTGACGGTGTAATCGGAATATTGTGGTTGCGTGGTCATGATCTGCTCCCCGTTATTCGCTCTCGTAAGTGGCTAAGGAGGAACAAGCACCGCAGCGCCCGCATCCGGCCTTGATATCGCGTGAATGCAGCGTATTTTCACGCAGCATGTCCGCCAGCGGACGCAGAATGCCTTCCATGAAATTGGCGTCGGGCGCGGGATGATCCTCAAGCGGCGTGCCGCGAATCGGCACAAATGGCACCACAAACGGATAGACGCCGATCGCTACCAGCCGCTGGCAGATGTCGAGAATCGCCTGTAGGGTATCGCCTAATCCGGCCAGAATGTAGGTGCTGACCTGCCCTTTGCCGAACACTTTTACCGCCTCGACGAAGGCCAGCATGTACTGCTCGACGGTGACCTGCGCCTTGCCCGGCATAATCTGTTCACGCACGCTTTCGGTTACCACTTCGAGATGCATGCCAAGCGCGTCGATGCCTGCATCTTTCATGCGCTGATACCAAATCGGATCGGCGGGTGGTTCGCACTGGCCCTGAATCGGAATATTGACTGCCGCCTTGATGGCGAGCGCGCTTTCGCACAACACTTTAGCGCCGCGATCGCTGCCGGACGGCGTGCCCGTGGTCATCACCATGTGTTTGACGCCATCAAGCTCCACCGCCGCTTTCGCAACTTCGGCCAACTGGGCGGGCGTTTTGTGCGCGACGGTGCGCCCCGCGGCCAATGATTGGCCTATCGAGCAAAACTTGCAGGCTTTACGGCGATTTTCGTACCGAATACAGGTCTGTAGCACGGTCGTCGCCAGCACGTCGGTGCTGTGCAGCGTAGCAATATAGGAGTAAGGCACGCCGTCGGCAGTCTGCCTTTCATAAAACCGCGGCTTGCTGGCAAAGGTGATATCGCGCAGCGGAATGCTGTCACGCATCAGCCGCGCAATGCCGTCGGGCGTGTGCTGAACGCTAAACGGCGAATACTGCGCCGAATTGCTGTAGACCGGCACCATGACCGTCGAGCCTTCGATAATCATCGCTTGATGATCCGACGGACCCGCGCCGCCCTTGCGCGAAACGTGATCGGTTTGCGGATTGAGTACGCGTATCCCCTGCGACTGTAATTCAGTAATCAGACGCTGCTTTGATAGTGTCTGGGTCGTCATATTCACCCCCTGAATTCTGGCTGTCTGCGAGTTCAAAATGTGTTGGCTCGGTTGCCTTGGCGTTCATGCGCTGGCGATAAACCGCGGGCTGGTCGTTAATCAATAAACTCAGCAATTCCGGACGTGCGTAGTGCCCGACCGAATCCATCATGCGTTTTCGTTTGATAATCAGATTCATCTCCATGTCGGCAATCAGAATGCCTTCACCTTCCGTCAACGGCGGCACCAAATGACGGCCTTCGGGTGAAACAATTGCCGTGTTACAGCCTCCGCGCAGCCCTTTTTGCAGCGCGGGATCGGAGGTGAGCTGCTCGATTTGCGCGTCGGTCAGCCAACCGGTGGAATTAATCACAAAGCAGCCAGACTCCAGCGCGTGATGACGAATGGTGACGTCCATCTGCTCGGCGAAAATCGGCCCGACCAAAGAGCCCGGGAACTGTGAGCAGTGAATCTCTTCGTGCTGGGTCATTAACGCGTAACGCGCCAACGGGTTGTAATGTTCCCAGCAGGCCAGCGCACCCACGCGGCCAACTTTCGTTTCTACCACCTGTAAACCGCTGGCATCACCCTGACCCCAAATCATCCGCTCATGATAAGTCGGGGTGATTTTTCGCCGTTTAAGCGCCAGTTTCCCGCTGGCATCAAAAACCAGCTGGGTGTTGTAGAGCGTGCCGTGATCGCGTTCGTTCACACCCAATACCACCACAATTTCGCGTAATCGCGCCCTTTCCGCCACGGCGTGAGTGATAGGTCCGGGCACCTGCACTGCCTGTTCGTAAAGTTTTAAATGCGCCGCACCGGCGGTCATTGCGGGCGTGATAAACGAAAAATAGGGGTAATAAGGCACAAAGGTTTCTGGAAAAACGATAATCTCTGCGCCTTTGCTCGCGGCTTCGTCAATGGCGTCCAGAACCTTGGCCAGCGTCTTGCTGGCCTCGAACAGGTCTGGCGCGATTTGTACGGCAGCGGCACGTACTGTGCGGGGTTGTGCCATCTCGCGCCCTCCGTTACATGGTCCAGGTATCGATGATCACCGCGCCTTCACGGGTGTGAATCAGCTTGAGATCCAGCACGTCCAGCGGATTAATGGCGCGGATGCCTTCAATCAGCGAAGGTTCGCCGTGGCCGTAAAGGGCCTGTAAGGCAAAGCGACAGGCGTAGACTTTGCCGCCCTCGGCCATAAATTTCGCTAGCTGTTTGTTGTAGTTTTGATGACCCGGAAATGCCTCGTCGCCGAGGGTTGGAAAGCCGCGTTGCACGCCAAGCGTAACGCCCGGACCATAGAGCAGAATCGAGGTTTCAAACCCTTTACGCTGTAAACGTGTGGCTTGCAGCATGTTAACGAAACCAATCGAACCTTCGAATGCAACGGTATGGAAAGTGACCAGCGCCTTTTGGCCCGGCTCCGCTTTAACATCTTCGAAAACTTTCTCTTCGTAATCGACCAGGAAATCACCGGTTTTATGGGCAGGCAGTGTGACTTTAGGCATGGTTGGCTCCAGTTTTCTCAAGTTGTCGTATTCAGGGCAATGCGGCCCCTGATAAGTTGGCTGCACCACGCAACGTGCATGGGCTAGGGTTCACAAGAGAAGGTGCAAAGCCTGTGCCAGTCAAAAAATAGCCGATGCAATCATTGCTAAATCAACTGCTGCATTTCTGCGCAAAAATAATTTTTTAACCACTAAATCGCCCCTTTATCCTTAGTTCAACCAAGGGTTTTGCACGTTAACTGCACTAAACCGATGCTTAAATGCACTAAAAATGCACACATCAATAATCAACATGCAATCATTGATGCAATCAATAGCGCCAGTGATTGCAATTTCGGCAAATGCTCGGGTATAGTGTTTTTTTTGTACAGCGAGAGAGAGTCGGCAAACGCCGTTAACTGCCTATGGTGCAACGAATTTATGAACGCTGGTTGCAGAGTTTGCGCCAGCATCCGCAGCGTCCGGCCTATTTGATGATTGCCGACCTGATTGGTGATGGGATTAATTCAGGCGAGTTTCAGGCACGAGATCGCCTGCCGCCGCTGCGTGATTTAGCGGTGGCGCTAGAGTTGAATTACACCACGGTGACGCGCGGTTATGCCGAAGCGAAAAAGCGCGGCCTGATTGATTCTCGCCCCGGTATGGGCAGCTTTATTCGCGGCAAAGTGCCAGCGATGTCGCTAAGCAGCGGCAGCAGTTACGAGATGACCATGAATTCGCCGATTGAGCCGGAGAGCACGGAAATCGCCGAGCTGATCCGTCAGGGCGCGCTGAATCTGTTCAGTCAAAACGACCTTTTCCCGCTGCTGCGTTATCAGGATTTTGGTGGGCTGGCTAACGATAAAGAAGCCGCGATGCTCTGGCTGGGTAAACGTCTGCCGCCCGTCGTTGCCGAAGAGGTGCTGGTTTGTCCGGGTATTCACAGTGCGCTGGTCGGATTATTGACGCTTTTGGGGCGAAAAGGCGGCACGGTTTGCGTAGGTAATCTGGTTTATCCGGGCTTGAAAGCGATTGCGACTCAGCTGAACGTGCCGCTGCACGCGCTGGATTGCGATAACGACGGCCCGACGCCGCGTTCGTTCGAAAATCAGTGTCAGGTTGGCACGGTCAGCGCGCTGTATTTGAATCCGACGATTCACAACCCGACGACGCTCACCATGCCGCTGCGTCGACGCGAGTCGCTGGCTGATATCGCGCTGCGTTACAGCGTGCCGATTATTGAAGATGATGCCTACGCCGCCCTTGCGCAGCCTGGATCGGCGCACCATAAAATTCCGACCTTTGCCGAGCTGGTGCCCGAATTAACCTGGTATCTGACGGGGTTGTCGAAGTGTTTTGGCGCGGGAATGCGTATTGGCTTTGTGAAAGGTCCGGGGAAGCGTTCTACTCAGCTGTTGGCTGGCGCGTTACGGGCGCTGACGGTAATGTCGAGCCCGATAACCAATGCGCTGGCAACTCAATGGATTACCGACGGCACCGCCGATCGTGTGCTGATGGCGATTCGCCACGAGGCGCAGGTGCGTCAGCAGTTGGCCGCCAAACATCTGCATAAGTTTCATTATCGAACCGATACGGATGGCTTTCATTTGTGGTTGATGCTGCCGAAACAGCAAGGTTGGAATCCCTCTGACGTGGCGGTAAAACTGCGTGAACAAGGGGTCAGTGCAGTGTCGAGCGCGGCGTTTAGCACCGATAACAATCCGCCTGACGCGTTGCGATTGTGTCTGGGAGGCGCGA
Source organism: Rouxiella sp. T17 (assembly GCF_036663475.1). Lineage (NCBI taxonomy): Bacteria > Pseudomonadati > Pseudomonadota > Gammaproteobacteria > Enterobacterales > Yersiniaceae > Rouxiella > Rouxiella sp. T17. Next base: position 88,093 of record NZ_JAWUEA010000042.1, on the reverse strand, counting down.
ATACGCGGGCGATTTGTGAAGAGAATTTAGTGGTGGTCGCCGACATGCTGGAGTATCCGGGGCATTTTGCCAGCGTGGCATTATAGAAATGACAATCATCCCCCTGCCTTGCACAGGGGGTTTTACCAAGGGAATTACTGCGGCGAAAGTTACGCCTGTTCGAGCACCACCGCCAGCCTTTCAGCCAACAGTTTGCCACGCCAGCCGCTCACCAGCTCGGGCGCATGCTCTTTGGTCTTGAGTTTCCAATGCCAGTTCAACAGCTGATTTATCTGTCGACGCGAGGCAAGCAGCTCAACGCTCAGTCCCGTTTCTTCGCTCACGGTTTGAATCAGAGCTTTAATCTCTTTAAAGATTTTCTTGTAACCCGGCTGATCGATGAGATTTGGAATTGGCGCAGGCAACGCGTCGTCTTCAACCGCTTCGCCTTCCACCACCAGCGCCAATAATGTGCGGCCATGATAGCGAATTTCAGGACCGCTCAAACCCAGCGCTTCAAGCTCGCCGAGGGAATGCGGCTGATAACGCGCCACCTGCCACAGGTTCTCTTCGCGCACCACAAAGTTGACCGCCAAATCACGCTGACGCGCCTGAATCAAACGCCACGACGCCAACTTTTGCAGCACGGCCAGCTGACGCGGGCGCAGCTGCCACGCGTTGCCAATTTCGAGATAGGCCAACTCGGGTTGCAGCACTTCCTGACGACGGCGGCACAGCGCCAAACACTCGTCGAGCGCAGCGTCCATCCAGCCAGCGGCGAGGGTTTCCTGCTCCAATTGACGGGCAAGCGGCAACAGGTAAAGCACGTCGGCAGCTGCGTAATCGCACTGTTTTTGCGTGAGCGGACGCGCCATCCAGTCGGTACGAGATTCGCTTTTATCTAATTCAATCTGAGTGGTTTCGGCGACCAATCGGGCAAAGCCGCAGGAAAGCGGACGACCACTAAAGGCGGCCAAAATTTGGCTATCGATAAACGGCGTAGGCAACACGCCAAAAGCATTCAGGAACACTTCGAGGTCTTCGCTGCCCGCATGCAGGAATTTCACCACGTTTTGATTAGTCAGCAGATCGATGAAAGGCTGCCACGCAGTAATGGGCAAAGGGTCAATCAGCGTCAGGTTTTCGCCATCGAAAAGCTGGATCAGGCCCAGCTGCGGATAGTAAGTACGGGTTCTGACAAATTCGGTATCAAGCGCAATCTGGCTGAACTGTTGTGCTTGCTGACAAACCTGCGCCAACTCTTCATTGCTAACAATTAACTGATAATTCAAAGCTTTTTCTCTTTTCGCTGTTAGAAACCGGTTCGGCTTGGATGCTGCCGCCGGGCGTGAAAATGGTCGTTAGTGATTCGCGTTACCTGCATTATAACGCGAAAACGCCGGACTTAATCCGGCGTTGAGTGAAGGCGGCCTTCAGTTGATGCTATTTACAGCGATACTATCTGTTTAAACCCGAAAAACCTTCTGTTTAAACCCGAAAAACCTTGTTGCAGCGAAGCGCAATTCTCTGTTCTAGCGAAGCGAAATACTTTGATGCAGTGAAGCGAAACAGTTATTGCAGCGAAGCGAAATATTTTATTGCAGCAAAAACGTTAGGCCGCATTTTTTTGATCAGATGACGCGCTATTTTTTACTTCGTCTCGCAGTTCACGACGCAGAATTTTGCCGACGTTAGATTTTGGTAGCTCATCGCGGAACTCGACAATTTTTGGCACTTTATAGGCAGTCAAGTTTTGGCGGCAATGTTCGAGCAGCTCTTCGGCGGTTAGCGATGGGTCGCGCCTGACGACACAAACTTTGACCTTTTCGCCCGTCGACTGACTTGGTACGCCTATGGCCGCCACTTCCAGCACTTTCGGATGCTGCGACACGACCTCTTCGATTTCGTTAGGATAAACATTGAATCCGGACACCAAAATCATATCTTTTTTGCGATCGACGATGCGTATAAAACCTTGTTCGTCCACTGTAGCGATATCTCCGGTGGAGAGCCAGCCCTCTTTTAACACTTCATCGGTCGCTTCTGCACGTTGCCAATAACCGAGCATCACCTGCGGGCCTTTCACTAGAAGCTCTCCGGCCTCGCCTGGCGCGACATCCTGCCCGTTTTCATCGACTAAACGAACGTCCGTGGAAGGCACTGGCAAGCCGATGCTGCCGCTATAACGTTTGAGATCGTAGGGATTGCCTGTCACCAACGGCGCGCATTCGGTTAATCCATAGCCTTCAAGCAGGTGTAAACCGGTAAGCTCCTGCCAACGTTCGGCGACACATTTTTGCACCGCCGCCCCGCCGCCGACAGAAAGTCTAAGGTTGGAGAAATCGAGCTTTTTAAATTCATCATTATTAAGCAGCGCATTGAATAATGTATTCACGCCGCTGATGGCAGTAAAAGGATAGCGCGACATCTCTTTCACCATGCCCGGAATGTCGCGGGGATTGGTGATAAGCAGGCTGCGCCCGCCCAGCTCCATGAAAAACATGCAGTTAATTGTAAGAGCAAATATATGATACAGCGGCAGCGCCGTGACGACCGTTTCGTGGCCGGGTTTAAGCATCGGGCCATACGCGGCCTTACACTGTTCGAGATTGGCCTGCATATTACGATGGGTCAGCATCGCCCCTTTTGCCAGTCCGGTGGTGCCGCCGGTATATTGCAGAAACGCAATATCATCATTAATCACGTTGGGCTTGCTGTAATTCAGGCGCAGGCCTTTTTTTATCGCCTGATGAAAAGAAATCGCGTCAGGCAGATGATATTTAGGCACCAACTTTTTGACATATTTCACCACGAAATTCACTAGCGCGCCTTTCGCAGGAGAGAGTTCGTCGCCCATCTGGGTGATAATAGTGTACTGAATCTGCGTGTTGGCGATGGTTTTTTGCAGCGTGTTGGCAAAGTTGGACACGATGACAATCGCGCTGGCGCCGCTATCTTTAAGCTGGTGTTCGAGTTCGCGAGGGGTGTAAAGCGGGTTTACGTTGACAACAATCATGCCTGCTCGCAGTACGCCAAACAGGGCAATCGGATATTGCAGCAAATTGGGCATCATCAGGGCCACACGATCGCCCTTCTGCAGACCTAATCCGTGTTGCAAATAGGCGGCGAAGGCGCGGCTGCGTTCATCTAGTTTCCGATAGGTCATGACTTCGCCCATATTGATGAACGCCGGACTGTCGGCATATTTCAACGCGGCGTTTTCGAACATCTCGATTAATGAGCTGTAACGGTCGGGGTCGATGTTCTCAGGAACATCCGCAGGGTAACGTTTTAGCCAGACTTTTTCCAAGGGATAGCTCCTGATCTCTTTTTTCAATGCGCTCTCAATGGCACACTTTTACCATGCAATTAACAATATTTTAACTCATCTTACCAGCGCGTTTTCAAACAATCTGCAGGTTGAGAGCCGCGTCACTAAATTTAGCTTGAACACTGAATGCATGGAGGAAAGTTACAAGGCTTAGCACGGCTTCCCTGCTTTGCCATATAACGATGTAAAGTATAGCGGTTGAGGCTAATGGATGCGAATTTTGGGAATAATGCTTATGAACTTTGTGGCTATTAACGCTTTGTCGTTATTGAAGCTTATAGTTATTAAATCGTGTCGTTATTAAATCCTTTTGGACATTAAATCTTTTGGATGTTAAATGTTTTTGTTGTTAAATATAGCTTACCGTGCAAATTTAAAATACTCACCTATAAAACGTGTAAAATAACTTACTGCTTCCAGTTAATTAATCCGATAACGTGAATATATAACGCACTTTCAATTAACTCAACCCTTTTATTACTCTCATTATTAATGCCTTGCGTTTAATTTGAATATTTTTAAACAAAACATAATTCTTAAGACTTTACTATAAAACTCCGATATAGTCTTTGCGGGTGCTCGGATCGTTCTATTCCGAGCAATTTTTATTTACTACGATAGTTAACTATTTATTAAATGATTACTGTTTATTAGATGTTTAATAATTCATAATAGATAAATGTATTATGCTAGGGATAGAGAGAGAAAAGCCCCGAATCGTTTTTATAAAACAATCCGGGGGCGCTACTCTTAATACCCGAAACATTAAGGTAGCGCCTCACTTGCTTAATTGCAAGATAAAAGGTGCAAAAATGCCATACAAATTGATATTCGCTGTTTCATTACTTATCTGTTTAACTCTGTCTCTTATTGTCTTAATAACACAAAATACGCTTTGTGAATTGCAGTTTAAGAACGAGAGCACGGAGGTGGCGGCCTATCTGGCCTGTGAAGCTGTGAGGTAACACTGAAAGCGGGCGGTGTACGCTGCCGCCCGTGTTCTTGGGTAACGATCATAAAGCACCCGTTTACATACATTGGCCAGCTTTCGGGCTGGCCTTTTTATTTCTTGATCAATATATATATTTTTATGATAGATCTTTATTTGTTATTCGCCGCACTAATAGATTTGTTCAACCCGATAAAAAGGCGGCAAGAAGCCGCCAGTTAGGTAAACGCATATAAATAGCTGCATTTTATGTAGGTGTGTATGTAAATCCTGTAAAAATGACTGTTTTATTACCAACAATATTAAGATGAATAGATTAGTGGCTCATTAGACCATAAGGTATAGATGTACCGCTTTGTATATGACTTACCCATGACTGAAGGTTCTCGATCATAATTCTCGCGGTGTTGATATCCAGGGTTACGATTATATCCTCGGCTGATGGCAATATTTCTCCTTCATCAAGTCGATATTCAAAATGAAGACCAAAGAAGAAGTCCGTTGAGTTTTGCGTATCTTCCGGAGAAATGCTTACCGTGCTCCATGAAACAGGTAGCATCATATCTTTATATGGGTTTTTATTCATTTCACGTTCCTGTGATAGTGGATATTAGCCTGCGTGGTTTGTAAAAAGTATGCAGGTTCACTCACAGTATTACAGAAAATCGCTTTGAAACGTGATGAGGTCGCCAGTAGTTAATTAAAGCTTGATAAAGGTCAACATTATTTGGCGGGATAATAGGCGGGAACGAGATCCCGCCTAGAGACTATTTACCCTATTAATGATACGCATTTCTAGGGTGTAATAGAGAAAGTATTTTAACTGCCGGTAACGTCGCTTTTCAATGGTAGCCGCTTGGAATAAAACGGCGTTGTGAAGGAGCATTCACCAGCGGTTTATGGATCGATCGGTTATTCGGTTACGAAGGTTTCAACCCTTGCCGGCGTGTTGTCATACCAACCGCCCCATGTCGGGCCAAATCCTCGCCCCCAACGTGGATCGTAAGGTCCGCCCCATCCCCACGGCCCTATCGGCTGAGGAGGTGAGACCACTTCTTTAACTTCACGCCAGCGTTTGAGGCTGTTTATATTTACCGTAACGAAACGGTAAGACGCCTGACCGATCATGCCATTTTCGGAGCCGGTAATTGGCCCCACCACTGTCACCAGCTGATTTTTATAATTCACCGGATCAAGGAAGCCGTTGTAATAGGCATACAGCCGACCCACCGAAGGATAGGCCAGCAGCGGTCGCGCGGCAGAGTCGAGCGGCTGCGTGGCGATTTCAAGACGGGTGGTGTTTTTATCATTGGTGACCGAAATAACTCGGCCACCGAATCGCGCTTCCTGATGCACATAAATTTGCGGCGCGCTTTGCACCGCAACCAAGTCCATTTGGGGCGTCGCCGTGGTACCACGAATGGCGTCAGGAACCGTAACACAGCCGGAAAGCAGTAATACGCTCAGGCCAACGGTAAGCGCGACGTATGTTTTACGGTTGAATGCCTTACTTATTGCTTGAGAGCTTATTGGTTGAGAGCTTGTTGATTGAGAACTTGTGATTTTCTTATTCATGAAGACTGCACGCATGAGAACAACCCCTAGGGACATTATCTACTTCGACAACGAATACAAACACAAGTTGCCGCTGCTTATCGGCCAGGCAGCTTTTTCCAGGTGACTTCATTACGTAAATAGGTCGGTTCAGCCTGGTCGGCACTCACTCTGACGCCGCGATGCCACGCCGCCAGCGCGAGAGGTAACATATCTTCCGCTTCTGGCAGTAAGATATTACCTTCGTTAAGTTCAACGGCAGTTGAATCGATAAGCTGCGGATAGGTCTGCCAGCCGGTACCGACGGTCGCCCAACGGCCACTGAGCGCAAAAGATTGCTCGCTCAGCTGTTCAGGTTTAATCACCACTTCGGAAGCTTCGCCATGCCACGCGCCGTCGGCGTCGCGAACATATTCACCCCAATAAACTTCACCCATTCGCGCATCGATAGCCGCCAACACGCGCTCGGCACCCGTTTTGCGATAAGCACCTTGCGCCATGGTTTGCAGCGTAGAGATAGGCAAGACGGGCAATTCTGCGCCAAACGCCAACCCTTGTGCCACGCTGATGCCAATTCGCACGCCGGTAAAACTGCCCGGACCGCGGCCAAAAGCCAATGCGTCGAGTTGGTTTAAACTCAACCCTGCTTCGGCAAGGATCTGTTGCACCATCGGCAAAATACGTTGAGTGTGTTCGCGAGCGCAAAGCTCGAAATGAGCCAGCGTTTCGCCGTTTTCAGCGGCGGTAGCCGAGTTATATAACGCAACGGAGCAGGCTTCGGTCGCCGTATCAATTGCTAAAATTCGCGTGGACATGCCAAACCTCAGGCGGGAAATATTAATAATTATGCGCCGTATAATAACATATTAGCGCTGCTGCAAAAACCTGATTGCCTCGTCGATTGAGCGCGTACGCGGCGTTGGCGGCAAACTGTTGAGAAATACTTCGCCGTACGGGCGCATGACTAATCGATTGTCGCAAATGACCATCACGCCGCGATCGTCGGTATCGCGAATGAGTCGCCCTACGCCCTGCTTCAGAGTGATCACCGCGTCCGGCAGTTGAACCTCATTGAACGGATCACCGCCGCGTAAACGGCAATCTTCGATACGCGCCTTAAGCAAGGGATCGTCGGGGGAGGTAAACGGCAGTTTATCGATGATCACCAGCGACAGCGTTTCGCCGCGCACGTCAACGCCCTCCCAAAAACTGCTGGTCGCTACTAATAACGCGTTACCGGCTTCGACAAACTGCGCTAACAGCTGTCCCTTGCTGGTTTCACCCTGCACCAGCACGGGCAAAGTCATGCTGGCGCGAAACTCTTCGGCCAACTCGCGCATCATCTGATGCGAGGTGCAGAGGAAAAAACAGCGCCCCTTATTGGCTTCGATAACGGGTCGCAGCATGCGCGCCAGCTGACGCGATCCGCCGCGTTCGTTAGGTGAAGGCAAATAGCGCGGCACGCAAAGCAGCGCCTGATTGGCGTAATCGAAAGGGCTCGCCAGCAGCAGCGTTTCGGCTGCGTCAAGACCAAGTCGCGCGGTGAAATGCTCGAGCTTTTCATTCACTGACAGCGTCGCAGAGGTAAATACCCACGCGCCCGGCTTGTCGTTCATTAATTCACGAAACTTGTCGGTAACCGAAAGCGGAGTCAGCGCCAGCACAAAGTGGCGGGAATTACACTCGTACCAATAGCTGAAGCCGGGCACGTTGACATCTTTAAGGCGTTTTAGACGATTACGATACAGCGTGGCGCGCTCAAACGCAGCGTCGAGCAACGCAGAGCGCCCGAGCGACAGTTTCATTACGTCATAACAAAGCTCGAGCGCATCGTCTAAAAGCACCAGCGCGCGTTGAATAGAATTATCGCTTAATACATCGCGCAGATTACCGCGAAAACCGGGCTCGCCGAGCGCGAGACGAAAATCCATCGCGCTTTGGCCTAGGCGATCGGCACTTTTTTGCAGCTGCGCCGAATCACGCACTTCGGTGCGATAGGCGATGGTAATATCTTTAGACAAATCAATGAGCTGACGGCTGGTCAGTTGCTGACCGAAATACTGACTGGCAATGTCCGGGATTTGGTGCGCTTCGTCGAAAATCATCACGTCGGCGGTCGGGATCAGTTCGCCAAATCCGCTCTCTTTGACCACCATGTCGGCCATAAAAAGGTGGTGATTGACTACAACGACGTCGGCGTCCATCGCCTTGCGGCGCGCCTTGACCACGAAACACTCTTTATACATCGGGCAATCGCTGCCGAGGCAATTATCATTGGTGCTGGTTACCAGCGGCCAGACGTAGCTATCTTCAGCCACCACGTTACAGGTGCTGATATCGCCCTCTTCCGTCTTGGCCGACCAACTGCGCAGGTGCGCTAAATCGCTCAACGACTGACTTGCCAGTTCGCCGCCCGTCATCGACTGTTGATCGAGACGTTCGAGGCAAAGGTAATTGGAACGCCCTTTTAACAGCGCCAATTTTCCCTTGAATTTCAGGGCGCTGGCCACTTTTGGTAAATCGCGGGAATAGAGCTGATCCTGTAGGGCCTTGGATCCGGTCGAAATAATGACTTTCTTGCCCGAACGCAGCGCGGGCGCAAGATAGGCGTAAGTTTTACCGGTTCCCGTTCCGGCTTCGACGACCAGCCCCTGCTTGTTTTGTATCGCCAAAGCAACGGCATTCGCCATCAGACGCTGTGGTTCACGGGGTTTGAAGCCCTCAATTTTCTGCGCCAATGCGCCGTCTGTTGCGAAATCGTCTATCACGCTAAACCCAGTATTATAAATTCAGCGCTGATTATGCCAATCCTTGCCCTGTCGTACCACCATCATCTGTAGGTCCATTGTCGTTGAATGATGTGCTACCCTGTCTGCCATCATTAAAACAGCGACTTTCAGGAGCACTCTTTATGTCAATTCAACGTATTAGACCCGAACACCGCATGTCAGATATCGTGGTTCACAACCAGACCGTTTATTACACCAGCGTCCCCGAAAATCTGGATGCCAACGCCAAAGATCAAACTGCCGAGACGTTAGCGATTATTGATGCCGCGCTGCGTGAAGTCGGTTCGGACAAGAGCAAAATTCTGGATGCGACTATTTTTCTGGTCGACGGCAATGATTTCGCCGCCATGAATGAAGCGTGGGACGCGTGGGTTTCACCGGGCAATGCGCCCGTACGTTGCACCGTTCAAGCCAAGCTGATGAATCCGAAATATAAAGTCGAAATTAAGGTTGTAGCTGCGCTTTAATTTATGCCGATTCAGTAAAATAGAGGCACAGGGCAATAAGCTTTGTGCCTCAAATTTACACACCAATTTAAGTGCGTTATTTAAAAAACAACAAATCAATTATTGATCTAAGCCCAGCGAGCTTTATAAATTCTACTTTCCATCTTGAAAACGTATTTCCGACCTCCAAAAACAATACAGAAAGAGTCAGTATCTGAGCTTTCACCCATTGTTTGAGTGTAAAGAATAAAGTCGCGCTTACAATTTAAGCTTTTTAGATTAGTCGCTGAAGGATGTTTTTCAAGGGTGTCACTCTTTTCTCTATCCGCTAAAATTAAAGAGTTTGATATCAGGAAAGTTTTTTTGTTAAAAAGTTATAAGCAACGACCCTGGATTCGGTTGATATCCAGAGCGTATTTATATCGCGACGAGTAATATCATGTGGACTCTCATACCAACCTTTTTGATTCATATAGGTAAGTTCTTCGGGCGAGTCAACTAAAATGATATCGTCAGTATTACGCGGGCGAGGATTAATATCTCCATCTTCCGAAGGATAATATCCCCTCAGAATACATTTACCTTGCTTAGCATTTTTCGCGTTTTGCGGAGTATCGCGTCCTACGGCCCAAAGGATACCGCCCCCGAGACCATCACCTTTATCAATCCATAATGATGCATGATTATCTTGGAAATCACATTCAATTGCCCTTTTATCTTTGATATTGATATACATCATATTGGTAAACTTCCCCTTAGCTTCTACAGTATCTTTGGAAAAAGGGATACCAACCGCGATGCTTCCATGGCCAACAGGACTATCTACATACGTGGCCGTATGTACCCCTCCTTGCAACTTTGATAAATCATTCCCTTTCTCACTCCAATATGTTGAACGAGTATGGTAATTTATTGCCATTACATGAGGCTGCTTTTTGGTGCGCGTAACCAATACTGAATCGATGCCGTTTATAGTCACTCTTTTCACATCGGTATAGCTACTCTTAAGGCTTTCGTCCCCTTCTTTAGGCTCCCAAATAATTTCTACGCTTGTTACTCCATTGTCGTCAACAGAGGGCCTGAGAATACGAGGAGCTATTTTATCGACACCGATAATAACATCAGGAAAAGTTGTTTTATGGGATGCGGTCATTTTGTTCTCACTTTAGTTATAAATATTAAGCTCAAGCTTGAATAGCAGCTTAAGCACGCCGCTAATATCAATTTTAATGATTAATAATCTAATTCTAGTCGTGAGCGAAAGCCTGCCTCTATAAACGCATGCATTCCAATATTGGAATTAATTCATTAATTTGCTTTTTATCTCAATGATGTTTAACCAAACATTACAACTTTAATAAAAATAAAATGTTCTAGCGAGAGAATCTGTCCCACATTTAGCCACTTTGAAAAGATATTCTGACTCGATGTTTTGAAAAAATAGTCATAAAAAAGCCTCCGCAATATCGCTATTGGGAGGCTTTATATCTGACTATTTACTCGCTAACGCCCTACACAATCAGCCTTTGGCACCCGCCACGGCTTCCCGAGCTAAATCGGTAATACGCGCGTAATCGCCGCTTTCGAGCGCATCACCAGGCACCAGCCACGAACCGCCGATGCACAGCACGCTTTTCAGCGCCAGATAATCGCGATAGTTACCCGCTGTAATGCCGCCCGTTGGGCAGAAACGCACCTGCGGGAACGGACCCGCAATTGCCTGAAGGGCTTTCACGCCTCCGTTGGCTTCCGCAGGGAAGAACTTGAACTCACGCAGACCCGCATCAAGCCCCAGCATCAGCTCCGAAACGGTGCTAATACCCGGAATGAGCGGGATAGATCCCCTGTTGGCGGCGTCGAGCAGCGCGTCGGTTAAACCCGGACTGATCGCAAACTGTGCGCCCGCGGCCGTAACCTCCGCTAGCTGCTCAGGATTCAGCACAGTGCCCGCGCCAATAATCGCCTCTGGCACTTCACGCGCGATAGCCTTGATAGCCTCGAGCGCACACTCGGTACGCAGCGTGACTTCCAGCACTCGCACACCGCCAGCCACCAGCGCTTTCGCCAGCGGAACCGCATGTTCCAGCTTGTTAATTACTATGACCGGAACCACCGGACCCGAGGTCAGGATCTGTTCTGCGCTTGTTTTCCAGTTCTTCATCTTTGTCTCCATTTATGCCCGCTAGGCGGTCCAGTAAACCTCTACCGGTGTCTGTTGCTGATTCAAGAGTGCCCTTACGGGCATGTCATTTTGATCGGTGCCTTTTTCCGCCCGCTCGTAAGCTTCGCGTTTGGATTCACCGGCCAACAGTAAATAGATCCGCCGACTGTCGAGAATAACCGGCAACGTCAGCGTCATGCGTTCAAGGGGCGCGGTGATAGGCGTTATAGCCACGCAGCGCCGCGTCGTTTGCAGGTCCAATGCCTGAGGCAATGTTGCACTGCCCGGAAACAGCGAGGCGATATGACCGTCATCGCCCATTCCCATCACGGTGACATCGGCAGGCAGCGGCAAAGCGGCCAGCGCCTCTTCCGTGCGTGCCTGACCTTCTGTCGCCGTTTCAGCCTCATTTTTCAGCGCAATAAAGGTGGCTTTCGCCACCTCGCCCTGCAACAGACTGTTGCGCACCATTTTTTCATTGCTTGATCCGTGGTCACGATTCACCCAGCGCTCATCGGCGAGAGTAATGGTGACGCGCTGCCAGTCCAGCTCTTGTCGTGAAAGCTGCCTGAACAGCTCGAGCGGCGTTCTGCCCCCCGAGACAATCAGCGTGGCCTGACCTCGTTCCGCAATGCCCTGGCGCAATGCGTCAGCCATTTTTCCGGCCAGATTTTGGTTTAGCGCCGCTGCACCGGGAAATTCGACGAAATTGGCCATGGTAGTGCCCCTTAGTCCTGACGAGCCTGTAAAAGACGGTGGATTAGCCGAACTCGTTCCATGAACGGCCATCACGGGTAATCATTGCCACCGAGGCAACAGGTCCCCACGTGCCCGCCTGATAAGGCTTAGGCGCTTCGTTTTCGGCAGACCAGGCATTCATTATGCCATCGACCCATTTCCACGCTTCTTCAACTTCGTCACGACGAACAAACAGCGCCTGAATCCCACGCATGGTTTCAAGCAGCAGACGCTCGTAGGCATCGGCAATGTGCTGTTCGTTGAAAGTTTCGGAGAAGCTCAGATCAAGCTTGGTCGTTTGCAGACGGTGCTTGTGCTCGAGGCCCGGCACTTTGTTCAGAACTTCGATTTCAATCCCTTCGTCTGGCTGCAAGCGAATGGTCAGTTTGTTCTGCGGCAGCTGCTGGTAAGAGTCGCTAAACAGATTCAGCGCTGGGGTTTTAAAGTAAACCACTACTTCTGAGCATTTAGTTGGCAGACGCTTGCCGGTACGCAGGTAGAAAGGCACGCCCGCCCACTGCCAGTTGTCGATATCTACGCGAATAGAGACGAAGCTTTCAGTATTACTGTTCTTGTTCGCGCCCTCTTCTTCAAGGTAGCCCGGCACTTTTTTGCCCTGCACAAAGCCAGAAGTATATTGGCCGCGCACGGTGGTTTCACGCACGTTGGACTGATCAATACGACGCAGTGACTTGAGGACTTTGACTTTTTCGTTACGAATGCTGTCGGTGGAGAGATCCGCCGGTGGCGACATCGCAATCATGGTCAGGATTTGCAGCAGGTGGTTCTGGATCATGTCGCGCATCTGACCCGCCTGATCGAAGTAACCCCAACGGCCTTCGATACCGACCTCTTCCGCCACGGTAATCTGCACGTGATCGATGGTGCGATTGTCCCAGTTGGAAACAAACAGGTTGTTGGCGAAACGCAGCGCCAGCAGGTTCAGAACGGTCTCTTTACCCAAATAGTGGTCGATACGGTAAACCTGAGTCTCGTTGAAATACTCGGCCACGCCGTCGTTGATTTCCTGAGAGGATTTCAGGTCGGTACCCAGCGGTTTTTCCATCACGACGCGCGCAGGCTCTTTATTCAGGCCAGCTTCGCCCAACCCCTTACAGATAGCGGCAAAAGTGCTTGGCGGCATCGCAAAGTAGTTGATGGTGGTACGCGTTTCGGTGTTGAGCATTTTGCCCAGACGATCGAAATGCTTGAGGTCGTTGACGTCAAGATTACAGAATTCCAGACGGCCGCTCAGCTTTTCCCACAGTGTCGGGTCCAGCTTCTCTTTCATAAAGGTGGTCAGCGCTTCTTTCACCACCTCGGTGTACGCCGCTTTGTCCCACTCGGCGCGGCCTACGCCGATAATTTTGGTATCGTCGTGTATATGTCCAGCTTTTTCCAGCTGATACAGGGAAGGTAACAGCTTACGGCGTGCGAGGTCGCCTTTAGCACCGAAAATAACCAGGTCGCACGCCTGGGCTGGTTGGTTTACCGCCATGTTCTTCTCCTTAGAGCAGGAATACCCTTTTTTATCGTGAAACTGAGCGGGAAGCTCTCGCGCCACGAAGGTGTTGGGTAAATTGTAATTTTATTTCAACAGAATTCGAATTTCAGCAACAATGTACTCTGATCGGGCAGAGGCAGTAAACCAAGATCTAAGGCATTAATAAATGAATAAAAAACCACAAGCTTTGTCATAGATAGTCACAGAGGCTTGATGATTGTGCCAAGTTCGCCAAATCGGCTAACCTATAATCAGCATCTGATGTAATTTTATGACAAATTTGAGCATTAATTACCATATTGAAACTTAGACCTGTGTCATGTTCTGGGAAAAAAAGCTTGGATTTCACCAGATTGTCTCTGCCACCGCGTTCAGCGCCGTAGTATATTTTCATCAAACTGACATGATTTCTCCTTTTCGTTGAAATCGATGAAACCTATTGAGTGATCGCCCATGAATACGCTGGAAAAAATTCTCGGCTTTTTGGATATCCTCAGCAAGTCTGAAAGAAAAGTTGCTGAAGTCATCCTTGCCGATCCCCAAACTGCCATCCACTCCAGTATCGCGACGTTGGCCAAGATGGCTAACGTGAGTGAGCCAACCGTTAATCGTTTTTGCCGCCGCCTCGAGACCAAGGGTTTTCCTGACTTTAAGCTGCAACTGGCGCAAAGTCTGGCTAACGGCACCCCTTACGTAAACCGCAACGTTGAAGAAACCGATAGCGTTGAGGCCTACAGCACAAAAATTTTTGAATCGACGATGGCCAGCCTCGAGCAGGTAAAAAACACGCTCGATATCGCCGCCGTCAATCGCGCGGTCGATCTGCTCACGCAGGCCAAAAAAATCTCTTTCTTCGGCCTTGGCGCGTCGGCCGCGGTCGCTCATGATGCGATGAACAAGTTTTTCCGCTTCAATATTCCGGTTATCTATTTTGATGATATCGTAATGCAGCGTATGAGCTGTATGAATTCGGGCGAAGGTGACGTGGTTGTGTTGATTTCTCACACGGGCCGCACAAAAAACTTAGTCGAGCTTGCACATCTTGCACGCGAAAACGATGCCACGGTAATTGCCATCACCTCGCGCAACACGCCGTTGGCTCAAGAAGCCACGCTTTCGCTGCTGCTCGACGTGCCCGAAGATACCGACGTTTATATGCCGATGATCTCGCGTCTGGCCCAGCTCACGCTGATTGACGTGCTGGCGACCGGCTTTACCCTGCGTCGCGGCGCCAAGTTTCGGGACAACCTGAAACGGGTCAAAGAGTCGCTGCGAGATTCGCGCTTTGATAAAGGTGTATCAGCTCCTAGACGATTTGAATAACGCGAACCTGTAAACGGATGTTTTATATTTTCTAATTTGTTACAATGTTGTTAAACACCTCGGCAACACTCTGCTTCACAAGTCAACGGAGAAAGGCATGTCCAGACGGCTCAGAAGAACTAAAATCGTCACCACCCTCGGCCCCGCAACGGACCGTGATAATAATCTCGAAAAAGTGATTGCTGCCGGTGCCAACGTCGTGCGCCTTAACTTCTCCCACGGCACTGCCGAAGATCACCAGCTTCGCGCCGATAAAGTGCGCGAAATCGCGGCTAAACTGGGTCGTCACGTGGCTATCCTCGGCGATCTGCAAGGTCCAAAAATCCGCGTGTCGACCTTTAAGGAAGGCAAAGTTTTCCTTAATATCGGCGATAAATTCCTGCTTGATGCCACCATGGGCAAAGGCGAAGGCGATAAGGAAAAGGTCGGCATCGACTATAAAGGCCTGCCTGACGACGTGGTGCCCGGCGATATTTTGCTGCTCGACGATGGTCGCGTACAGCTTAAAGTGCTCGAGGTGACGGGTTCCAAAGTGTTTACCGAAGTCACCGTAGGCGGCCCGCTTTCCAATAATAAAGGCATTAACAAGCTCGGCGGCGGACTTTCTGCCGAAGCGCTGACCGAAAAAGACAAAGCCGATATTATTACCGCCGCGAAAATTGGCGTTGATTTTCTGGCCGTTTCTTTCCCACGCACCGGCGAAGACCTTAATTATGCTCGTCGACTGGCACGCGATGCCGGTTGCCATGCAAAAATTGTTTCCAAGGTGGAACGCGCCGAAGCCGTCGCCTCTGACGCCGCCATGGACGACATCATTTTGGCCTCCGACGTCGTGATGGTCGCGCGTGGCGATTTGGGCGTCGAAATCGGCGATCCGGAATTAGTCGGCATTCAAAAGAAATTGATTCGTCGCGCACGTACCTTAAATCGCGCGGTGATTACGGCGACGCAAATGATGGAATCGATGATTACCAATCCGATGCCGACCCGTGCCGAAGTCATGGACGTGGCAAACGCCGTGCTCGACGGCACCGACGCCGTGATGCTTTCTGCCGAAACGGCGGCCGGACAATATCCTGCCGAAACCGTGGCCGCGATGGCGCGCGTTTGTATCGGCGCGGAAAAAATCCCGAGCATCAACGTCTCCAAGCACCGTTTAGAGGTTGAATTCGATAATATCGAAGAAACGATCGCGATGTCGTCGATGTACGCCGCCAACCACCTGAAAGGCGTGAGCGCGATTATCTCGCTGACTGAATCAGGCCGCACGCCGCTGATTATGTCGCGTATCAGCTCGGGACTGCCGATTTTTGCCATGTCGCGTCATGAACACACATTAAATCTTACCGCGTTATATCGGGGCGTGACGCCGGTGTTCTTTGACAGCAACAACGACGGCGTAGTGGCCGCCGTTGACGCCGTAAATCTGCTGCGCGACAAGGGTTATCTGCTTTCTGGCGACTTGGTTATCGTGACGCAGGGCGACGTGATGAGCACCACCGGCACCACCAATACCACGCGCGTGCTGACGGTTGAATAGTTAAAAGCGCTTTGCCGTGGAAAACAAAAAAACCGGCCTAGGCCGGTTTTTCTTTTATAGGCTCAAACCTATAGGGTCAAACTTAAGAGTCAAAAGAATCAGGTTATTTGCGTGGATAGAGCTCGTCACGCGAGTAAGGCTCTTTTTCGCCGGGCTTGCGGGTTTTGAGCAACTTAAGGATCCAGGTATATTGCTCCGGATTCGGCCCAACCAGTACCTCGACCTCTTCGTTCATGCGGCGTGCAATCGCGGCGTCATCGGCGGCGGCTAAATCGTACATTGGCGGACGAACGTAGATATCCAGACGATGCTCGCTGCCATTATAAGACGGAAAAAGCGGCACGATTTCAGCACGGCAGACTTTCATCAATCGCCCTACTGCGGGCAGCGTGGCTTTGTAAGTCGCGAAGAAATCAACAAATTCGCTATGTTCTGCGCCGTGATCCTGATCGGGCAGATAGTAACCCCAATATCCCTGACGCACGGAACTGATAAACGGTTTGATGCCATCGTTGCGCGCGTGCATGCGGCCACCAAAACGACGACGTACGGCGTTCCAGAGATAATCAGTCAGCGGGTTCTTTTGATTGTGGAACATGGCCGCCATTGGCTGGCCTTCTGCCGCCAGTAACATTGCCGGAATATCCACCGCCCAGCCGTGTGGCACCAGAAAAATAATGTTTCTGCCCTGCGCTTTTAAATCGTCAATAATCTGGCGATCGTGCCATTGCACGCGGCTCAGCAGCTTCTGCGGATTACCGCGACAGGCCAGCTCGGCCATCATCACCATTGACTGCGGCGCGGCGGCAAACATGTCGTCAATTATCTCTTCTCGACGCGCTTCAGAAAGTTCGGGCAGGCAGTAAAGCAGATTAATTTGCGCACGACGTCGAGCGCCCTTGGCGAATTTACCCGCCAGACGGCCAATTCCGCCCAAAATGGGGTCGCGAATTTTTGCAGGAACGTACGCCATGGCCGCCATTGCACCGACGCCCAACCACACGCCCCAGTAACGCGGGTGGTAAAAGGCTTTCTGGAACTGCGGAATAAACTCGACGGTCGATTTTTTTTCTGATGGCATGCGTTAACTCATAACTTTTCATAGTAAATGTTTCACCGGCATTTTTCGTAATACCTGTGAAACCAATCTGCTAATGATAAGTGCAGTGAATAATTTTGCAATGAATGATCTCGGCAACGCAAATTATCGCCTACCGTTAAGTAGGCGATAATTTTGACGTTTTAGGCGTTCAGCGACAGCAAAACTAGATTTTAAGCTGCGGCATAACCTCGCGCACCGTGGCCAAGTAATCTTTGAGATCTTTACCGCTCAGGCCTTCGGAACGCGGCAGTTTGGCGGTCAGCGGGTTGACGGCAATATTGTTGATCCACACTTCAAAATGCAGGTGTGGACCCGTCGAACGACCCGTGTTACCCGACATCGCGATGCGATCGCCGCGCTTGATTTTCTGCCCCGGCTTAACCAGCGCTTTACGCAGGTGCATATAGCGAGTCATATACTGGCGACCGTGGCGAATAGCGACATAGTTGCCTGCCGCCCCGCCATTTTTCACTACGACCACTTCACCGTCACCGACGGCCAAAACCGGCGTATTCACAGGCACGGCAAAATCAACGCCGCGGTGCGGAGCGATGCGACCAGTGACCGGATTAAGGCGACGCGGATTGAAATTGGAGGAGACGCGATACTGTTTGAGGGTCGGGAAACGCAGGAATCCGCGCGCTAATCCGCTACCGGAACGGTCATAGAATTTGCCGTCTTCCGCGCGAATCGCGTAATAATCTTTGCCGCCGCTGCGCATATGCACGCCACTCAGCTCGCTTTGCTGGCTTTTACCGTCGAGCATTTCACGCGACATGACAACCGAAAACTGGTCGCCCTTGCGCAGCTTTTTGAAGTCCATCTGCCATTGCAACGCCTTGATTACCGCACCAATTTCAGCGCTGGTCAGCCCTGCGTCTTTGGCGCTACTGACGAAACTGCCGTCGAGCGTGCCTTTCAGGATTTGGTCCTGCCACTCGCCTTTCAGCATTTCGGTCGACGCTTTGAAGCTGTTGCCGCTGCGGTCATAGGTGACCGTTTCGCGGCGGGATTTTTCCCAAGTCACGCGCTGCAGTTCGCCGTCGTCATTCACGGTCCACGAAAGTTGCTGGCCAATCTTCAAATTACGTAGATCGGTATCTTGAGTAGCCAACGCGGAGATGTCCGACATATCGATGCCGTACTGATTTAAAATACTGCTTAACGTATCGCCGGTGGAGACCACATATTCGTGGACGCCCTTCTCATTTTCGGTTTTATCATCAAGCTCATCTTGAGGTAAATCGGCCGTGGGAGGCGTGTCTTCATCGATGGGTTCACTGGCTTCCGGCAGCAGGGTTCGCGCCTGCTGGGCATCGAGAATAATCTGTTTGGCGATAGGTTTTGGCTGGTAACCGTCTTGATCAGTTTGATATACAAAGGGTTTCCAAACAGCAACGGCGAGAGTAACAACGGTTAACGACCCCAGCATGACGCGGTGAGGTCGAGGAAGATTGTTGAACGCCAGAGCTATTGATCGAGCGAGTAGCTGCACTTGTAACTGTCCTTATGGCTTACTTCAGGCAGCTCACGTACTGTGCGGTCAGATGTGACAGGAAGTTCACATAGCTGTCCCGGGACAGTGCGATGGCGCTCCCCAGCGGATCCAATGTGCCCATACGCACTGTTGTTCCCTGGGCAACGGCATTAATTACGGCCGGCCTGAACTGTGGCTCAGCAAAAACGCATTCCGCTTTTTGCTCAACCAGCTGTGTTCGAATTTGATGTAGTCGCTGTGCTCCAGGTTGGATTTCAGGATTTACAGTGAAGTGGCCCAATGGCGACAACCCGTAATGTTTTTCGAAGTAGCCGTAGGCATCATGAAAAACAAAATATCCCTTCCCCTGAACAGGTTGCAGCATCTTACCAAGCTTTGTGTCAGTTTGTGTCAATTCCTCTTCAAATTGACGCAGGTTGGCGTCTAGTTGGTCTTTCTTCTGCGGCATTAGTTCCAATAATTTTGCATGAATTGCGATCGCCGCCAGTTTCGCAATCTCAGGCGACAGCCACAGGTGCATATTGTACTGGCCGTGATGATGCTCGCTGGCGCCTTCGTGCGCGTGGTCGTCATCGTCGTTACCTGTTAACAACAGCGGCGCAACGCCCGGCAGCGCAGAAATATTGACTACTCGATTTGGCGGCAGCTGCGCCACCGACTTAGCCATGAAAGCTTCCATATCCGGCCCGACCCACACCAGCAAATCGGCGCTGCGCATCTTTTGTAAATCAGACGGACGCAGCGCGTAATCGTGCGGCGATGCGCCGTCGGGTAACAGGACGTCGGTCGGCGTGACGTTATCGGCGATGGCGGCGGCAATAAAGCCCAACGGACGCAAAGAAGCGAGCACGGCAGCCTGTGCCGAGGAGAACATGCTGGCGGTTAATAGCGTGGCGGCCGCAACATTGCGCAGCAGAATCGTTTTATTCTTTTTCATAAATGGCTTAATCATTTTTATCGTTCTCGAGCCTGGCGTTAAATTGACGAATTAAACACACACTAAAAGAAAGTTTTTAGCGCTGATTCATGGTTATTTGAACCAAAACGCAATATTATAACATTCGAATTGTTCTGCAAGACGTAACTGCCATGTCCACTCTCGCTACACTGAAAAATATTTCTGTCACTTATGGCTCGCGCCGCGTGCTGTCTGACGTTTCGCTTTCGCTGCAAGCCGGTAAAATTCTGACTTTGCTGGGGCCGAACGGCGCCGGAAAATCTACGCTGGTGCGCGTTGTTTTAGGCTTGATTGCGCCCAGCAGCGGATCGCTGTCTAAAATTCCTGACCTCAAAATCGGTTATGTTCCCCAGAAACTGCATCTGGATACCACGCTGCCGCTGACGGTTTCTCGTTTTATGCGCCTTAAACCTGGCGTTAAACGTGGTGACATCTTACCTGCGCTGAAACGCGTGCAGGCGGCGCACCTTATCGATCAGCCGATGCAAAAATTGTCTGGCGGCGAGAATCAGCGCGTGCTGCTTGCCCGCGCGTTGTTAAATTCGCCGCAACTGCTTGTACTCGATGAACCCACTCAAGGGGTTGATGTTAACGGGCAGGTCGCGCTTTATGATCTCATCGACAAACTCCGCTGCGAGCTGGGCTGCGCGGTGATGATGGTGTCGCACGATTTACATTTAGTGATGGCAAAAACTGACGAGGTGCTGTGTCTAAACCAGCATATTTGCTGTTCCGGCTCGCCAGAAGTGGTGTCGACGCATCCGGAGTTCATCGCCATGTTTGGCAATCGCGGTGCCGAACAGTTGGCGATTTATCGTCACCATCATAATCATCGTCATGATTTACAAGGAAGAATCGTTTTGCGTAATACCGGAGGTCGCGACGCATGATTGAGCTGTTATTACCCGGCTGGCTAGCTGGAATTCTACTGGCTGGCGCGGCGGGTCCGCTTGGCTCGTTTGTCGTTTGGCGACGGATGTCCTATTTTGGCGACACGCTCGCCCACGCCTCTTTACTCGGCGTGGCCTTTGGTTTACTGCTAAACGTTAACCCGTTTTATGCCGTCATCGCCGTAACCTTGCTACTCGCGCTGCTTTTAGTGGTTCTGGAGCGCAAACCGCATCTTGCCGTGGATACTTTGCTTGGCATTATGGCGCACAGCGCGCTGTCGCTGGGTCTTGTCGTCGTGAGTTTGATGTCTGGCGTACGGGTCGATTTAATGGCCTATCTGTTCGGCGATTTGCTGTCGGTGACCTTGAGCGACATCTGGATGATTGGTTCTGGTGTAGCGATTGTGATTGGCGTGTTGTGTTGGCAGTGGCGTAATTTGCTGTCGATGACAGTAAGCCCCGAGCTGGCGCACGTTGACGGCGTCAACCTCGAGCGCTCACGGATTGTTTTGATGCTGGTTACGGCTTTGACCATTGGCTTGGCGATGAAATTTGTTGGCGCGCTGATCATCACCTCTTTACTGATCATTCCCGCCGCTACCGCCCGTCGATTCGCCAAAACCCCCGAGCAGATGGCAGCAATCGCCGTGTTGATCGGCATGATAGCGGTGAGTGGCGGCCTGTGCTTGTCAGCGTTTTACGACACGCCAGCAGGTCCATCAGTTGTGCTGTGTGCGGCGGCGCTTTTTGTTTTAAGTACTTTTAAAAAACAAATTTCTTAACTTTAACTTTAAAGTTCAACAGCATGCGCTTCGCTTACTGGGCTCGCTGAGGCTAAACCGAGCCTTAGCGGTTTTTTAAATTCAAGTTCATTCGCTTCGCTCAATGGGCGGCGGCCCATACCGCTCAAAGGGCCGCAGTCGCTCGGCCCTTTGAAATCCCAAGCTTTTTTTCCACAGCTGCAACTTGAGAACTGAAAAAGGGAGATCTTTCCAGTGACTCCAATGTATGGCGTAGGTCGTGCCGCTCTGCGGTTCCTTCACTCCGGTCGGGAGCCAAAAACGTCTCCCTCCACTCCGCTCAGCACTGCCCTGATCCCGCCAATCACAGCTTAAAAAGAAAAACCGATAACTCTTAGGCGGTCAAAATCCGATCACTCAACCATTTAAATTATTTTGTAAAAAAGATCGGTTCTTGACCGCAGAAAAGTATCCGCCTTTTTCAACTTCTTGATTTTTATGTCTGAGTGATCGGCCCTTGACCGCCCAAGAGTATCCGCCCTTTCTTTAAGGGCTGTAATTGGCGGGATCGGGGCGGCGCTGAATGGAGTGATTTGAGACGTGTTTGGCTCAAATCCGTAATGAGGGAACGGCGAAGCTGCGCGACCTACGCCACGCGCGGAGGCTTCTGGAAAGATCTACGAATTTAGTCCTCAAGTTGCAACTTTGGAAAAAAAGCGCGGGATTCTCAAGGGTGTTCGCTTAGGAACATCCTTGAGGCGGTCTGCGCCGCCGCGCAGTAAGCGGAGCGCATGCAGTCGAACTTGAACTTGAACTTAAAGGCTAGATCCTAATCCCTTAGAAAATTGCCCTTAGATTCCAAATCTAATTAAAACGCTTTTGACCTAAGCCGAACGCCAGTTCAGAAACCTATTCAGGTTTGACTAGGCCAAAGTGCTTATACGCATGGTTTGTCGCCATACGACCCCTCGGCGTTCGCTGAATGAACCCCTGCTGGATCAGGAAAGGCTCTATCACATCTTCGATAGTTTCGCGCTCTTCACCAATCGCGGCAGCGAGGTTATCAAGACCTACTGGCCCGCCGGTGAATTTATCGATGATCGCCAGCAGCAGCTTGCGGTCCATGTAGTCAAAACCTTCGGCGTCGACGTCAAGCATGTCCAGCGCGCCGTTAGCCACGTCGCCGTTGATCGTGCCGTCACCTTTAACTTCGGCGAAGTCACGCACGCGGCGAAGAAGACGGTTGGCGATTCGCGGCGTACCGCGCGAACGACGGGCGATTTGGTGCGCGCCCTCCTCCGACAACTCAAGGCCAAGGCAGTTGGCGCTGCGACCCACGATGTGCTGCAAATCGGCAACCTGATAAAATTCCAGACGCTGCACAATGCCAAAACGGTCACGTAGCGGCGACGTTAACGAGCCTGCACGCGTGGTCGCGCCTACCAGCGTAAAAGGAGGCAGATCGATTTTAATTGAACGCGCGGCAGGACCTTCGCCAATCATGATATCCAGCTGATAATCTTCCATCGCGGGATACAATACCTCTTCCACTACGGGCGAAAGACGGTGGATTTCATCGATAAACAGCACGTCGTGAGGTTCGAGGTTAGTCAGCATCGCCGCCAAATCACCGGCTTTTTCAAGCACGGGGCCGGACGTAGTGCGCAGATTCACGCCCATCTCGTTGGCGACAATGTTCGCCAGCGTGGTTTTACCGAGGCCGGGCGGGCCGAAAATCAGCAGGTGATCCAGCGCGTCGCCACGCTGCTTGGCCGCCTGAATAAAGATTTCCATCTGCGAGCGCACGTGCGGCTGACCGACATACTCGGACAGCATTTTCGGGCGGATCGCTCTGTCGATAATCTCTTCTTCGTTCACCACGCCAGCGGAAATAAGACGGTCAGCTTCTATCATCTATAACCTCACAGAGCCGCGCGCAGCGCTTCTCTAATCAATGTTTCGCACTCTGCGCCCGGTTTGGCAATCTTGCTTATCATGCGGCTCGCCTCAGGCGGTTTGTAGCCGAGAGAGATAAGCGCCGCCACAGCTTCGGCTTCAGCGTCGGACTCTTTAGCTTTCGACGCGGAAGCAGGCAGTGAAATATCGGTAGGATTATTAAACAGATCGCCGTTCAGCCCTTTAAAGCGGTCTTTCATTTCGACCACCAACCGCTCGGCCGTTTTCTTGCCGACACCCGGCAGCTTGATAAGCGTAGTGACTTCTTCTTTTTCGACTGCGCTGACAAACTGCTGCGCCGACATGCCCGAAAGGATCGCCAGCGCCAGCTTTGGACCGACGCCGTTAACTTTAATCAGCTCGCGAAACAGCGCGCGCTCCTGCTTGTCGTTGAAGCCGTACAGCAGCTGCGCATCTTCACGAACAATAAACTGTGTGAAAACAACCGCTTCCTGACCAAGCTCAGGCAGTTCATAGAAACAGGTCATCGGCATATGTACTTCATAGCCTACGCCGTTGGTTTCAAGCAGCACTAACGGGGGCTGTTTTTCGAGAATAACGCCTCTGAGACGACCTATCACATTTACCTTCCTTTGCGGATTGACCCCGTAAGCCGCGCTGACGAGGTCGCTAAAATTTTATCGTTTATATCATAAAAAAGAGCTGGATAGATATCCAGCCTTAATTATCGCATGCGCCCACGCGTTAACTGCAACTTATCGGTGCTTAAACGGATCGCATTTTGGCTGACGTGGCAGTGCGTAATCGCGATAGCCAGGGCGTCGGCGGCGTCGGCCTGCGGATTGGCAGGCAGTTTGAGTAACGTGCGCACCATGTGCTGCACCTGACTTTTCTCGGCCGCGCCGGTGCCGACCACCGTTTGTTTAACCTGTCGCGCCGCGTATTCAAATACCGGCAAATCCTGATTCACCGCCGCCACAATCGCCGCGCCGCGTGCCTGTCCGAGCTTCAGCGCGGAGTCAGGGTTTTTCGCCATGAACACGGATTCGATAGCAAAAAAATCGGGCTGAAATTGGGTGATGATTTCGGTAACGCCCGCATAAATTAGCTTAAGACGGCCAGGCATGTCTGTGACTACCGTGCGAATACAGCCGCTGCCGAGATACGTGAGTTGTCTACCCTGCTGACGAATAATGCCATAGCCGGTAATGCGTGAACCGGGGTCGATCCCCAGAATGATAGCCATAGCGTGTTGCACCTTTTCTTTGTCAGGCTGACTTGATAAAAAACCGTTTCATAAAATGAAGTGCCGAACATGCTGGCAAGTTTGTCCTGATTAGCGCGAAAAGACAAACCGGACTGAGGGAGTCCGTAAAGCCAGCCGGAAAACGCGAGCGCGTCGCGCCTCCGGCTGAGAGGAGAATTACAGCGTTTCTGCAATCTCATCGGAGATTTCACCGTTGTGGTAAACCTCCTGCACGTCATCACAGTCTTCCAGCATGTCGATCAAACGCAGCAGCTTAGGCGCGGTGTCGGCATCCATGTCGGCCTTGGTTGACGGGATCATGGTGACTTCAGCCTGATCGGCCTTGAAACCGGCCGCTTCGAGCGCGTCTTTAACATCGCCCAGACTTTCCCACGCGGTGTAAACGTCAATTGCGCCGTCGTCGTAGGTTTGTACGTCGTCGGCACCGGCTTCAAGCGCGGCTTCCATGATGACGTCTTCGTCCTGACCCGGTGCAAAGGTGATCACGCCGGTTTTGGTAAACAGGTAGGCAACGGAGCCGTCAGTCCCCAGATTACCGCCTGTTTTGGTGAAGGCGTGACGCACTTCTGCAACGGTACGGTTACGGTTGTCGCTCAGACATTCAACCATGACCGCCGTGCCGCCCGGGCCGTAACCTTCATAGATGATGGTTTCCATGTTGGTATCATCATCGCCGCCCACGCCGCGCGCGATCGCACGGTTCAGCGTGTCGCGGGTCATGTTGTTGCTCAGAGCCTTGTCGATAGCCGCACGCAGACGCGGGTTGGCACCCGGATCGCCGCCGCCCAGCTTCGCCGCCGTTACCAGCTCGCGAATAATTTTGGTGAAAATTTTACCGCGTTTAGAGTCTTGTGCTGCTTTGCGGTGTTTGGTATTGGCCCACTTACTGTGACCTGCCATAAAAAATCTCCATAAGCCTTAATCAGGCTGAATGCATTTTTAGATAATCAACGGTCTGGCCCTGACCTTACTGCAAAGGCGCCGATGCCGACCTAATAAATAACAAACTCTTCTATCGCCTGCTGATTGCTCGGGGACTTGGTAAACGCGGCGGCTGCCGGTTTGTCGAGCCACTGATACGCCAGATGTTCAGTCAGGATAATCTCTCGCTCCTCCGGCAGCGCCAGGCAGAACCAGTGCTCTTTATTCCACGAGACACCGGGGGCATAGCGATAGCGCAGGTGCGCAAACAGTTCAAACTCGACGCAGCGCTGGCAGTCCTGTAAATGCAGGTTTTCGCCGGCAATATCAATGCCGACCTCTTCCATGACTTCGCGCTGCGCGGTTTGCGCGGGTGACTCACCGTCTTCCAGACTGCCGGTTACGGACTGCCAGAATTCCGTGTCGTCACGCCGCTGGAGCATCAGCACCCTGCCGCTGTTTCTGGCGTAGATGACAACCAGTATCGACTCGGGACGCTTATAGCTCATTAGTTATTCTCTGCGTCTGCATCAGGCGTCGCTTTTTTGGCGATCACGCTGATACCCAGCTCCACCAGCGAGGCCGGATTGGCGAAGTTTGGCGCTTCGGTCATCAGACAGGCGGCAGCGGTGGTTTTCGGGAACGCGATAACGTCACGGATGTTATCGGTGCCGGTCAACAGCATCACCAGACGATCGAGACCAAACGCCAGACCCGCGTGCGGTGGCGCACCGTATTTCAGCGCGTCGAGCAGGAAGCCGAATTTCTCGCGCTGCTCGTGCTCGGTAATGCCCAGAATGCTGAATACCGCCTGCTGCATTTCGCCACGGTGAATACGCACGGAACCGCCGCCCACTTCGTAACCGTTGATCACCATGTCATAGGCATTGGCGATAGCGGAAGTCGGATTCGACGCCAGCTCTTGCGCAGTCATCTCTTTCGGCGCAGTAAACGGGTGGTGCATCGCGGTCAGGCCGCCTTCGTCGGTGTCTTCAAACATTGGGAAGTCGATAACCCACAGCGGCGCCCACGCTTTTTCGTCGGTGATTTTCAGGTCGCGACCCAGCTTCAGACGCAGCGCGC
Organism: Rouxiella sp. T17; assembly: GCF_036663475.1. Taxonomy (NCBI): domain Bacteria; kingdom Pseudomonadati; phylum Pseudomonadota; class Gammaproteobacteria; order Enterobacterales; family Yersiniaceae; genus Rouxiella; species Rouxiella sp. T17. The sequence goes on along the minus strand of NZ_JAWUEA010000042.1, from coordinate 61,403 downwards.
CAATCGCATCGGTCACAATCTTGGCACTCGCCGCGCCGAAGAAAATCATGTCGCCGTCTTGCGCCTGTACGCGTTCAATCAGCGCGCTCAGCAGCTCGGCATTCAGGAATTTAGCGACCGGGCTCTGGATGCCTTCCAGACCTTTAGCCACTTCATTGACCTTGATGTAAGCCAGACCTTTAGCGCCATAAATTTCGATGAACTTGGCGTATTCGTCAATCTGCTTGCGGCTCAGCTGAGCTCCGCCCGGCACGCGCAGGGCAGCAACGCGACCTTTAGGGTCATTGGCCGGATCGGCGAAGACTTTGAATTCGATATTTTTGAACAGGTCAGCCACGTCGACCAGCTCCATCGGGTTACGCAAGTCAGGCTTGTCGGAACCAAAACGGCGCATCGCGTCGGCATAGGTCATGCTCGGGAACGTGCCGAGATCGACACCTTTAATGTCGAGCCACAGGTCGCGCGCCAGCTTCTCCATGATTTCACGCACTTGCTCGGCGGTCATGAAAGAAGTTTCAACGTCGATCTGGGTAAATTCAGGCTGACGGTCGGCACGCAAATCTTCATCACGGAAGCATTTAACAATCTGATAGTAACGATCGAAGCCAGACATCATCAGCAGCTGCTTGAAGAGCTGTGGAGACTGCGGCAGCGCGTAGAACTTGCCTTTGTGCACGCGGCTTGGCACCAGATAGTCACGCGCGCCTTCCGGCGTGGCCTTGGTGAGCATCGGCGTTTCGATGTCCAGGAATTCGTTGCTGTCCATGAAACGACGCACGAAGCTGGTGATGCGTGCGCGGGTTTTCAGGCGATTCGCCATGTCCGGACGACGCAGGTCAAGATAGCGGTATTTCAGACGCGCTTCTTCAGAGTTGACCTGATTGGAGTCCAGCGGCAACGGCTCTGAACGGTTGATAATGTTCAACGAGCTGGCAAACACTTCCACTTCGCCGGTGGCCATCTCTTTGTTGAACTGGCTTTCAGGACGTGCGCGAACGGTACCGGTCAACTGCACGCAAAACTCATTACGCAGTTCTGATGCCAATTCGTACGCCGCGCTTTGATCCGGATCGAAAAACACCTGCACGATACCTTCGCGGTCACGCAGATCGATGAAAATCAAACCACCCAGATCGCGACGGCGGTTAATCCAACCACACAGAGTCACTTCCTGGCCAACGTTGGACGAATTTAGCTTGCCACAATATTCAGTACGCATAACGGTATCCCTTTGATCTCACTGCCTGTGAGCATCGGATTAATATGGGTCGAAAAAAGGCGGTCATTATAAAGGAATTTCTCGCACAGGATAAGTGCGAACGCACAGTTGATACGCCTGAAATTCGTCTTGCGCGCTTCTCACACATAATTTAACAAATTTCTCCCCGCCTGCGACGGCGGCTTGGCATAAACTGCATCGATGCTTTTTAGTTAGTCTCCATGCAATTAGCAAAACATTAATTAGCAACGTATTCATTAGCCCTAAGTTAGTAGCCATAAGTTAGTAGCCATAAGTTAGTAGCCATAATTCAGTAGCAATAAAGTAAGTAGCGACCTAAGTAATTGCCATTGAAGGGACGCAGCGCAAGTACGAGGTTAAATTCTCTTCTATTTGATAGGTCTATCACCATGTCTCAGAACAATACATCTCTGCAAATTGATCCTGCAACGACCGCGCTGGTGTTAATCGATCTGCAAAAAGGCATTTTGCCGTTTGCCGGTGGCCCACACACGGCGCAGCAGGTGCTGGATAAAGCCACCGAGCTGAAAACCCGTTTTAGCGCGCTGAATGCGCCCGTATTTATGGTGCGCGTGGGCTGGTCTGCCACCTTCGACGACGCGCTGAAACAGCCTACCGATATTTCCATGGGTGGGGCTAGCCTGCCTGAAGATTGGTGGGAATTCCCGGAGCAGCTTAACGTTACCGACAAAGATTTGCTGGTCATCAAACGCCAGTGGGGCGCGTTCTACGGCACCGACCTCGAGCTGCAGCTGCGTCGTCGCGGCATTAAAACCATCGTGCTGGCCGGTATTTCGACCAACATCGGTGTAGAATCCACGGCCCGTAACGCCTGGGAACTGGGCTTCGAGCTGGTTGTGGCCGAGGATGCATGCAGCGCGCACAACGCCGAGCATCATGGTTCAAGCATCAACTTTATCTTCCCGCGCATTGGCCGCGTTCGTTCAACGGAAGAAGTGCTGGCCGCTCTGCCGCAATAATAAGTTGAAGAAAAGAATTCATTACACTGTCACGCCGCCTTCGGGCGGCGTTTTTATTGGAAAATGCTATACTTTTTAATAGGCTATTAGGCGTAACCGTTTTAAACAGATTGAGAAAAAGAGGCGTCATGTATATCGGACTTCCCCAGTGGCATCACAGCGCGTGGAACAGCATAGGTCTGCACGATCTGGCTGATTACGCACGTTATTTTAACTGCGTCGAGGGAAATACCACCTTTTACGCCTTGCCGAAAGCCGAGGTCGTGCAGCGCTGGCGCGACATGACCCACGACGATTTCCGTTTCTGCTTTAAATTCCCCTCTGCCATCAGCCACAAGGCCGCGCTCCAAAATTGCCAGCACGAGATTGACGCCTTTTATCAATGCCTCGCGCCGCTGGAAAATAGACTCGGACAGCTGTGGTTGCAGCTTCCGGCGACGTTTTCTCCCAATCATCTCGACCGGCTGTGGCATTTTTTAGATGGCCTGCCGAAAGGCTTCGATTACGGCGTAGAAGTCAGACATCAGCTGTTCTTCGAGAAAGGCGAAGAGGAGCGCGCGTTGAATCGTGGCTTGCACGAACGCCAAATTAATAGGGTTCTGCTCGACAGTAGACCCGTGCATCACGCCACCAGCGATACCGTCGCCGTGCTCGACGCCAAACGCAAGAAACCGCAGCTGCCGGTTCACGCGATTACCACCGCCGAACGGCCCATCGTGCGCTTTATCGGCGGCGACGACATAACAGCCAATCAGAAATGGTTTGCGCAGTGGATTAACAAGCTGACCGCCTGGCAGCAGCAGGAAATTTCGCCCTATCTCTTTATTCATTCGCCCGACTGTAGCGACGCGCCGCAGCAGGCGCAGGCGCAGGTGCTGTGGCATATGCTGCGCGATCATCTCACCGACCTGCCGCCGGAACCGGACTGGCCGCAGCAAAATTCACTGTTTTAAATCCCCTCGCCTCGCTGCGCATTTTTTTCGGGTCAGGGGTGGGCGTAATCTGCTAAACTCCGGCCCCATAATGGCAAATCCGCTTTATTTTGCTCCCCTATTTACTCTTTTTGGTCTCATTCAGCACTATGACTAACCAGGATAAACTCTTTTCCGCGCCGATCGACAAGCTTGGCGACTGGACGTTTGATGAACGCGTCGCCGAAGTCTTTCCAGACATGATCCAGCGCTCGATCCCCGGCTATTCCAATATTATTTCAATGATTGGCATGCTGGCGGAACGCTTCGTTAAACCCGACAGCACCGTCTACGACCTTGGCTGTTCGCTGGGTGCCGCCACCCTTTCCATGCGCCGCAACATTAACGTTGCGGGCTGTGAAATCATTGCCGTAGACAACTCGCCCGCCATGGTCGAACGCTGCCGTCGCCACATTGACGCCTTCCGCGCCGATACGCCGGTGACGGTCATCGAAGCCGATATTCTGGACGTCGAGCTGAAAAACGCCTCGATGGTGGTACTGAATTTCACCCTGCAATTTTTAGCGCCTGCCGATCGCCAGCGTTTGTTGAATCAGGTTTATCAGGGCATGCGTCCGGGCGCGGCGCTGGTGTTATCCGAAAAATTCAGCTTCAACGATGCCGACGTAGGCGAATTGCTGTTCAGCATGCATCACGATTTTAAACGCGCCAACGGCTATTCCGAGCTCGAAATCAGCCAGAAACGTTCAATGCTGGAAAACGTCATGCTGACCGATTCGGTCGAAACCCATAAAGCGCGCCTACATGCAGCCGGTTTCGAACATGCAGAAGTCTGGTTCCAATGCTTTAACTTTGGCTCGCTGATTGCCATTAAATCCGGAGATGCGGTGTGATTGAGTTTAGTGATTTTTACCGCGCGATTGCCAAAGGCCCGCTGAGCCTGTGGCTGAATACCCTGCCCTCACAGCTTACGGCGTGGCAGAAAGAGTCGCTGCACGGCAAGTTCAAGATGTGGTTTAACGCCGTCGATCGTCTGCCGTTGCTGCAACCCGAAAAGCTTGATTTGCTGCACGGCGTGACGGCCAATACGCTGTCGCCGCTGCCGAAAGGCCAGCGCGAAGGAATGGAAAATCTGCTGCGCAACCTGATGCCGTGGCGTAAAGGTCCTTTCTCTTTATATGACATCGAGATTGAAACCGAATGGCGTTCGGATTGGAAATGGGACCGAGTCCTGCCGCACATCTCTTCGCTGGCGGGCCGCACCATTCTCGACGTCGGCTGCGGCAGTGGTTATCACATGTGGCGAATGATTGGCGCAGGCGCGCATTTTGCGGTCGGCATCGACCCCATGCAGCTGTTCCTGTGTCAGTTTGAAGCCGTGCGTAAACTGCTCGGTGGCGATCAACGCGCGCACCTGCTGCCTTTAGGCATCGAGCAACTGCCTGAATTAAACGCGTTCGATACTGTATTCTCGATGGGCGTGCTTTATCACCGTCGTTCACCTCTCGACCACCTGTTGCAGCTGAAAAACCAGCTGGTCAGCGGCGGTGAGCTGGTGCTTGAAACCATCGTAATTGAAGGCGATAGCCAGCAGGTACTGGTTCCAGGCGATCGTTATGCGCAGATGAATAATATCTATTTCATCCCGTCCGCCGAGGCGTTAAAAGGTTGGCTGATTAAATGCGGTTTTGTGAATGTGCGTATTGCCGACGTGAGTTTAACCACCACCGATGAACAGCATCGCACTTCATGGATGACCAGCGAATCATTGGCCGAGTTTTTGGACCCTAATGACAGCAGCAAAACGGTGGAAGGTTATCCCGCCCCGCGACGCGCCCTGTTAATTGCCAATAAGCCATAACATTAACCTGTCGCTATTTAAAGCCATTATTTTCCACTATTAGTGTAAATATAACCGATGGCTTTAATAGCTGAAACTAATTAAACCTTGGCAATAAACATTCCTGTCACAACTCTGTAATATTAATTTGCTCCCTAATAGTGATATAGGGAGCAATTAAAATATTGCTAGCCATTATTCTGCTCATTCCTGCTATACCTCAGTTTACAATTTCATCATTGCCTGTTGTAACCTTAGCGTATATCTTACGCCCGATTAAAAACCGCCTGGAAACGTGCGTTTTATCCACGCAATGTTTCATATACCGGCCATATACTTGGCAACGCAAAGGAAGAAAGCAAAAAAGTAGAACAAAATAATTATTCGAAACGTCATTTCATTATCAGCGAATGGCGTTTGATTGTTTGCGAACAAAGAAAAAAGATTTTTTCCCAATGAAATCAAGATTTATCTAATTCGCATAATTCTTATTTTGCACTATCGTAATAATCTGATTCTCCAGAGGCCGACGTAGATCGACCCAAAGATCAGTTAATATAACCACACCAGAGAGAAGATTGACGTCATGCAGGTCAGTAATGCGAGCATCAAGCGTTAACTCTAAAAATAAAAACCCATTCATTAAACAAGGGTGAATGATGAAAAAGCTTAACTTAGTGATCTTGTCACTAATTTTTATTTCCAGCGATTTATTTGCACAGACAGCACCAATTGATAACGTATGTAAAGATGAGAGCGCTATCAAATCCTCAGACGTTATTTCCTGCTATCGCCAACAGTTGGCCGCTCAGCCATTAAAATACTGGTTTATGAGCAATGAAATGTATGGCGATGTCGAAGTTAACCGCTATCAGATGATCTCTCAGAACTGGTCTCCAGCAGGCTTGGTAACGCCTTCCCAGTGGACAGAGAATGTCGCGATCGCTATTCCGCCGCATCCAAAATCGACCCGCGCGCTGATTGCCGTCGACACCAGCGACGCCATTTTGCTTGAAGTTGCCAAAGCCACAAATACCATCGTTATTTCACTGCAAACTATTCCTAGCCGTGATTTGATTTATCAGGACGACGGAAAACCGCGCGTTGAAGATGACAGTATTGCTCGTACCTGGAGATTATTTATGGACGAGCCGGTACAGCGTCAGCAATTACCGTTGCACGTGCCAATGGCGGCGACTATTTCCCAAAGCATTCGTCTTGCTAAGAAAGAGCTTAAGAAATATGACATCAATAAATTTATTGTAACAGGTGCCTCTAAACGTGGCTGGGCAACCTGGCTTGCAGGAATATCCGACCCTAGCGTAGAAGCGATTGTGCCTTTCGTTATTGACGTGCTCGATACGCGTCAGGTCATGCAGAATATGTATCGCTCTTACGGCGGTAATTGGCCGGTGGCTTTTGCGCCGTATTACAATCAGGATATCGATCAGCAGACCAAAAAAGCTGACTTTACCAAATTAATGCAAATCGAAGATCCGTTGTCATATATGGGCACCTCGAGAGAATCTCGATTGGCCATCCCGAAATACATTATTAATGCCAGTGGTGATGATTTCTTCGTACCTGATAACACCCGTTATTATTATGACAAACTGCCGGGTATTAAATCGCTGCGTATTGCGCCAAATACGGGTCACATAGGCATCATCGATTTTACCCAACAGTCGCTGATTAGCTTTATCAATCGCATTCAGGATAATAAGCCTTTACCTCAGGTTACGGCGGCGCCTTATCCTCAGCTTGATAATGGCAAACTCGACGTTAAATTCTCCGAGAAACCGGCGAAAGTGGTGCGTTGGACGGCGACGAATCCGGCGGCACGTGATTTCCGTTTTGCCTGCGGCATTAAATATGAGCCTACCGAATTGACCGTGTCGGCCAACAATGATGTCGATGTGCCATTGGATTACACCGGCCCGGGCTGGCAGGCGAGCTTCGTTGAAGCAACCTTCAGCGACGGCTATGTCGCGACCTCGCAGGTTTACATCACGCCTGATGCTAAATACCCGACCACTGCCCCTGCGGCGATGGCTGACAACGCGGCGTGCACGACTTTACCAGGACGCGGTTTATAGGATCTGTCTGATAAGCCGTATGTTTTCGCGGCTGGGCAAGCAAAGCTTTTTTTCTCTGCTAGGCTTATAAAACTATCAACAAGGAGAGCGCATATGTTTAACCAAGCACAAGACAAAGTAAAAGAAGCCGCCGGTGCCGCACAAGAAGCATTTGGCGATGCAACTAACTCGCCAGATCATTCTGCCAAGGGTGCTGCGAAAAAATATGCTTCTCAGGCTAGCTATGCAGCTAAAGATGCCGTAGCGACCGTGGGCGACCAGGTAAAAGACAATCCGTATGCAGGCGTTGCCGTAGCCGGTGCCGTAGGTATCTTGATTGGCTACCTTATCGGTAGAAAGTAAGCGTTTAAAATTCTCGATTAATGAGAATTGTCGATGAGTGAAAATCGTCGACCCTAGCAAGCCCAAATAAGCCATCGATGAGAATCGGTGGCTTTTTTTTGCTCTCATTCATCTTAAATCGACCGTCTTGAACCGATTGTCTTAAATCGATGGTCTTTAAGGTCGCGCTAAATATTTTCTCTAAATTTTATCTGAAACGAGATAGGTAAAAAACGCACCTCATTACGCACAATATCGAGTTCACGCAAACGCCGATCTTCCAGCGGGTGATCGCTTAACAATGCCACTACCGCCTCACTCAACTCCTTCATATCCTGATAGATAATCACGTCTACCGACTCGTCAATCAGCGCCTGTTCCCAGCCCGGGAAAGGCCCGTGGCAGATAATAGCAATCTGCTCTTTACGTTTACTGTCCGTGACGGCCTGAATAATCCCTTTCACCCCTCCGCACGGCGCATAAATGAGTCCTATATCGCTATTCTCGGCCAGCATGGTGTGAGTCTGATGCTCGGCATGTTGCGCATCTTCTTTAGTATTAAGCGGGCCAATATAGTCGACTGCAACGTTGCGCTCCCTAAAATAGGAACGGAAACTTATCTCGCAACTCTCCTGACACAGAAAACGACTGTTGCCCTGAAAAATAGCCAGTTTTGAGGTTGCGGGCATCAGCCTTTGTGCCACCCACGCGGCACTGCGCCCCGCTTTTCGGTCATCAAGCCCGATATGCGCCCTCTGTCCATTGTTAGATAACGGCGAGAAAAGGGTAAAGATTTTTACCCCTCGTTGCGCAGCGGCCTGTATCGCGAGCCCGATAGTCGGGTCATCGAGAGCCACAATACCCAGAAATTCTACTTCCGAGCTCAAGGTTTCAATCGCAGCGCTCACTTCAGCGAAATCCTGAATATCACATTCAATGATGCGCGGCGCGAAAACCGTTGAAAACTGCCCGGCAAGCAGCTCGGCCAACGGATCGATCAATAGCTGATAAATACTGTTATTGACCGGAGGGAAAATAAAACCGAGGCGCGGCATAGGCGTTAATTCAGCCGCAGGCGGTTTTGTCGCGGTAGACATAGAAGACGAGAGTTTATCAATTTGCGCCGCGCGATAGCCTAATTTGTCTACCGCCGCACGAATCTTCTCTGCCGTTTTTGCTTTTACCGTAGTACGGCCATTCAAAAAACGATCGACGGTTGCCTGCCCCACACCCGCCTCTTTTGCCACATCAATCAGGGTAACGCGGCCTTTCTCATTTTGATGTTTTTTTATCATTTAATATTTATCAGCTCTATTTTTGATGATCTAAAGACATCAAACACTCACTTTAAATGTAAATAAATGTTTATTATTAAAATAACATGTTGATAAATAACACTTTGATTAATTGTTAATGCACTGATTTTATGTGGATATTTTTGATGTGCATCAATAAAATCCAATCATAGTTATTTAACTAATTATTAACTAATCATCAAAAGTGTTAACCAAGCTTTCAATTTTAATGATGTTTTAACATTGACCGTATGCGTCCTCGCAAGCCGTGTACAAAACATTGTTAAGGATTAAAGGCACACACGTGTTTAGCTTTCTCCATTTGAGTTAAGTGAGCATAGCGGTAATCAAATGGAGTAACCACTTGTAAAGGTAAGAAAAAATGAAATTCCCTATTGATCGGGACGCTGAATTCGGGACGCTTTCAACCTCTCGTCGCAGTTTTATTTTACACTCCGTGGCCCTGATCGGCACTTTCTCGGTGATGCCGATCTCCTCCGTCTTCGCTGAAGAAAGTCCAGTAAAAGCCTTAAGCGGCATGCAGCAGCTGGCGCAGTTTCTTACGGCTAAACCTATCGACGCCGCGCTGGCGCAGCGTGCAGGTTCGGCACTGACCATTACGGATGCCAATTTCCCTGCCAACCTTTTAAAGCTGTCTGATTTTATCGCAAAAAACAGCCTCGCCAGCGTAGAGAATTTAAAAACTGCGCCCGGTTTTGAGGGCGACCTCAAAACGACGGCACAGCAAATTATTTCTGCGCTTTATCTGGGCTATGCCGGCGACCCCGTTCAGCTTTCTGCCAAAGATAACGTTCAATTCGTTTCATATACTCAGGCCCTCACCTACCAGCTGACAAAAGCCTACACCCCTATTCCAAGCTATTCGCGATGGGGCACGGGATATTGGGAAAAACTCCCCGCCACGACCTAAGGCTTACGCGTTAACAGATCGCGTTTTTTTACCGCGTTATTTGAGCTCTTTATTTGAGCGGTTCATTTGACCAAATAAGGAGATCTCGTAAAGAGATAAAGCGTCTGCGCCCATAGTTAGGCCAATAACTAAGCCAATAATTAGGCTAATAAGCAAATAATAACTCACTTAAATGTAAGGGATAAACTTTGTCCAAAGAATATGATGCAGATGTCATTGTCGTCGGTTCAGGTGCGTGCGGTTCGAATATGGCCAACGAATTGGCGCTTAAAGGCAAGTCGGTGATTATGCTGGAAGCGGGGCCGAATGTTCCCCGCTCGAAGATTGTCGAGAATTACCGTAATTCAGGCCGTCATTACGATCGTAATAACGCTTATCCTAATAATCCGTGGGCACCCACCAGCAATGAACCCGGTTATATTCAGAACACCGGCGAATTCCGCGAACAACCCGGCATGCTGAAATTGGTTGGCGGCACCACGTGGCACTGGGGCGGCGCAACCTGGCGTTATATTCCCAATGACTTCAAAATGAAATCGTTATACGGCGTTGGTCGCGACTGGCCGATGAGTTATAACGAGCTGGAGCCTTACTATGTCAGAGCGGAATATGCGATAGGCGTATCGGGTTCCGATACCGAAGACCAGTCTGGGCAGAATCCGGGCATGGCCTTTCCGCCGCGCTCCAAACACTATCCGATTGACCCGGAAGCCCCGCTTTATACCACCACTAAATTAAAAGAAGCGCTCATTCCTCATGGGCACAGCGTCGTTCACGAACCTACCGTGCGTATTCATCGCCCTTATGACGGTCGTCCGGGTTGTCAGGGTAATAACAACTGCGATCAGGTTTGCCCTATCGGTACGTTATATAACGGTTCTATTACCGCCGACCGCGCCGTGCGCAACGGGGCCAAGCTGATTAGCGAAGCCGTGGTGCATAAAATAACCAAGGGCGAAGGCGGGAAAATAGAATCGATTAGCTACCTGACACCCGAAGGCAAAGAACATACGTTAACGGCGAAATATTTTGTTCTCGCGGCACACAGTTTTGAAACCGCCAAACTGATGATCATGAACGACATCGGTAATTCCTCAGACATGGTAGGCCGTAATTTAATGGACCATATCGGGCTCAGCGTCGCCTTTTTAGCCGACCAGCCGATGTGGGCCGGTCGCGGTCCGGTTCAGCAAGCCACAATAATGACTTATCGCGACGGCGACTTCCGCTCGAAATATTCCGCCAACAAACACTCGCTCGCCAATAATAACCAGCAGATTGATATTGCCAATCGTGCCATTAAAGAAGGTCTGATGGGCAAAGAGCTCGACGATCGTATTCTTGATTGGTCGTCGCGCTGGATGTTTATCTACAGTTTTCTCGAGCCTTTACCCGATCCGGTCAACCGTATTCAGCCTAATCCCGCGTGGAAAGATAGCCTTGGGCTGCCGGGTATCAAGGTGCATTTTAAAGTCGATGATTATGTCAAAGTCGGCGCTGAACATATGCGCGAGCAGTATCGCGATATCGCGCGCCTGATGAACGGCAAGATTGTCGATATGAGCACCGATTACGAGAATCACGATCACCTGATGGGCACCATGATCATGGGCGAAAACGCCGCTGATTCCGTCGTTAATCACGAGTGCCGCAGTTTTGATCATCCTAATTTATTTATTTCCTCCGTCGGCGTGATCCCGGCCGCAGGCGTTATCAACCCAACGCTGACGGGCATTGCTCTCGCCATCCGCAGCGCCGATATCATTGCGAAGGAGGTGTAAGATGAAAAAGATTACGACGCTTCTTTCACTGTTTATCACCTGCGCCCTGAGTCAGTCCGCACTGGCCGACACCTCGCCAAATGACCTGATCAAAAAGGGTGAATATCTGGCGCAGGCTGGCGACTGCACCGCCTGTCACACGGCGGAAGGAGGCAACGCTTTTGCGGGCGGCTACGTCTTTAAAATGCCGATGGGGTCGATTGTGTCGAGCAATATTACCTCGTCGAAAAAGTACGGGATTGGCAATTGGACGGAGGCGGAATTCGCCAAAGCGGTGCGCCAAGGCGTGCGCCCGGACGGTTCTCAACTCTATCCGGCGATGCCTTACACCTCCTACTCGACAGTCACCGATGAGGATATGCACGCGCTTTACGCCTATTTCCAATCGGTTCCGGCCGTTGAAGATACGCCGCCCGACGAGGGTAAACCGGCGGCCAAAACGCGGCTGCTGTTCCCGTTTAATCTGCCGGGGCTAATGCGGGTGTGGAACTTTATGTTCGTCAGCGACAAGCCTTTTACCCCTTCTCCCGACCTCACGCCCGAGCAGAATCGTGGCAAATATCTGGCCGAAGGTTTGGGACACTGCTCAACCTGCCATACGCCGCGTAACCAGCTGATGGCCGAAGAGAGCAGCCAATTTTTGGCGGGTGCGCCCGTTGATGGCTGGTTGGCGCCAAACATTACCTCTGACAAGATCAGTGGCATTGGTGGCTGGAGTAACGCCGAGCTGGTTTCGTATTTGAAAAATGGCCATGCCGAGGGCAAAGGTCAGGCGGGTGGACCGATGGCCGATGCCGTCGAGCACAGCTTCAGTCATCTTACCGACAGTGATCTCGCCGACATCGCAGCGTATCTGAAAACCGTGCCAGCAAAACAGACGACGGGTGTCACGCAGACGTCATGGTCGGCCAGCCGTGCAGAACCGATCAACTGGACCACCTATGAGCCCGGCACCGGTGCCAATAACGCGGCGGGTTATCGCGAATCGAGCCAGACCGACGGCGCGCTGCTTTATGATTCCAGCTGTGCCGCCTGTCACGGGGCGAACGGTCAGGGTACGGACGACCATACCTTCCCGTCGTTAACCCATAATAGTGCCGTCGGCTCTCACGACCCGGCGAATTTGGTGATGGCGATTGTGGCCGGAATTCATCGCAAAGGCGCGGACGGTGAAGTGTTGATGCCAGCGTTTGGTGAGCAGCAGCAGGACATTCACTCGTGGCTGACTCCAGCGCAAATCGCCGTGGTGGCAAATTACGTGACGCAGGAGTTTGGCCACGGCAACGCCCATCTCACCGAGGCGCAGGTGAATAAAATCACCTCCGGCGAACCCGATTCGCCGTTCCTGATTCGTTACGCCAAGGCATTGGCAATCGTCGGCTTTAGCGTTGCCGCGCTGGTGATTGTGTTGCTGATGGCCTTTTGGATAAGAAAACGACGCCACTAAAAGCCTAAATTTATTCTGAAAAACGCTTTACTTTTGGAGATGTTATTTCGGCTGTGGAATTGGGTGGGATGAAGTAAATCCGCTTCTTTTTTGTAGCCGGTTTTTTATGATTAAAATGCCTGATTGGCTATTTATTGTTCAATCTTGCTTAAGCACCGCGCAGCACCTCTTGGGAGGGTGACCACCCAAGTTATCCCCTGATTTGTCCACAGATAACTTGGATAAGCCTGAAAATCCTTTGTCGAATCTGCCTTGAAGTGAGAAAAGTTTTTTAATAGAGTCAACAGTTAAAACGAAAAAATCCACGGAGCCTGTGCTGCTCTCCGTGGATTTCAGGGCTTTTGTTCCGATGGAAAAATGCAAGAAATAATCAGTCGGTAATCAAAATGAGCGGCTGATGGGCGGCAAGTTCCTCAAGAGTAATACTTTCAGAAAATTTAAGTTTCTCACCCGTTAAAATGTTGCGATAACCTCGGTTGGCAAGCGAATCGGGTAGCGCGATCTCTGTCTGTTGCCAGCCTGCGTGGCGAGTTTCCGCGTCGTTTCCTTCAAACGCTTCAAAGGAAAGACGAGGTAAAATAACCACCAGCGCCTCTGACTTATCCACACGGGAAAACGCCACCGTCTGCTGTTCAAGACTTCCCGTGGCGGCCAACGGCAGATAATCGCCTCTACGGAACAGCGCCGGTTTTAGCTTGCGCAGATGCAGCAGTTTGGCGACCACACTTTGCTTCAGCCTGCCACTCAGCCAACTTTCGGAATCAAATGACACCGCGTCATCATCTTTATTCAGCCACTGTTGCAGCACGTCAAAATCAGGTTCACGGCGATTATCGGGGTCTACAAGACTGAAGTTCAGCCCTTCGCTTCCCTGATAAATATCCGGCACGCCCGGCGCGGTGAGCTTGATAACCGTTTGGGTCAAACTGTTGACTAATCCCGCATGAATAAAGGGTTGCAACGCCTGCGAGAAATCTTCGAGAAACGCCTGATTATCCGGCGACAGTAAGTGACGGGTGTAATCGAACACCGCCTCTTCAAAAGTATCGTTGGTGTCGGCCCAGTCGGTGCGCAGCTTGGCCTCACGCAACGCTTTTTCCACAAAGGCCAAAAACCTTTCTTCAAGTTCCTTAAGCCCGTGAGCATCTTTAATGTCCAGCGTAGTCGGCCACGCGCCCGCCAAGGCCTGATAAATCATCCATTCACCCGCCGGTTTTGGCGCGGGTCCATCCTCGAGCAGGGCGACTTTCTCGTGATTCATCTTGCGCCAGCGGGCGATACATTCCGCCCACCGCTCTGGTGCTTCGGTGAGCGTATAAAGTCTGGCGCGCGCGTCTTCCCCACGTTTGGTGTCGTGGGTCGAGGTGCTTGAAATGCCGTCGGGCTGACGTTCGAGCCGCGTTTGCATCTCCTCATGAAAACGTTGCAGCGAGAAGGCGCGCGGCAGTGGCTCGGCTCCCACTTCGTTCAACGCCAGCTCCATGTTTTGACGGAAAAACAGCGTATCTTCCACCGATTTCGCCATCAGCGGGCCGGTTAGCTGTTGGAAACGAGTGCGGAATGTCGCCGTGTCCGCTTCCACCTGTTTAGAAACATCCCCCGTGAGAATATCAACGATGAACGCCAGCGCGGCAGGATCGGGCGCGTACTGCCCCGCTTTCACCTGTTCAGCCACGTTTTGCAGCAGCTCGACGCCCTCCGGCGGCAGAGCGTTTTCCGTGCCGTAGGTTCGATAAACCGGAAACGCAATCAGCAGCTCGCGTAAGGCCGAGTGGAGTTGCTGCGGGTCCAGCGTTTTATTTTCTTTAGCGGCAATTTCTACGGCGATGCTTAACAAGCGGCTAAATTCGCCTTCAAAATTGCGATCGACCATCAATTTTTTGGCGGCGCGCAGCTCGGCCTGCATATCGACCTTTTTGCCGATCACCTCGTGATACGCCCTGCGCAGGCTGCTGATTTTTGTGCCATCCACCAGCGCATCGGAAAGCGCGGCGATGAATTCATAACCCGTGGTGCCGGAAATAGGCCAATCTTCTGGAATTTGCTCATCTTCGCCCAGAATTTTTTCTACGGTGAGGTAACACGCCTCGCCCGCTTCCTGACGTAGCCGCTCAAGGTAACCTTTCGGATCGGCGAGACCATCGACGTGATCGACCCGCAGCCCTTGCACCGCGCCGGAACGTACCAGCTCGAGGATTAAACGATGGGTATCGTCGAACACCTCTTTATCTTCTACTCTCACGCCCGCAAGGCCGGTGATTTCAAAAAAGCGTCGATAAGACAAGTCACGCGGCGCATCGCGCCATGACATCAATCGCCAAGGTTGACAGGCATGCAGCGCCAAAATGGCGGTTTTATCCGTAAGTTTCAGCACCTCTTCTTCACGGCCTTGCCAGCTTTCGGCAGCCAGCGGATAAAAATTATCGAAATAGGCGAACGCGGGCTTTCCGGTTTCCGGGTCGCGCTTAATGCTAATTTCGTTATTATCTAACGCCGCCTCGAAGGTATCGCCCAAAAAAGGCAGAGTCAGCGGACGAGACCAGTCGATGTCAAAATGACGGGCGTACGGACTCTTTTCACCCTTTTCAATCACATCGCGCCACCAGTCGTTTTCAAGCGAAGCGGCCATATGATTGGGAACGATATCAAGGATTAACCCCAGCCCCGCCTGTTTCAATGCCGCGACCAACCGATCAAATCCTTCGCGTCCGCCCAGCGAAGGCTCAATTTCGTTGGCGTTAGTGACGTCATAACCGTGGGTGGATTCCGCCGTGGCGGTGAAAATAGGTGACGCATAAAGATGACTAATGCCGAGGCGCTGAAGGTAAGGCACCAGCCCGGCGGCGCGGTCAAAAGTCATGCCGTTTCGGAACTGAATTCGGTACGTTGCGGTTGGAATGCTCATTCTGCGTCTCTCGGATCAAGGCGAACAATTATTGAATTCTGCGGCAGCGTATTGCCCGCATTTGGCCAGGCAAAAATCGTTGCACCGGGCTGCTCGGGCAGTGGCTGAGGTTTTTCGGCAATATTAAACGCCATCGACAGCACGCCTTTCGGAAAATGCCAGTTTACGGCAACGTAGCCTTCGGCAGTTTCCAAAACCTTGCCACTGTTGCCACCCGCGTCTTTAAGCAGCGGAACAATATATTGCTGTCTCAAAGCCAGCAGTTGGCGACTCAAGGTCAGCCAGTTTTCGCCCTCTTTACGAGTAATTTTGGACCAATCCAGCTTCGACATCTCGAACGTTTTTTCGGCATTCGGGTCGGGAACTTCTTCCCCGTCATAACCTGAATGGCCTTCAAACTCCTTGGCACGCCCTTCTCTCACGGCTTTCGCAAGGTCACCGTGGAAATCTGTAAAGAATAGGAAAGGATGAGTTTCACCATACTCTTCGCCCATAAACAGCAGCGGAATATGCGGAGAAAGCAGTAAGGAGGCGAGCAGCACCTTTGTGCGATCGGCACCGGCCAGCTCGAGTAAACGTTCACCGTGCGCGCGATTACCGACCTGATCGTGGTTCTGAATAAAATCGACAAAGGCGACCGGCGGTTGGCCGCGACTGTCTACCCCGCGCGTCTCTCCTGTCTGTGATGAGACCTCGCCCTGATAGGCAAACCCCTCGGCCAACACGCGGGCGACGAGTTTTTCGGGCTGCTTGGCGAAGTCCTGATAGTAGGCGTGCGTTTCCCCCGTAGCGAAAACGTGAACGGCGTTATGGAAATCGTCGTTCCATTCACCGGTAAACAATGGCGCGCTGCCGTCGGCTTCCCGCGGATGCAAGAAGATTACGTTGCGGGAGTCTTCGGTGGTCAAATGAATCGGACGGGAAGTTATTTCTTGGCGAATTCGCTCGGCGATTTCTATTAATACGTGTTTTTTGGAACCGTCTTCAATTTGGTCGATAGCGTCAAATCGCAGGCCATCGAGATTAAACTCTTTTAACCAGTAAAGCGGCGCGTCGATAATATAACGACGGGCCGCGTCGACATCATAGGCAATGCCTGCGCCCCAAGGCGTGAGTCGCTCCTTGTGGAAAAAGTCTGGCGACAGCAGCGGCAAATAGTTACCTTCCGGACCAAAATGGTTGAGCACAATATCGAGCACTACAGAAAGACCGTGGCCGTGCGCGGCGTCGATAAAGGCTTTGAAATCGTCGGGCGTGCCGTAGGCGGAATGCGGCGCGTAGAGCAGCACGCCGTCGTAACCCCAGCCGCGATTGCCACCAAATTGCGAAACGGGCAGCACTTCGAGCATGGTTATTCCGAGCTCGGCAAGATAAGGGAGTTTCTCAATCGCGGCGGCAAAGGTGCCTTCAGGCGTAAAAGTGCCGATGTGCAGCTCGTAAACCACGGTTTCGTCCCACGGACGGCCCTGCCAGTCACCGTTTTGCCAACGATAACTTTCTGGATCGATCACTAATGAAGGGCCGTTTACCTCGCCTTTTTGCGCGCGCGAGGCGGGGTCAGGCACGACGGTGCCATCGGCCAGCACATAATTGTATTCAGCACCGGGCGAGACGTTATTTTGCGTCAGTTCAAACCAGCCGTCGCCGCTTGGGCGCATCTCAGTCTCTTCGCCGTCGAGCCTTAAGCTGACTTTTTGCTGACCGGTTGCCCACAAACGAAAGCGCACCGCGCCGTTATCTTGGCCTCCGCCGCTGCTCTGGCATTCACCAAGGTAGTTCGCACCCCAACTTTTAAGAAATGATTTGGATTCCATTCAATTCCCTCGTTTACGTCAAAGTAAGCAAAAGTCGACCTTACGCGGTTCTTTTTTCGACCACAGGCAGTCTCTGAAAATCAAGCATAGCCCAGGATTTCAGCAATGATCTCAAACAGGTTATTTTGTGAACGGTTAACCAATAATTCAGCGTAGAAGATGAGTAGAGCAGAAGAAAAGAAGAGCAGAAAATTGCCTGCGCCAGCAGGGGCGCAGGCGTGAAGCAGCGACAATTAAATAATGGCCTTGCCGCCGGTGACGGCAATGGTTGCGCCAGAAATATAGCTCGCCTCGTCGCTAGCCAGCATCACGTAAGGCGCGGCTAATTCGGCTGGCTGGCCGGGGCGTTGCAGGGGAACATCGCTGCCGAAATCTTTCACCTTATCGGCTGACATGGTGGCGACAATCAGCGGCGTCCAGATAGGTCCCGGCGCGACGGCGTTGCAACGAATGCCTTTCTCGGCCAGCAAAGCGGCCGTGCTGCCGGTAAAGTTGACGATCCCCGATTTAGTGATTGAATAGGCCACCAAAATCGGCTTGGGTTGGTCGGCATTTATCGACGCGGTATTGATTATCGAACCGCCCGGCGGCATGTGCGGTACTGCCGTTTTTGTGATACGAAACATGCCATAAAGATTGGTTTTCATCGTTCGATCAAACTCGTCGTCACTGATTTCATCCAGCGACGTGCGGGTCTGTTGAAACGCCGCGTTGTTGACCAGGATGTTGATTTCCCCAAAAGCCTCGACCGCTTTATCTACGATCGCATGACAGTGCTCGAGCTCCGTAATATCACCCGGCACCAATACCGCTTTTTGACCCGCTTGTTCAATCAGTCGCGCGGTTTCTTGGGCATCTTCGTGTTCATCAAGATAAGAGATCAGCACATCGGCACCTTCGCGGGCATAGGCGATTGCCACAGCGCGGCCAATACCCGAGTCGCCACCCGTAATAATGGCTTTTTTACCTTTTAGACGGCCAGAACCTTGATAACTGTTTTCGCCGTGATCGGGCTGAGGATCCATCTTGGCCGAACTGCCGGGCCAAGTCTGTTGCTGCTCTTCGAACGGGGGCTGTGGACGTTGAGAATCAGACATATCTTCTCCTTTTAAACAGAGGTTAATTGACGCTTCGCTCTTTGCTGAACGGCGTAGCAACTCATAAAAAGGGTAGAAGCCAGAGAGGAGATGTGCAATTCCCAACGTTTTTTTATGACGCCTAATAGAACAGTTGATGGCTAAGGTTGCTAGGTAATGGGTAATGCGTAATGGATACTGCGGAATAAATTGGCCGGAAACCGGCCAAGAATAATGAATATCTAAAAAATCGTCTCATTAACGATAAGTTGATTATTTAACCACCGGATTCTTTTGCAAAGAGAGCGCGTTCATGAATTCGTCGTCTAATTGCAGATGCTGTTTCACCAACTCTGGCGGCGTGCTGGCAAGCCACTGATTCAAGGAAATATCGGCGTAATAATCACTTTTGAATAGCTCAAGGAAACGCAGCGGACCCGTTCCGGTATTCTCGATGTAATGGCCCATGGCAAAAGGCACGTAACCGACATCACCCGCGCGATAATCAAAGGTGCGCGCCTGACCTGATGACGCAAATACCCCCATCCGGCCTTCGCCCTCGAGATAATATTGCCATTCGTCGTTATTTGGATGCCAATGCAGCTCGCGCAGGCCGCCCGGTTCAATTTCCACCAGCGCTGCTGCGATGGTTTTTGAAATAGGGAAATTAGAGGAGTCGGTAATTCTCACCGTGCCGCCCGGCGCTTTTATAGGGTCCTGAGCCAACATTTTATGGGTAAATTGCAGCTTGGATTTTGGCGCGTTTTTCGTCGCGTCATCAGCCAGACTGCCCGGCACCGTGCCGGCAAATATATATTCGTCATTCGGCGAAGGAAGTTTGGAAAACGTTGAAACCGGAACGCTGAAATTCTTGGCGAGGATTTCTGGCGGAATATGTTTAAACCAGTCGGAAAGCAAAAAGGTGCTGTCTTCATCAAAATTGCCGTCATCAAAGGCCAGTAAAAACTCGCAGCCATCGGCACCAATGCCCTGAATAGAGTGCGGCATGCCCGGCGGGAAATACCATAGGTCACCGACGCCAATATCATCGACAAACCAGCCGCCATGGGTGTCGAAAGCCGTTACCCGCGCCTTGCCGTAGGTCATGTAGGCCCATTCGCCCTCTTTATGCCAGTGTAATTCGCGAATGCCACCGGCGTTAAGGCGCATATCCACGCCCGCGATGGTGGTCGAAATGCCGAGTTCACGTTGGGTAACCTGACGCGTCCAGCCGCCACTGCCTTTACGAACGTGTGAATCACTGAACGAGTAACGCAGATTGGCGACGGTTCCGCTGTCAGTCGCAGGCGGATTTACGATATCCGGGTTTTCAGCCTCACGAATGGGGTCGTGAGGACCCGGATCACGACCGCCAGTAGGGGTGCCAGCCGGATAAGCTTTGACATTGTTATCATGGGCATAGGCTTGTCCTGCCGCGAGCGCCACCGTTCCACCCGCCGCAAACGCCATAAATTTTCTTCTTGAGATTTTTTCCATTAATCAAATCCTTCATTATTTTAGACAGAAGTTAATGCTCCTCAGCAGTAGGGTTATAGACGGATTTGAGATCGGGCGTGTAACAATTTTGCAACGTTATCACTACGACAAAGCTCAAGAGAAATGAAAAGCATTATTACTAAGTAACTAATTAATTTAACTTGTTTAAAGTCTATTTAGGATGAAACCCTCTGTAACATTAGAAACGGCACAAAGTGGTAAACCGCATACGCCTGTTTATTTTTTGTTTAGATTAAAAAGCGCGCTTAAAAAGAAATAAAATATTACGCTTAGTCGAATAATTTAACCTTTTATCTTCAAAAATCTCTCTTGTCCGATTGTAAACGCGGGCTGCTTTCCCTGTTTATCATTCTGTTTTAACAACAAATATAAGCTTTAGGCTTTAACGTTGATTATTTGTTATCGGTAAATTTCAGTTAAGTTAATTGAGCGTTTTTTATAATTTCAGAAGTATTAAATTAGAGTCGCAAGTGATAGTATTTTGCGGTCTAGTTTTTATATAAAATAATATAGCGAGTTGATAACTATGGCTGATAATGAACTTTTAAAATTTGCAGGCATTGCCTTTACACACAAAAGCAAAAACCTCATGGGTAATGGCTGGGATCCGTTAAATAATCAATCTGAGGCGATGAAACTGAAAGAATCGCTGAATATTGGTTTGCGAGAATACGAAGAAGAGTTGACCGCGCCGCGCTTTGCCAGCGCCTGTTATGAAGATGAAGACGGTTATTTACACTGGTTCCATGAGCAGAATCCTAATATCGACGGGCAAATAGAAGGCGTTGTGCGTCGCGTTATTGTTAAAGCCGCCGCAGATATGGGTAAGAAACTCACTGCCTGAGGTTATTAGTGAAGAGTTATTAGCGAAGAGTTATTAGTAAATAGCTTATTCTCCAATCAAAATGTGCAATAAATAGGCGCAGATAATGCGCCTTTATTTTTTACTCTACAATTTATAAACAATCGATTCATAAATAATCGATTCACAGACAAGCGATTAATACTTAACAGGTTAATAAGCAGACTCTTTATGTGTAAAAACTAACCTCACATTATTTAAGCTGAGCACCCATCACCTTTCGGCACGCTTCGTTATTGCTAAAAACAGACTGTTGTTGATCCGCAGGTAGCTGTTGCCACGCCTTAAACACTTTCTCACCCAGCGCAGGCTGATAATTAATTTTCTGCAAGGCGTAATCAGAGTTGCCGCCATCAATCACGGTTTGCATATCCTTCAGGAACTGGCTGCTGTCATCATGATGAATCGCGCAGAAAACCGAGACATAATAGGCTTTATCTTCTTGAGAAAAGTGAGGCTCCATCCACCAGCCGAGCACGCCGGCACAAATAGCCAGAGGAATAATGATGCGGGGTTTAAAAATAGACATGGTTTTTCCAGCTTGAGGGGATTGATTTGATTAAAATAACAACCGCCGTATGGCGTGTTTCATGACGGGCAGGATAAAGTAAGCCGTCGAAGGGTTCAAGCAACGAAAGATTAACAACTTTTGCTTAATGCTAAAAGGCACAGCGTCCAGCGCCATTAAAACAATAAAACTCAGAACAAATAAAGAGCAGCGCATTCAAATTGCTATTTTGAGCCTACTTTAGCCAGTAATAAGCCAAAATCAGCGCTCAGCTTTTTCCCTTCCCACTCTTTTACCAGAAATGTTTGATAAGAATAAGCCGTATTTCCTTTAATATTTTTAACCCAAACCAGCTTGAAACGCTCCGCTGGAATGATGGGCGCATAAACATTGCCTTTAACATCAATAAGAAGCGTAGATTTATATATTACGTGACACACCAGCATCGCTTCTTGAAACAGTCTGGCTCCGCCTATGATAATAGCCTCTTTCTTGTTATTTTTTGTCGCTATTGCCAAGGCGGCATTAAGTGAACTGACCACGGGCACTTTACTGTCCGGCAGTGGCGTCGAACTTATTACAATAATATCGCGTGGTTCTAATTGAACCGGCAGCGACAACCAGGTATTACGCCCCATGATCAACAGCTTATTTTTAGTTGCCCCCTCATAGCGGGCTAACTCAAGATTGGCTTTCCAGGGAATAGAATTATTATGACCAATGACGCCATCCTGTGATGAGGTATATATCATTGATATGACAAGCATATAGCACCACGGCGGGGTTGAAATATTTAGTTACCACTCTAGTCCATTTGGCCAATTTGTAAAAGTATTGTTAAGTAAAGTTAGAAATTCGCTTTAAGCGGGCCTTTAATTGGACTTAAGCTATAGAATCGAACCTATTTTACTTAAATAGCAGACTAATGTTTTGCTAAACGAAAATATAGCCGAGGCTTCAACTCTATAAAGCTCTTTATCTTTTACAAACTCTATGAATGGCGACATGCTTCGTCATCCAGCACCTTGAATAAAGGATATCCCCCCTAGCTCTTTTTTTGACGCAGAAGTATAGATAAACTCCAGCATCTATCTGAGGTTAGTATCGGCACTTTTGAATAATTCTTAACTCCTTTACCAGCGGATCGCTGCCTCCTTCTTGTCTGAAAAAGAGAAATTTAATGCCGCACCAGAAAGCTACACTCATCGGACTCACGGCCATTGTGCTCTGGAGCGCTATTGTTGGATTAATAAGAGTCGTGAGTGAAGGATTAGGCGCCGTGGGTGGAGCCGCCATGATTTACACCTTTGGTTCTTTGCTATTGGTATTTACAGTAGGTTTTCCTGATATCAGAAAATTTCCACGCCCATATCTGATCATCGGTAGCATCCTGTTTGTTTGCTATGAATTGTGCCTGTCATTATCGTTGGGTTATGCCCAAACCGGCACGCAGGCCATTGAAGTTGGCATGGTTAACTATCTCTGGCCGAGTATGACCATCGTGTTATCGGTCATTATCTACCGGCAAAAAACTAAAATCGTCTTTATTCCCGGGATCCTGCTTGCCATTGCCGGAATTTGTCGCGTGCTTGGCGGCAGCAATGGATTTTCATTTTCGGAAATCGGCAACAATCTTTTGTCGAATCCGCTGAGTTATGGTCTGGCGCTCAGTGGTGCGATTATTTGGTCAATCTATTGTGTCGTAACAAAAAAAATAGCCCAAGGATGTAATGGGATTACATTATTTTTTGCCCTCACGGCGCTTACGTTGTGGGTTTACTATTTATCTGGCCCTCGGATTAACTTTACGTTTACTGCGCCTGTTATGGTGAATCTCGCTCTCGCAGCGGCGGCGATGGGGTTGGGTTATGCGGCCTGGAATATAGGCATTCTTTACGGAAATGTGACCGTATTAGCTACGGCGTCTTATTTTATCCCCGTGTTATCTGCCGTATTGGCCGCCTTTATTCTTGACTCTACCCTCTCAATTTATTTCTGGCAGGGAGCGGCCATGGTGAGCATTGGATCACTGCTTTGCTGGTGGTCAACGCGAACAAAAAACGTAGATCTTTAGATTAAAAGTTTTTTAAATCAACTACATGCGCTTTGCTGACTTAAATGACAATTTTTTTAAGGTCAATGTCTTTAGGTCAATTTCTTAGGTCAATTCCTTAGGTCAATTCCTTAGGTCAATTCCTTAGGTCAATTCCTTAGGTCAATAGCCTCCGAGGAATTTTCCGGTTTCAAAACTTCAATGGGCATTTGTCCTACAGCGCCGGAACCGGGCAAGAGGTGGAAGGCGCCACCTCTTGCATCTCTGCGCCTTTTGTCCAAATTTAAAAGTGTCGCCGCTCAAGTTTGTAGATCTTTCCAGTAACCTCCGCGCGTGGCGTAGGTCGCGCCGCTCTGCGGTTCCTTCATTTCGTTCGAAAGCCAGAAACGTCTTTCTCAACGCCATTCAGCGCAGCCCTGATTCCGCCAAATAACCTATGTAAAACAGCCCACATTTCTCTCTTTTTTTGTCGTCTTTAATTTTAGTCACTATGTTGTTAGAGCGATCGGCCCTTGACCGTTTAAAATTTACTGCCCTAGCTTTAAGCGATCGGCCCTTGACCGTTTAAAATTTACTGCCCTAGCTTTTAGCGATCGGCCCTTGACCGCCTAAAAGTCACCGCCCTTGCTTTAGAGGCTGTAATTGGCGGTATCAGGACAGCGCTGAATGAAGTGATTTGAGACGTGTTTGGCTCAAATCCGTAATGAAGGGACGGCGAAGCCGCGCGACCCACGCCACTCACCAATGTGCCTGGAAAGATCTCACTTTTAAGCTTTCAAGTTCCAGCTGTGGAAAAAAAGCTTGGGATTCCAAAGGGGCGAGCGACTGCGCCTCTTTGGGCGGTCTGCGCCGCCGCGCAGTAAGCGAAGCGCATGCTTTTGATCTAGAACTTGAACTTGAACTTGAACTTGAACTTAAAAAAAACTTTTGAAATAAAATACAAAAAAACGAGGAAGATATTCATCTCCCCCGCTTTTGCATAAAAATAAGTGTTTAAAAAACTCTTTTAGATATCAAATCTATCCAGATTCATCACCTTCGTCCACGCTGCAACGAAGTCTTTAACAAACTTCTCTTTCGCATCGGCGCTGGCATAAACCTCGGCCACGGCGCGTAAAATGGAGTTTGAACCAAACACCAAATCCGCGCGGGTTGCCGTGAATCTCACCTCACCACTCTGGCGGTCGCGGCCTTCAAAAGATTCGCCCGTCGCGTCAGTCGCTTTCCATTCGTTACGCATGTCCAGCAGATTGGTGAAGAAGTCGGTGTTCAGCTCGCCTTCTTTATCACTGAAAATGCCGTGCTTGCTGCCATCGTAGTTGGTCCCAAGGGAGCGTAACCCACCCAACAGAACGGTCAATTCAGGCACGGAAAGCGTCAGTTGCTGAGCCTTGTCGATCAACAGATTTTCCGTAGAGGCTCTCACGTCATTGCCACGATAGTTACGGAAACCGTCGGCCTTCGGTTTTAGAAACTCGAAGGATTCAACATCGGTTTGCGCCTGCGTGGCGTCCACGCGACCCGGCACAAACGGCACCTCAACATCAACGTCAGCAGCTTTGGCAGCCTGCTCGACGCCAACCACGCCCGCCAGCACGATGATATCGGCTAAGGACGCCTTGCCGTGCGTTTTCTGAATCAGTTCCAAAGCGGGCAGCACGCGGGCTGCGACGGCGTTAACCTGCCACTCGCGCTGTGGCTGCAAGGCGAGACGCGCGCCGTTGGCACCGCCACGTTTATCGCCACCACGGAAGGTCGATGCCGAAGCCCACGCCACTGAAATCAATTCACTGACTGTCAGGCCAGCCGCCGCAATTTGCTCTTTCAGAAACGCAATATCTTCTTCTGATGGAGAATAGGACGCCGCAGGTAATGGATCTTGCCAGATGAACTCTTCCTTCGGCACTTCTGGACCAATGTAACGCGCTTTTGGCCCCATATCGCGGTGAGTCAGCTTGTACCATGCACGAGCAAAGGCTTCGTTAAAGGTCTGCGGATCGTTAAGGAAGCGACGAGAAATCTTTTCGAATTCCGGATCAAAACGCAGCGTCAGGTCGGTAACCAGCATGGTGGGCTTGCGCTTTTTATTTGCATCAAACGGATCGGGAATGATTTCGCCTGCATTGCTGGCTTCGAACTGGATCGCGCCGGTTGGGCTGCGCGTCTGTACCCATTCGTATTTAAACAGGTTCTCGAAGAAATAGTTGCTCCACTGGGTCGGCGTTTGTGACCAGGCAACTTCGATACCTGAAGTGATCGTATCCGGCCCGGCTCCCGTGCCGTAACTGTTTTCCCAGCCTAGACCCTGCGCCTCGATTGGCGCGGCTTCCGGCTCGGGTCCCACCTGATCCGCCGGACCTGCGCCGTGAGTTTTACCCAGCGTGTGGCCGCCCGCAATCAGGGCAACGGTCTCTTCATCATTCATGCCCATATTGCCGAAGGTTGCACGAATCGCTGGCGCCGCCGACGCAGGATCGCCACTGTGCTCCGGCCCTTCCGGGTTGACGTAAATAAGTCCCATTTCAGTGGCGCCGAGCGGCGAATTAGCCAACGATTCTGGATGGCGATGATCGAGCCAGTTAAGCTCGTTACCCCAGTTGACGTCGAGATCGGGTTCCCACACGTCGGCGCGTCCGGCACCAAAACCAAAGGTACGGAAGCCAGAATTTTCGAGCGCGACGTTACCGGCGAGGATATAAAGGTCTGCCCACGAGATAGCCTGACCATATTTTTGCTTCACGGGCCACAGCAGGCGGCGCGCTTTATCGAGGCTGACGTTATCTGGCCACGAGTTCAAAGGCGCAAAACGTTGCTGACCTCGGCCCGAGCCGCCACGACCGTCGAGGGAACGATAGGTCCCGGCGCTGTGCCATGCCATACGAATGAACAGCCCAATGTAGCTGCCCCAGTCGGCGGGCCACCAGCTTTGTGAATCCGTTAACAGGGCTTTGATATCACCTTTCAGCGCATAATAATCTAACTTGCTGAATTCACTGCGGTATTGGAAGTCTTTATTTAGGGGATTAGAACGATCGGAGTGTTGATTCAGTAATTCGACCTGTAATTGTCCAGGCCACCAGTCTCGATTACGGGTTCCACCGCCTGCGGCTTTGTTGTCATTCCCTTTATGGAAAGGACATTCTCCGCCCGACTCGTGGTTTTCTGTTTCAATGATGTTGTTATCCATTTTATATCCCTCATTGGTTATCCAGAGATAAGGTATACACATTTAATGACAGGTTATAGCTTGTTAAACCGATGGATTTGATAGTTGTGCAGTGATTAATGCTTTCTGTCTTAATGCCTCCCTGCTCCTTCTTTTTACCTCCCTTATATCTCTCCATTTTAAGAAATATGGCGTAACGCACTTTCAAGAAAACTTAAATTATTATCAATTTCTAAACAAATACGCCGTTTTTGCAACAAAGTTTTTACATCAATCTGTCAAGGTATGTAAATAAGCGGTTTGAGGTATTGCATAAGCCCTTATTTATGGTAGGGAAATCTTGAAATCACCCTACTGACCTCTCCCAGCCCTCTACGGTGATTTTTTGCCAGGCAGGGATTTTTTCATTTAGGGAACGTTATGAATCATTCAGAAAGCGCCTTTGCGAAAGGGGGTAGATGGCTACTCGCGATCGTACTGAGCCTGTTTGGCCTCGCCATTGCGGCCGGAGGCGTGTATCTCATCGCGCTTGGCGGTAACTGGTATTACACCATCGCAGGTATTCTCAGCATTATCAGTGCCATTTTCCTGGCACGGCGCTCACCTAAAGCCACGCTGTGGTTCGCCCTACTCTTCGTTTTCACCCTGATCTGGACCATCGTCGAGTCCGGCGCGGATTATTGGGGCTGGGTGCCGCGATTCGCCTTGATGCTTATCTTCGCTATCGCCTTCTCCTTCTTACTGCCGACCCTGCACCGCGACCTGTCGCGCGCGATTTCACGCACGGCTTCCGGCCTGCTGATTCTGGCGTTTGTGGTAGCGGGCGGTTTGGCCTTCGTGCCGTATCATGTGACAGAAGCGAAAGACGTGCCTGCTGGCGCGGATAATCCGTTTCAGGCCAACACCGGCACGGGCGTGAATCACGATATTCCGTCCACCGACTGGACCTCGT
This sequence comes from Rouxiella sp. T17, assembly GCF_036663475.1. Taxonomy (NCBI): domain Bacteria; kingdom Pseudomonadati; phylum Pseudomonadota; class Gammaproteobacteria; order Enterobacterales; family Yersiniaceae; genus Rouxiella; species Rouxiella sp. T17. The sequence continues at coordinate 33,686 of NZ_JAWUEA010000042.1, read as the reverse complement.
ATGGCGGCAATCAGGCCACCGATCGTTACTCATCGGCGACGCAAATTAGCCCGGATAATGTGAAAAACCTTCAGGTTGCCTGGCAGGCCGAAGTGGGCGATGTGCCGAAAGATACCCGCTGGGGCGTGCAAAATACGCCGATTAAAATCGGTAATTCGCTGTTCGTTTGCGGCTATTTAAACCGAGTGGTGGCACTTGACGCCACGACGGGCAAAAAGCAGTGGGAATTTGATCCGGGTATTACTGCCGAATCAGTGCCTTATACGCCATCTTGCCGTTCTATGGCCTATTATCAGGATCCCGGCCTGCCTGCCAACTCTTCGACAGCGGCATCTTCTCCGGCGGTGGCCTGTGAACGCCGCGTTATTGTGGGTACGCTTGATGCCCGCGTAATTGAACTCGACGCGCAGACCGGCAAACGTTGTCAGGACTTTGGCAAAAACGGCGAAGTCAGCATTACCGATGACATGGGCGAGGTTTATCACGGCTACGTCGCGATTACTTCTCCGCCGGTGGTGGTGCGTGACACGTTGGTGGTTGGTCACACGACGGTCGACGGCCAGCGCGCATTTGGTCCATCGGGCGTGACTAAAGCTTACAACGTGAAAACGGGTCAATTGAAATGGGCGTGGGATGCCGCCGACCCAGAAAACACCGCGCCGCGTCAGGGCAAGGATTTGTACAAACGCGGATCGCCGGACGTTTGGGGTCCATTTACCGGTGACGACAAGCTCGGTCTGGTCTATCTGCCCGTGGCTAACGCCTCTGGCGACTACTATTCCAGCACCCGTACGCCTAATGAAAACAAGTACTCACCTTCTCTGACGGCGTTGGATATCGACACCGGCAAGCCGCGTTGGTCATTCCAGAATACGCACGACGACGTGTGGGATTACGATCCGGGTGCTTCACCGACGCTGGTCGATTATCCACAGGCAGATGGCAGCAAAGTGCCGGCCATTATCTTCCCGACCAAGAATGGCGAGACTTACGTGCTTAATCGCCAGACGGGTAAATCGCTGTTTGGCGTGGAAGAACGTCCGGTTCCACAAGGCGGCCTCGAGCCTCAGGCACGCAGCAAAACGCAGCCTTTCTCGCTGTTCAACTCGCTGGCGAAGCCTGATCTCAAACCTGAAAACATGTGGGGCCTGACGCCGCTTGACCAGTTAGTCTGTCGTATTCAGTTTGCACGAGCGGATTATCGCGGCAAGTTTACGCCGCCGAGCACCGAAAGGCCGATGATCGATTACCCGGGTTACAACGGTGGAGTCGATTGGGGCGGCGTGGCGTTCGACCCTGCACGCGGCCTGATCATTGCCAACTACAATGACATGCCAAACTACACCATTCTGGTTCCTCGCAAGAAGGCCGATGAGTTAGGCTGGAAGGCGCGCGATATCCTCAACGATCCGCAAACCGAAGGTAAAGCCGAAGGGGCAGGCGATCCGCAGGAAGGTGTCCCTGTTGCAGTAAACGTTAATGCGGGCTGGCAGTTGCCGTTCACCGGCATGCTGTGTAAAGAGCCGCCTTACGGCGGGATTCGCGCGATTGACGTGCGCGATGGCCGCACCGTGTGGGATCGCCCATTGGGCACCGCGCGTGAAAACGGTCCGTTTGGACTGCCGACGGGTTTACCTATCGAAATCGGAACGCCAAACAATGGCGGTTCAGTGGTGACCAAATCGGGGCTAATCTTTATTGCCGCCGCCACGGATAACCTGCTGCGGGCGATTGATATCACGACCGGTAAAACGGTCTGGTCAGTCGCATTGCCAGCCGGTGCGCAGGCTACGCCAATGGTTTACGAGCAGGATGGCCGCGAATATGTTGCCATTACCGCCACCGGACACCATTTCATGCACACGCCACGCGGCAACTTTGTTATTGCTTACGCGCTGCCTAAGTAACGGCTAAAGATTGTCTTAGTTCGGAAGTTTGTTTTAGTGCGCCCTGAAGATAGGGCGCACTTTTATTTTCTGCGTCTCTTTTAACTTGTCTGTTATTACTATTGCCTACTTCTTTGCCGTCTCCAGCGACGTAAAATCCGTGACGAAGCGGGTTAATAAACGTTCCAGTTCTTCTCGCTCATCCGTCGGCCATTGCAAAAAAAGTTGCTGATAGATTTTTTCTCGCGCGGCATCAATTTTGTCGGTCATCACCCTACCCGTCGCAGTAATAATCGCTTCGTTAATCCTTTTATCTTTTGCACTCTTCTGCCGGTGCGCCAGACCATTCTCCTCAAGCTTCGCGACCTGTCGGCTCACCGTGGTGTAATCACGCCCTACTCGATCGGCGAGTTCAACCACGCCAATCGGCCCAAAACGGCCAATCTGCACTAAAAGAGGAAACAGCGCGCGATCGAGCTGAATCTCGGAGGCGGCAATCATTAATTCATCGCGCTGTGGACGATTAAAGGTGCCGACCAACGTGAGCAATGCGTCATGAAGATGGGTGAAGTTTTCGATTTTATGTGTATTTTGCACGCTTTTCATTGACGCCATTTCAGCTTGGGAATAATGTGTGCATTATACATATATTAAACTCTCGACAGAAGGTTATCACCATGAAAGCAGCAATCATTAATAAGATGGGCGACGCGCCGGTTTACGGTGAATTTGCAGAGCCAGAGGCTAATGAGCAGCAGAAAATTGTCACGGTAAAAGCGGCGGCCATGAGCCAGCTGGCGAAGGCGCGCGCGGCGGGCAAACATTACAGTTCGGCGACCAGTGGGCCTTTTGTTCCCGGTATTGACGGCACGGGTTATCTGAGCAGCGGCGAGCCGGTTTATTTTCTGACTTTCGACGCGCCGTGGGGAAGCATGGCCGAGAAAACGTCGGTTTTGGCCACCAAGATTGTGCCGCTACCCGCCTCGCTTGATCCGGTTTTCGCCGCGGCGCTGGCTAATCCGGGCATGTCTTCATGGGCAGCATTAACCCGCCGCGCGCAATTGCGCAAAGGTGAAACGGTGTTAATTAATGGCGCGACCGGCACCTCGGGCAACCTGGCGATTCGTATTGCACGGCATCTTGGCGCGGGGAAAATTATCGCGACGGGTCGTAATCTGGAAACGTTGGAGAAACTTCGTCACCAAGGCGCAGATGTGGTTATCACGCTGGATGCGTTATCCGCGCAACTACCCGCGCTGATGGCTGAAGGCGTTGACGTGGTGCTGGATTATCTGTGGGGCCAAAGCGCGCTCGATATCATGATGGCGGCAGTTGCGGGCGGCGAAAAAGTGGTGCGATTTGTGCAAATTGGCTCGCTCAGCGGGCAGGAAATTCCGTTGCATAGCAAATTGCTTCGCTCCTCCGGACTCACCTTAATGGGCAGCGGGCTTGGCAGCGTATCCGATGCAGAGCTGATAGCCGCGATAGGCGAACTGCTGCAAGCCGCGACGCAGAGTGATTTTTCGGTTGCGTTCCAGCAGCGCCCATTGAGTGACATAGCCACCGCCTGGCTCGAAGATGACAGCCGCTGCCGGACGGTGTTTACGCTTTAACGGCGTATTTAACGGCGTTACGACGGCCACCCGCTGGTGGCCTGATCAAAGCTAGAGCTTCTCACCGTTTCCCAGTATTGAGGCTTTCAGCCGTTTTACCGCAGCGTGAGGGGCCGTTAGTACAGGAATGGAAACCTGCTGGCGAACACTTTCGGCTGCACGGGAGGTTGAAAAATGGGCCAGCATAATCACGTCACAATGTGCCAACTCTTTAGCGCGAGCGGCAACCAGACGATTGTGGCTCTCGGCATCGCCCTTGCGCAGCAGATCAATAGCATCTTCAACCAAAATCGTGGTTAGCGTGGCGGATGAAGCGTGCTCTGCCACATAGTCATCAAACTCTTGCGTCATAGTCTCAATCGAGGGGCCAAAGGTGGCCAACATCCCGATATTTTTACCCTGCGCAACCGCCTCGTGAAACATGGCTTCATTAGGTTTTAAAACGGGAATGGGCAGGCTTTCAGCAAGCTGGTCAATCGCCGGACCAAACGCCGAGCAGGTCACTAAAATCCCTTCTGCTGCCATATCATAACCATAGCGACCAAAACGAACAAAACGGTCGATCATCGACTTTGAGAGTTCGGGCTCTCTGGCTCGGTCAATGGAAAGCCCGTCATCGAGCAAATTAATGATTTCAGCCTCGGGCCAGACTTCACTGAATGCGCTATGAATCGGCGCCATAGCGACCGGCGTCGCGTGGAGAAGAACAATTCGATATGCCATACAAGTTTCCTTTAAGTTAAGCAATGCAGGCCCCGATGCAGGGTCCTCATGTCATAAGATAAGCATGAGTTATAATGTAAGGGCTTACAATTAACTCTGTAAAGTGATCTGAATCACATAAAAAAGTTATAAATTTGTTAGGGTGATATTGAAATCAATAGCGCACACCATCAATATTGTAAGCGCTTTCAAACCGCGGCTCATAAGAAACGTGATTTCATATGAAAGGCGGTTTCGCAAGAAAAGCGGTGTCGTAAGAAAGGCAGGTACGCGCTGTTATCTCAGACACTTTTTAATGAATAATGATTGTGAGAATGCATGATGACATCTTCTGCCAATGAATCCTCAATGAGCTCCGGGGTAAACGGCACCGTGGCTCCGCAAGAAAACCTCGCTGCTGCAACGCCAATCACGAAAAAATTGCCTCGCCATTTACGTGATTTACTGGCATTGCAAGACTTTGAGCGACACGCCCGCCGTCGCTTGCCCAACATGATTTATCAATATGTTGCCGGCGGCGTTGAAACTGGCCGTGGGATCCAGGGAAATTACGAAGCCTATCAACAATACGCTTTCGTGCCCCGCATGTTCCGCGACGTTTCTGGACGCAGTCAACGCGTCGAGCTGTTTGGTCACACTTATAATCATCCTTTTGGCATTGCGCCCTTGGGCGGTGCCTCTTTTGTGGCTTATCGCGCCGATATCTCTTTAGCCAAGGCGGCGCGTGCCATGAATACGCCCATGATATTGAGCGCGTCGTCGCTGATTCGGCTGGAAGATGTTTATGACGCCAACCCCAATGCGTGGTTTCAGGCCTATCTGGCAGGCGATCAGCCGCGCATCGACCGACTGGTAGAACGCGTCGCCAACGCAGGTTTTAAAACGCTGGTTGTCACGGGTGATACGCCGATGCTCGGCAACCGCGAGCACAATACGCGCAGCGGTTTTAGCATGCCCATCAAGCTTACCCCCAAAGTCTGTTTACAAAGCGCGATGAATCCACGCTGGCTGCTGGGTACCGTTGCCCAGACCTTCCTGCGTCACGGCGCGCCTCATTTCGAAAATACCGATGCCGAACGCGGGCCGCCGATGATGTCGAGTAAGGTGCGAAATACCCAGGCGCGCGACCAGCTGAGCTGGAAACACGTTGAAGCGATCCGCAAGAAGTGGAAAGGTAATCTGGTGGTGAAAGGATTAATGTCGCCGGAGGATACGTTTATCGCCCGCGATTTGGGCGTCGATGCCGTTATCCTGTCGAATCACGGCGGTCGTCAACTTGATTACACGGTGCCGCCTTTGCATACGTTACCCGAGATTGCCGCCAAGAAAGGCAATATGAAAGTTATCATCGACAGCGGTATTCGTCGTGGTACCGACGTGATGAAAGCGATGGCGCTTGGCGCTGACTTTACCTTTCTTGGCCGCCCTTTCCTGTACGGCGCGGTGATTGGCGGTCAGGCGGGAGTTGAACACGCCATGCACATTTTAAGAGATGAGATTGACCGCGATTTAGCCCTGATTGGTGTGCGATCGCCGGCAGAACTGCATGCCGGTTTTCTTCGTCGCGCGCCCTACTATTCCCAAGAATTACAAGGTGATAATGATGGTAAATAAGACTCGACTCCGCGTATTCAGTGCGCTCGCCGTTCGTGCTCCCTTTGTTTTATTGGAGCAGGAGTGGGGAAAAACCCACTCCGATATTTCACTGGAAATCGAGTGGAATCCAACCTCGGTCATTGAAAAGAAAATTGCTCAGGGCGAAACGGCTGACGCGGCAATTCTGACAAAGCCCGCGATGGATACACTGATCGAAGCCGGATTGATTAGCCCGACCAGCATCGTTGAACTGGTCGATTCACATATCGGCCTGGCCATGCTTCCTGATGCGACTGCACCGGATATTTCTACCACAGCGTTGTTGATCAAGGCCCTGCTTGCGGCCCGTTCGGTGGCCTATTCTCAGGGTGGCGCGAGCGGCATTTATCTCATTAAGTTGCTAGAATCTTTGGGGATTAAGGAGGAGTTTCTTTCACGAGCCACGGCGATCCCGGAAGGATTTAGCGCCACCAAACTGATTGACGGCTCCGCAGATATTGCTATCCAACAGATAAGCGAGCTGCTTTCGGTCGAGGGGGTAAAGGTGATTGGTCCACTGCCGAAAGAAGTGCAGAAAGTGACATCATTTCAGGCGGGTATTTTCAATCAGGCTGAACAACCGGCGGCAGCTTCAACGTTTCTTAATTATCTGCGATCGCAGCAGGCGCAAACAGAATATGAAAAGTTTGGCCTGCAAGTGAGAACCTAGCGCGCGTCGCGCGGTGCCGAGCCTGTGCTGCTACGAACAATCAGCTCGGGCTCCAGCAGCCACTGCTGTTTAACTGGCTGATTATTCAGCGTCGCCAGCAGGTATTCGGCGGCGCCGAGCCCTATTTGGTCAAGCTCGACACGCATCGTCGTTAACGGACGCTCAAGATGCTCAGCATATTCATAATCGTTAAATCCGGTAATGGAGATATCGTTTGGAATCCGCAGATAGCGCTCGCTGGCGGCCCGCATAGCGCCAAACGCCAGCATATCGTTACCGCAAATCACCGCCGTTGGCGGCTCAGGCCCATCAAGCAGGCCAAACAGCCCTTTACGCGCATCGTTAATACTAAACGCACATTCGACCAGATTGCTGTCAGGGAGCGTTAATCCCGCCGTCGCCAACACCTCACGTATGCCACGCAGGCGATCGTAAACACGATCGTTTGTCGGAGGCGTGCCTGCAATCACGCCAAATCTTTTATGCCCGAGTGAGAGCAGATGCTCGGTCACTCGCTTCGCAGCTTTAACACTGTCATAGCCGATACTCGGATAGTGCGTGTCGATTGAAAATGTCTGAATGCAGGGAATATTGTGCTTGGCAATTCGTTCCCACAAGCCGGGCTGATGGGTGTGCCCGACCAGCATTAACGCATCAATTCCGTACTCTATCAGCTTGTTAACTTCACGAAATTCGATATCAGGATCAAACTCCGAGTTTGCCAAGAGCAAGGTATACCCAGACTTGTGAATGTGATGCTGAAAAGCCGCGAGCGTGCGTGAAAATGTCTCTGTCGCCAACGTTGGAACCACCGCGCCGATGGTCATGCTGCGGCGCGAAGCCAGCGTGCGCGCGGCTCGGTTAATCACATAGCCTAACTCTTCACACGCGCGTTCTACAGCTTCGCGGCGCGATTGGCGCACGGTTGCGCTGCCGTTTAACACCCGCGAAACCGTTGCGGTCGAGACGCCAGAAAGCTTCGCGACATCCTCCAGTGAGGCCCTTCCCTGAGGGGAGATCTTATCTTGCATTGCCATGATCCCTATAAATTAGTGATGCCGTCCACAAAAATGAAAGACATCTGCCCCGCCATTTTGAAAGCGCTTACTTTTAGCTTGACTCATCTTTGTAATCGCTTACTTTTAACATCATGTTATCAGGAATAGCTTTCTAAGTTTACCTAATAATAACAGAACCGTTCCAGAGAAGGCCACTCTGCGGGCTGTTTGGCTGAAACACCCAGAGCAGAGTTTCTGACTAACAATGAACGAATCATTGCCCTACACCCTCTCTCGCTCATCTGTGAAACGGGTCAGAAAATCTTAAACCATTAATTGCACTAGGATAATAAAGGAATTCACCATGCGTAGATACCCTCGAATCCGCTGGATGATGATCGTATTTTGCTTCTTTGCCATCGCCATAAATTATATCGATCGCGTCAATCTTGCTATCGCCGCGCCGCATATCAAAAAAGACTTAGGGCTGGACGATGCCACCATGGGATTGATTCTCGGTGCCTTTTTCTGGACCTACGCCTTGATGCAAATTCCTGCCGGACGCCTGCTCGATCGCCTGGGCGCTCGAAAAGGATTGGCTATTGCCGTGGGTTGGTGGTCGCTGTTCACCGTCTTTACCGCGTTTGGCAAAGGTTTCTCCTCTCTGTTTATCTCGCGTCTACTTTTGGGCGTCGGCGAAGCGGGCGGGAATCCGGGTTCTGCCAAAGTCATTTCCAACTGGTTTCCCAAGAAGCAACGCGGTACGGCATCCGGAATATTTGATGCGGGTCCGCGCGCAGGTACGGCGATCGCCCTGCCGCTGGTGGCGTGGTTAATCAGCACCTGGGACTGGGAAACTTCGTTCGTGGTCACGGGAGGGATCGGTCTGGTCTGGGTCGTACTGTGGTTAGTGTTTTATCGCGAACCTGAAGATATGAAAGGCATTGACGAGCAGGAGCGGCAAAACCTGCTGGAAGATCGCGGTCAGGGTCACGTTGCGGGCGCAGAGAAGATAAAACTACGCACCCTTTTTGGCTACCGCAACATCTGGGGCATGATGATTGGCTTCTTCTGCATGAATTTTGCGACCTATTTCTTTGTCACCTGGTTCCCGACCTACCTCACGATGTCGCAGGGTTTTTCATTAAAAGAGCTCGGCACGTTGGGCGCTATTCCGGCATTAATGGGCATTCCGGGCAGCCTGATTGGCGGGTACTCGTCTGACTGGTTGTACCGTAAAGGTTTTAGCCTCACCGCGGCGCGCAAAACCTGCCTGATTGCGGGAATGGTGCTCTCCTCAGTAATCGCTCTGGCCGCTTTCACCAACGATATCGCCATCATTCTGACCCTCTTCTCTCTGACTTACGCCGGTTTGGCGTTTACCGCGGCGAATATCTGGACCCTGCCCGCTGACGTCGCGACAAGCTCCAACTATGTCGCCACGATCGGCGGAATTCAAAGTTTTGCCGGTAACCTTGCGGGCATTGTGACGGCCTCATTCACCGGGATTATGGTGGGCTTGAATAATGGCTCTTTCGTGGTGCCACTGTGCGTCGCCGGAGGAATTTGCCTGATTGGCGCACTCAACTTTATGTTTGTGTTAGGAAAAATCGAGCCATTAAACACGCCGAAAGATAAACCTGAATCTGGCGACTCGACGTCTCAACAACGGGCTTCCCAATCTTGAACCAGCAATATCAACAGGAGCGAGCAATGAAGAAGAGTTTATGCGCAATGACACTGATGTCGATGATGGCGGTAACGGGCGCCGCCAACGCCCAAAGTTTTGTTTATGTGTCCAACGCGACCAGTGGCACGGTGACCGCGTACACCCTCGATAAAAGTGCCAAGAAGCTTGCTGTCAATGGCACTTATCCTGCGGGCGAAGGGGCGATGTCCTCCGTGGTTTCTGCCGATAAAAAAACGCTGTACGTCTCTATTCGCAGCAAACCTTACCACGTGGCTGCGTTTAAAATTCTTGAAGACGGTAAGTTAGAAAAGGCGGGCGACACGCCGCTACCCGAAAGCATGGCGTATTTATCAACGGATAAGAGCGGGAAATTCCTGCTGAGCGCCTCTTACGGTGGCGACCTGTTCGCGATAAACCGAATCGCCGCCGACGGCAAAGTGGAAACGCCTCCGGTGCAGGTGGTGCACACGGGTAAACGCGCGCACGCCATTCAGGTTGATCCTTCAAATCACTATTTATACGTCACGCTGCTGGGTGCCGACCAGCTGCTTCAATTTCATTTTGATCCACAGACCGGCAAGGTCACGCCCAACGACCCTGCTTTCGTGAATATTGAAAAAGAGGCGGCAACCGGCCCGCGTCACTTTGTTTTGGCCCCGAAGCTGGATAACCAAGGCAAGCAGAATATGTACATCCTGACGGAGATGGCAGGCAACATTAAGCGCCTCAGCATGAACACAGACGGCACTTTTACCCCTCAGGAAGATATCGCGTCAATTTCTCCAGAAGATCAGCAATCGATGCAGCGAGGAGAAGCGCGTCCGCTGACCGGCGATGACAACCTTCCGCCAACTTATAAGCCGCGAATTTGGCAGGCCGATATTCACATCACGCCGGATGGCAAATTCCTTTATTCGACCGAACGCACCAACAGCACGCTTTCTTCATTCTCCATCGACCCAACGGATGGTCATTTAACCTATTTGCAAAGTATTAACACTGAGAAGCAGCCGCGCGGTTTCGCTATCGACCATACGGGCAGTTTCCTTATCGAATCCGGCCAAAAATCGACCGAGCTTTCTCTCTACTCCATTGATAAATCGAATGGAAAACTCACTCAGTTAGGGCAATCGCCTACTGGCCAAGGTGCAAACTGGGTCACGTTTGTCGAGCAATAAAACCACTGTTTAAAGTAGAAATTTTTAAAGGTAATGTTATGAAATATCTAAAATTAAGCTCCCTTTCTTTGCTTGCCAGCCTGAACGTCTTCCCCCTCGTGATACCGTCGGCGAGTTTTGCGGCAGAGAAAGAGCCGGTTGTGGCAACCAACCTTGAACCCGATCACCACGTTATTCTCGAGAATCAATACGTCACGGTGATGCGCGTGATGATCCCGCCTGGACAATCCACGCTGTTCCACGAGCAGCACCTTGACTATGTGAATACCCACATCGACGGCAGTCCGGTACGCGCAAGTTATCCAGACAAACCGGTAAAAGATTTCGAGATGAAGTCGGGTAATGTGAAATTTGGCAACCATCAGGGTCACTCCGAGGTGGATAAGATTACCAATACCGGCACTACCCTCAATATGCAAATCGCCTTTGAAATCAAGCAGGCAGGCCCGCTCGGCTTTGGCGGCTCATCTCGCCCCGCCCTTCCTGCCTTCCAGCAGGTATTGGATGCCAAATCGGTAAAAGGCTGGAAAGTCACCCTGCAGCCGGGTGAAAGCAGTCACCTTTACACCCAGAAAGGTCCGGGCGTGAGAATTTTCTTCACCGAAGGGCGCGTGCTTGAGGCGATCCCTGACCGCCCGAATCGCAATAAAGAAACCTGGGTGCATAAAGGTGATGCAATGTTAACCGCCGCGGGTCCTGTAGAAATTATCAACGGCGGCGATACCCCCCTCATCTTTAATGACTACGAATTGCAGTAAATCCTGTCACACCATAATAAAAAAAATTTACCTGATTGATATTTTTATAGGAGCAATATCGTGAGAAGACGCTATCTGTCTCTTGCGATGAGCATGCTTTTTGCAACCGCCTTCGGCGCGGTTGCCGCGGACAATTCGAGTCCACAGGCACTCATTGCAAAGGGAGAGTATCTGGCCATTGCGGCCGACTGCGGCGCATGTCATACGCCACCCAAAGAGGGGGCGGCGATGTCAGGAGGCTATGCCATTCAGTCGCCGTTGGGGACGGTTTTCGCCAGTAATATTACGCCATCAAAAGTGGCGGGAATTGGAAATTACACGGAGCAGGATTTTGCGCGCGCCGTGAGAGACGGGATTAACAAGCAGGGACAATATCTTTATCCGGCAATGCCATACACCTCGTATTCGCGCATTACCGACGCGGATATTCACGCGCTTTACGCCTATTTCATGCACGGCGTTGCGGCGGTTGATCGCCCCGCGCCTCAGACTCATCTCCCGTTCCCGTTCAATATTCGCAGCTCGATGGCACTGTGGAACACGCTGTTTTCCAACAATAAACCGTTTATTGCTGAAAAAAGCGCCTCGCAGGAGATTAACCGCGGAAACTATTTGGTCAACGCGTTGGCACACTGTGATACCTGCCATACGCCACGCATTGCCCTGATGGGGCAAGAGGACAGCAAGGCGCTTTCCGGCGGCAGTCTCGGCAGCTGGTATGCGCCTAATATCACACCCGATAAAACGTCAGGAATTGGCGGTTGGTCGAGTGACAATCTCGCGCATTATTTGAAAACGGGCCACGTTGCAGGTAAAGCACAGGCCGCCGGACCGATGGCCGAAGCCGTAGAACACAGTTTGCAGCATCTTTCCGACGCGGACATCAACGCCATCGTCGCTTATTTGCAGCAACTTCCCGCCATTAAAAATACGGCAATGAATAGTGGCGAGAGCAAGTCCCGTGACAGCTATGGCGCAGCCTCGAACACCGAACAGCAAATGCGCGGCGATGTCGCTACGGCCGATCCCGGCTGGAAAATTTACAGCGGCAGCTGCGCCAACTGTCATCAGGCCAACGGCGAAGGCACCTCTTACTACCCTTCTCTGTTCCACAATAGCGCCACGGGCGCAGACGATCCGAGCAATCTGGTTTCCGCTATCGTTAACGGCGTACACCGGAATGTGAACGGTCAGCAAATTGATATGCCGGCTTTTGGTCCAGACGCTAACTTCACCGTACGACTGACCGATCGACAGATTGCCGACGTCAGCAACTATGTTCTTAAGACCTACGGCAATCCAAAGGTCAGCGTTACCGCCGCGCAGGTCAAAGAGATCCGTGAGGGAGGGCCAAAACCGCTGTTGGCAAAACTGACCGCGCCGTCGGTGATGATAGGCGCTGTGGTTGTCGTGGTGCTGATTCTGGCGCTGCTCCTGCTGTGGGCAAGTAAAAGAAGGAAAAAACATGTCGCAAGAAAATAGCCAGCCAGGCGCGATGAGCCGCCGTAACGTCCTTCAGGGGATCGGCATTCTCTCGCTGAGTGCCTTGACGGCCTCTTTCTTTCCCGCCATCAAAGCGCAGGCACAGGAGATGAACCGCAGCGGTTTCGTCGAGACGTCTGCTTTTCTGGTCAGCCGCGCGGTCAATCCCGTGTTGGCCCAGCGTTATTACCCGTCACTGATAAAGAACGCATCAATAAAGAATGGCGCAGATTTCGCCAGCCAACTCGCGGCGCTAACCCAATATATCAACAGCAATCACTTTGCGCATATGGATGACTTTATCGCCAGCACAAAACCTGACGATGCCCACTTTATAACCGCTACCCGCATCGTCTCGGCCTGGTATACCGGCGTGGTCGGTGACGATGAAAACATGGAATTAATTGCCTACGCCGACGCCATGATGTACCTGCCAACAAAGGGCGTTCTTGTGATCCCGACTTACGGATTGGGACCTGATACCTGGGGCAGCAAGCCTGTTTCCCCCCCGTCAAATAAAGGGAGCAATGTATGAGTAATAAACCAGTTGATGCCGATGTCATCGTCATTGGTTCGGGCGTGATGGGCGGTCTGGTTGCCCACCAGCTGGCGAAAGCGGGAAAATCGGTGATCATTATTGAAGCGGGTCCTCGCGTAAAACGTGAAGAGATTGTGGAACGTTTCAGGGACGCGCCGATGAAAATGTCGCTGACCAACATGAAGCTTCAGGGTGTCGGCTCGCCCTACCCTAATCCGCCCCACATTCCCTCAACCTATGGCCCTTATTTACAGCAAATGGGGCCGATTAAATATCCGACCAAATATCTGCGCGTGGTTGGCGGCACCACCTGGCACTTTGGCTCGGCGCTGTGGCGAATGATCCCTAATGATTTCAAGCTGCAAAGTCTCTACGGACACGGCCGCGACTGGCCTTTTGGCTACGACGAGCTGGAGCCGTGGTACGGACGTGCCGAACATGAATTGGGCGTGTCGGGTATGGACGGTCAGGATGAAAGCGGTCAGGGAGGCAAGCCGTGGCCACCTCGCTCGACGCCTTTTCCGATGAAAGGACTAACGCCGAGCTACATGTTTACCCGTCTGGCGGAACTGCTGCAAAAAGGTGATTTTTACCCGGTTTATGAACCCAACGGCCGCGCTACCCGCCCCTACGGCGAACGCCCTATCTGTGCCGGAAATAATAACTGCAATCCGGTCTGCCCGATCGGGGCAAAATATGATGGCACGGTTCACATTGATTTGGCCGAGCGAAGTGGCGCAAAACTGCTCGACAACTCGGTGGTCTACAAAATTGATGCGGATGACAGCGGAAAAATCGTCGGGGTTTGGTACAAAAAACCCGACAGTTCCGAGCATTACCTGACCGCCAACTATTTTGTGTTGGCGGCCTACGGCATTGAGTCGCCAAAACTCTTGTTAATGTCGACCTCTTCTCGCTATCCAAACGGTATTGCCAACGGTTCCGATCAGGTGGGTCGCAATCTGATGGGCCATACCGGTATCAGCATGAATATTATGATGAATGAGGACGTGTGGCCGGGTCAGGGGCCCACCGAGCTGCTGGTTTACCTTAATAATCGCGATGGCGCGCAGCGCAAGGATATTCCGAGCTATAAAACCAAGGTGCGTAACACGGTGCCAACGGCTGATTTCGCGGCAACGCTGATAGCAAAAGGCGTATTAGGTTCCAAACTGGATGAGGAGTTGCAGCGTACTTCCGCGCGTTCGCTTAACTTTGCCGTCGATATTGAGACCTTGCCCTTGCCAGAGAATCGCATCGTGCCGAGTAAAACCAAAACTGACGGCATCGGGCTGCCGGTTCCGGAAATTCACTATAATGTCACCGATTATTGGCAAGCCGGCAAAGAGGCCGCATTGAAAGATTTTACGAAAATCGCCACGCTTTTAAATGCAGAAGTCTTGAAAATCGACACGGGTTATCAGGACAGACAGCACATCATGGGCACGACAATCATGGGTGAGGATTCTAAAAACTCGGTGGTCGATAGCAACTGCAAAACTCACGATCATCCCAATCTTTTTATTGCAGGAACATCGGTCATGCCTTCTGCATCCTGCATGAATCCAACATTAACAGGTGCCGCTTTAAGCCTGCGACTCGCGGATCATCTCTTGAATGTGGTGAAGGTTTAGCTTTCTGGTGAATAAAAAAGCCCCGACAAAATTTCGAGAGAAATTAACGTCGGGGCCTAAATTTTTCTGATAAATTCAACTCATGCTACACAATCTTTTTCCCGATGCTTATACACTTTTTCTCAATCGTTATGAATAGGGTATAAGAAAGGATTAAAACTATAGCAAAGGCAATTATCACTGAGATAGGATAATTTACATTATGACCGGTCAGAAAACGTATTATGCAATACCCAATAATTGAATGAAGCGCATAAAATGAATAGCTTACGTTTGACAAAAACGAAATCATTCTTGTTTTTATAAAGTGTTCACGCAACAAATAAGCACCAATAAAGAACAGATAGCCATAGAAATAGTTGGCTCCGCTGGCAATAAACTGATTCTGCTGAGGACCAATACGCCATGACATTGCAAAGCAGATTGCCACGATGACTGAAGATGACAGAAACTCCGGAATAGTAATTTTCTTTGAGTGCATTAAGTTAATAAGAATACCCAAAAACATGAAAGAAGCATAAGTCAATTCAATCTTTAGAGCATCAAATGAGAACCCTCCCACCTCATTACTTCCTATATTCATATTTCGGGTAAAACTCACGACTAAATATATAAAAAATGGAATTGATACAATTCGCATCACATGGCCATTTCGTATCGATGAATAAACCAGTAAGCAGATCAGATAGAATTTGACCTCAATCGAGAGAGTCCAATTGACATAATCTATGCTTTCATAATTTAGAAGAGAGGACGTCAGTGTGATATTAGAGATAAACCGAACCAATGAAATTGATAACTCAGATCCCCAATAAGCATGACTGACTATAGTAAACAGCAGCATCAAAAAAGAGCAAGCAATATATGTTGGGTAAATCCTAACCAATCGAGAGGCGATATAACCCGTTTTAGACTTATTTTTCAATGAGTAAGGAATTACAAAACCACTTATTAAGAAAAAAATTGAAACACCAAACGGGCCGAAATTAAAATAGGGTAAAGGCGGTAACAGAGATTTATAAATATCAGGATCACCTAAAAGTATTTTAGGCGCGCCTGTAACGACACTTATAAAGGCGGAATTAAGCGAATAAATACCTAGCCAATGGACAACAACTACGCAAAGGAATGCGAATGCCCTTAATTGATCGGCGAAAATGACTTTGCCTACTGAAGCCGTACTTGTTGATAATACAGACTTTTCAATATGCAATTTTGAAATATTCATTTCAGACACGGTATACCCCATAGAGTGCCATTTATGCTTTTCCAAGATATCAACATCTATACACAGCCAAGGAGGCATAAGATCGTTTTGTGTTGTTTTGGTAGGAACTTTCCGATAATTAAATTATTGTAAATATTGAATCTGGAAAACACCAGTAAATCTTAATGATTATGTGTGCTTGATTAAACTTTTTTAAGGCCAATAAAGCTGATACGAAATAAATCAATTAGTTATGCAAAAGCATGCGAAAATAGCAGCCCCATGTATATATAGCGTTGTTACACAGTTAAACCTTTATGTATGAAGTCTTAACCTGACACTTTTCTTCTTTTTAAAATCAATACCGTCTGCTGCACATCAAACTTCAACTTTCGCGCATTTCAATAAATATCTATTTTGCTGTTATAACGTTGCACTATTTTGCGGTCGTGTTTAATGGACCTACGAACGGCTCAAGCAGTAACAAAGTGTTCAAGAAGTACCCCCTACAGCCCCCCATCACTGTAACCATATGATATGTATAAAAAAAGCCCCGACAAAGTGACGGGGCCTGGTACTTGCGCAGGGCGGCGCAAAAGGGTCCGGAGACCCAAAAACTGGGGTTTGAGGGAGTCAGTCAGGCGGGTTTACGCCGACTGACTCACAGGATCGTCAAAATTAAGCGCGTTTTTCATAGCGGCGACAATGTCACCATCAACGCAATAACGGCTGAACTCGTCGAAATCGGTGTCAGAACTCATGGTGACACCAGCTTTTCGATAGCGCATCGCGGATAACACCTGCCGACCCGCCGAGCTGTGCAGCTCCGTTAAGCCAATATCGACAAACTTCTGAAGATTGGTTAAACGAACGCCTGCACCCGCCATAATGATTGGACCGCGGGTCAGATTGTTAAGTTCCTTCAACATTGAAATTCCGACCTCGGCATTTTGTTGCTGTCCCGAGGTCAAAATGCGCGCCACGCCAAGCTGAGTCAGTTGCTCAAGCGCGACCTTTGGATTCACGCACATGTCGAAAGCGCGGTGGAAAGTGACCTGCATTTCGCCGCACAGCGCCATGACTTCCCACATGCGCGGCACGTCGATATGTCCCTCGGCGTCAAGCATGCCGACCACCACGCCCGGGAAGCCCAAATCGCGGATGCAGGCGACGTCACTTTTCAGCACCTCGAATTCACTCTGGCTATAGCAAAAATCGCCACCGCGCGGCCTGACGATAGGATGTACCGGAATGCCCACCTTCTCTTTTGCCAGCTTTAACGTGCCGTAGCTTGGAGTAATGCCGCCGTCGGCCTGACTCGCACAAAGTTCGACGCGATCTGCTCCGGCAAGCTCCGCCGTTAACGCGCAGTCCACGCTATAACAACACACCTCTAACTTTGTCATGCTTTCTCCTGTTTATCGCCTCATGCTACAACACTTGTTTGTAAGGGGCTATGTCGCGTAGGCTCATGCTTGAGCACTCTGTCCATTCGCCTGCATGGAAAAGCTAACTATGACATTCAATTTTGATCATTGGGTCGACCGCAGTCACACCGATAGCGTTAAATGGCATAAATATCGCGATAAAGACGTCATTCCGTTATGGGTGGCCGACACCGACTTTACTTCACCGCCGTGTGTTATCAGCGCGTTGCAAGCACGTGTCGCAGAAGGCGTGTTTGGTTACGGCTTTGCGCCGCCCGCGTTAATCTCTTTAGTGGTGGCACGTCTTCGCGAACGTTACGATTGGACGATAAAACCTGAATGGATTGTCTGGTTGCCCGGATTAGTCTGCGGGCTGAACCTTGCGGTGCGCACCTGCACCACGCCGGAGGAGCGCAGCATTCTGCCCTCTCCGCTTTATCCGCCGTTTATGCAGGCCGCGCTTTCTGAAGGTCGGCGCTATCTCGCCGTGCCAGCGCAAAATGTGGATAACCGTTGGGTCACCGATTTTAAAACGTGTGAATCTTCACTCGAGGGCAATGAAAAGCTGCTGATGCTGTGTAACCCGTATAATCCGGGCGGGACGGTTTATCGCCGCGAGGAGCTTCAAGCGCAGCTCGATTTTGCCCAGCGTCACGATTTATTCGTGTGCAGCGATGAAATTCACTGCGACCTGATTCTCGAGCCGGGCTGCGAGCACATTCCTTTTGCATCTCTAAATGAAGACGCGGCCCAGCGCAGCATTACGCTGATGTCACCTTCAAAAACCTTTAATCTTGCGGGACTCGGCGCGTCGATGGCGATAATTCCCAACGATCGGCTGCGCCACAAATTCGCCCACACGGCGCGCGGAATTGTGCCGCACGTCAATGTGTTAGCCTACGTTGCCGCGACGGCGGCCTATGCCGAAGGTGACAGCTGGTTACAGGCGCAACTGGAGTATCTGCGCGGCAATCGCGATTTGGCTTTCGCGCGCATTAATGCCATGCCGGGCTTAACCTTGCTGCCGATGGAAGGCACTTATCTTGGCTGGATTGACGCCAGCGCCGCCGAGCTTGACTCGCCTTATCGCTTCTTTTTAGCGGCGGGCGTGGGGCTGTCGGATGGACGAGATTTTGGCAACCCGCAGTTCGTCAGAATAAATTTAGGTTGCCAAAGGGCGTTGCTGGAAAAGGCGCTGGATCGCATGGCAGCCGCGCTCGCCGCCCGTTAGCGTTCGCTAGCGACCACGTCACGCAGGCTGTGTGGATGAAACTTGATGGTAATTGAACCATCGGTGATAGCCAGCGTCGGGTTAGGCACTCTTTCATTTTCGCCTTTTGGCGAACTTTGCTTGAGCTTAATGCCCGGTGCGACCAGCGCTTCATCCGCCAGCTGGGCCAGCGCGCGGGCATAAAATCCTTCCGCCCCGCCGCTCAGCACTAATTCGACGTGTTCCCAGCCTTCGTGCGGATAACGTTTGTCACCCGGATACGGCAGCTCGACGAGATCGATAGACCAAGGTCCGACAGGCAGAGATTCCGGCAGATCGAACAGGCAAATCGGGCGGCCGTTGATTTGTGTTTCATTAAGCAATGACCCGCACTGCATAAAGCCCTGTCGCCAGCGATCGGCGGTGGTATTTTGATGACAGCGTACCGAAATGTGATCGGCCTCGAAATCGGCAAGGTTTAATTGCAATTTCTGCGCGAAAGCCTTCAGCAACTGATTAAAACGCGGCAGGTCTGCCACCAGGTCTTGTAATTCCGCAACGGCGGTAAAGTTTGTCATCATTTATTCTCTCTGCGTGGCCGGGCGCTTAATTTACACAACTCACCGTCGCGTTGCCAGTTTGCAACGGCTTATTTCTGCTGCTCTTTTTGACTCTCTTTAGCAACAAACGCGCGCGGTATCGCGGGGATATTACCGGACGCGATACTGACTCAAGTGCCCTATTATGATATAAAAGCCCATCAATTTAGTCAGGCGTCGACAATGGGACAATAAATGCTCAATGTCCGGCCGTGGCAGTTTATCTGTAGGCACCTTTGCGGTGCTCCAAATTTAGTCATTTAAGTTTAGTCATTTAAGGTAATCCGGTGAATATACAGGCCCTTCTCACAGAAAAAGTACGCCAGGCACTCGTTGCCGCAGGTGCCCCGTCGGACTGCGAGCCACAGGTTCGTCAGTCTGCAAAAGCGCAGTTTGGTGACTATCAGGCCAATGGCGTGATGTCCGTCGCGAAATCGTTGGGAA
Organism: Rouxiella sp. T17; assembly: GCF_036663475.1. NCBI lineage: Bacteria > Pseudomonadati > Pseudomonadota > Gammaproteobacteria > Enterobacterales > Yersiniaceae > Rouxiella > Rouxiella sp. T17. The sequence goes on along the minus strand of NZ_JAWUEA010000042.1, from coordinate 13,994 downwards.
TGCCGCCACGACAACTGGCAGAAAAGGTGTTGGCGCTGTTGGATCTCTCCGGTATTGCGTCTAAAACCGAGATTGCCGGTCCGGGCTTTATCAATATTTTCCTCGATGCCGGTTTTGTGGCTGCCAATGCCGACGCCGCGCTGGCCGACCCTAAACTGGGTATTTCGCCTGTCGAGCAGCAAACTATCGTTATTGACTACTCTGCGCCAAATGTCGCGAAAGAGATGCACGTCGGCCACGTTCGCTCCACCATTATTGGTGATGCGGCGGCGCGTACCAACGAGTTGCTGGGCCATAAAGTCATTCGCGCCAACCACGTGGGTGACTGGGGTACGCAGTTCGGCATGCTGATTGCCTATCTCGAAAAAGTGCAGAATGAAAATGCCGCCGAGATGAACCTCTCCGACCTCGAAGAGTTCTATCGCGCCGCCAAGAAAAATTACGACGAAGACGAAGAGTTTGCTCTGCGCGCGCGTAGCTACGTGGTGAAACTGCAAGGCGGCGACGAATACTGCCTGCAAATGTGGCGCAAGCTGGTCGACGTGACCATGAAGCAGAACCAAATCACCTACGATCGCCTGAATGTGACGCTGACGCGCGACGACGTAATGGGTGAAAGCCTGTACAACAGCATGCTGCCGGGCATCGTTTCAGACTTGCAGGATAAAGGTCTGGCGGTGGACAGCGAAGGTGCGGTCGTGGTTTACCTTGACGAGTACAAGAATAAAGATGGCGACCCGATGGGCGTGATCATCCGTAAAAAAGATGGCGGCTATCTTTACACCACTACCGACATCGCCTGCGCCAAGTATCGTTACGAAACGCTCGGCGCCGATCGCGTGCTTTATTACATCGACTCCCGTCAGCATCAGCACCTCATGCAGGCGTGGACCATCGTGCGTAAAGCGGGTTATGTGCCTGATTCCGTTGCGCTTGAGCACCACGCGTTTGGCATGATGCTCGGCAAGGACGGTCGTCCGTTCAAAACTCGCTCCGGCGGCACTATCAAGCTTTCCGACCTGCTGGACGAAGCGATTGTGCGTGCGCGTGAACTGATCCTGTCGAAAAACCCGGATCTGCCACAGGACGAGCTTGAGAAGCTGGTTAACGCCGTCGGTATCGGCGCGATTAAATACGCCGACCTGTCGAAAAGCCGCACCACCGATTACATCTTCGACTGGGACAACATGCTGGCTTTCGAAGGCAACACCGCGCCTTACATGCAGTATGCCTACACTCGCGTGGCGTCAATCTTTAAGCGTGCCGACATTAATGTCGACAGCCTGACGCAGCCGATGGTGCTGACCGAATCGCGTGAAACCACCCTCGCAACGCGCCTGTTGCAGTTCGAAGAAGTGCTGACCACTGTCGCTCGCGAAGGCACGCCGCACACCATGTGCGCTTACCTTTACGACGTGGCCGGCCTGTTCTCCGGCTTCTACGAAGACTGCCCGATCCTGAACGCTGAAGACGAAACCGTGCGTAATAGCCGCCTGAAACTGGCGCTGCTGACTCAAAGAACGTTGAAAACGGGTCTGGATACACTGGGCATCGAAACCGTCGAACGTATGTAACGGTTTAATAGTTAATGTTTAAAAACAAAAGGCCGCATTGCGCGGCCTTTTTTATTCATTTAGAGATAATCCTAAAGTTCAAGAGCGCGGCTTTTGGCCTTAAACTTTTGCCTTAAACTTTTGCCTTAAACTTTTGCCTTAAACTTTTGCCTTAACTTCTAGCCTTAACTTCTTGCATAGTCACGCACCTTGAAGCCAAGCAGGCCGAGCGCGGCGAAATAAACGATAATCCCGACGGCAACCACACCCGCAAGGCGCAGTAGGCGCATCGTCATTCCCCCTACTGACCAGTCCGGCATCACGTACATCATGCCGATTAACGCGGCAGACATCGCCAGTACGGCAATAATCAGGCGAATCAAGAAGCTGGCCCATCCCGGCTGCGGCTGGAAGATATCCTGCTTGCGCAGCTGCCAATAGAGCAGCGAGGCGTTTAAACAGGCTGCCAAGCCAATCGACAGCGAAAGTCCGGCGTGCTTTAACGGACCGATAAATGCCAGGTTCATTACCTGTGTCATGATCAGCGTTACGATGGCGATTTTCACCGGCGTTTTGATGTCCTGACGGGAATAGAAGCCCGGCGCCAACACTTTCACCACAATCAGCCCCATCAAACCTACCGAATAGGCCACCAGCGCGCGCTGGGTCATCGACGCATCAAAGGCGCTAAATTTGCCGTATTGGAACAGCGCAACGGTCAGCGGTTTTGCCAGAATACCCAATGCCACCGAACTTGGCAGCGCGAGCAGGAAACAGAGGCGCAGGCCCCAGTCCATCAGGCGGTTGTACTCTTTATGGTTGCCGCTCGAGAAGCTGCGCGCCAGCGAAGGCAGCAAAATTGTGCCTAGCGCCACGCCCAGCACGCCCGACGGAAATTCCATCAGACGGTCGGCGTAATACATCCACGAGACCGATCCCGACACCAAAAACGAGGCGAAGATAGTGTTGATAATCAAGGAAATCTGACTAACCGACACGCCAAGAATGGCCGGCCCCATTTGGCGCATAACTCGCCACACGCCCGCATCTTTCAAGTTAAGGCGCGGTAAAACCAGCATGCCAATCTTCTTGAGGTGCGGCAGCTGATAGCCAAGCTGCAACACACCGCCGACCACCACCGCCCACGCCAACGCCATTACCGGCGGATGGAAATACGGCGCGGCAAACAGCGCGAACAGGATCATGCTGACATTCAGCAAGGTCGGCGCGAAGGCCGGAATTGAAAAACGGTTCCAGGTATTAAGAATCGCGCCTGCCAAAGAAGCCAACGAAATCAGTAGGATATAAGGGAATGTTACCCTAAGCAGCGCGGAGGTTAAGGCGAACTTGTCCGGGGTATCGGCAAAGCCCGGCGCGGTGACGTAAATCACCCACGGCGCGGCAAACATGCCGGCAATGGTAACCAGCGCCAGCACCAGCGTCAGCAGGCCTGAAACAAAGGCAATAAAGGTGCGTGTCGCCTCTTCGCCCTGCTGGCTTTTATACTCGGCAAGAATCGGCACGAAAGCCTGTGAAAAGGCGCCTTCGGCAAAGATACGGCGTAAAAGATTGGGAAGTTTAAAGGCAACGAAAAACGCATCGGTGACCATTCCTGCCCCAAAAACGCGGGCAACAATGGCATCGCGGGCAAAGCCGAGTACCCGTGAGAACATCGTCATTGAACTGACGGCGGCTAAAGACTTCAATAGATTCATGAGACTTTTTCTTGTGGCCGGGAAACCGTCGGGCGGCTCCGGCAAGGTTCGAAAGTGCGTATAGTCTACGTATCAAAAATACAATAGCTACAGGCAGTTGTTATATATTGTGTTCCTTGCGGATTTATCGGATTTTTCAGCGCTGCGCTAACAGCTTTTCAATCATTCGCTGTGCAGACAACGCCTGCTCGCCGCCTGTTTCAGGAGCGGTGTGATTGGCGATACAGTCGATGAAATGCCTGACCGCGCCTTCAAATCCGCGCTGCGCCAAGGTGGTTTGCCACCCAGCGACAGGCTGCTCGCTAATTCCTGAAAGCTGTTCCTGCTGCCACTGGCGCATCTCATTGATCTGATACAACGCCCCGTCGCACACCGCCTGCACCGATTCGCGCTGCGTGCCGGCGCGACGATGCATCGAGGTGGTAATGCGCGTATTTCCCGCCATAAACTGATGCTCGGCGTAAATTAGCTGATTGTTTTGGTTACAGTTTATGTGACCCGCCACCAGCTCGCCCTCGCCTTCGGCTAGCCACAGCGCGGTATCGACCACGTGCAGATAGTCGTCGAGCAGCGTAAACGCGACCTCATTTGGCCCGATGCTGTCAGCGCGATGCTTGTCGAAACGAATCGACACGGGCGACTCTGCGCTTAACGCAAGCCGTTGCTTTAACTGCAAATAAAGTGGAGAAAAACGACGATTAAATCCGACCATCAAGGTTTTGCCGCGCCGCTCGGCTAATTCCACCAGCCGTTCCGCCTGAGAAAGTTCGGCCGCCAGCGGTTTGTCCACGTAGACGTGAACGCCTGCATTGAGCAACGCGCTGACCACGGCAAAATGCGAGTCGGTGCTGCTGTGCACAAACACGGCATCTGACGCTTGCGCCAATGCCTCGAGTGAGGTGTAACAGCGAAAACGGTAGCTGTCACACACCGCCTGCGCCTTGGCCTGATTGGGCGAAAAGCCGCCTTGCAGCGTCCAGTCTGTGGCCTTTGACAAAATCGGCAGATAGGCTTTTTGCGCGATGCCGCCAAGGCCGACCACGCCGATGCGAAGTTTACTCATCTGCTGCCCCTAGTCGGCTAACCTACCCATTATGTGTTCCAGCCTTTCTCTCAGCTCGGCGACTTCGCCTTCCAGCACGGCTACGCGTTCAAGCAGCGTTTTTTGCTCGGCAAGCGCGGCGGCGAGCGCGGCATCATCTTCTTCATCATCGTTGGCTGCGGCAATCATTTCGCCACAGAACAGGTGAATATAACGGCTTTCACGCTTGCCCGCTTCACGCGACAAACGCATGCAGAAAGGCCCGTCTTCGCGGTTCGCCAGCGTTTCAAGCGTTTGTTCAACTTCGTTAACATCGACAAAATCGTACAGTCGATTGGCGCGCGTTCGCAGTTCGCCCGCCGTTTGCGCACCGCGCAGCAGCAGCGTGGTAATAAGCGCAACTTCGGCAGGAGTGAATTTCAAATTACCAAATTCGGAATTACAAAAACGGTGCTCATATTTCATGGTGCGGCTGCCGCTAATGGAACGAATATGGTGTTTGCGCAGCAGAATATCGAGGGTTTGCTGCACCTCTGAATCGGAAAGATCCATCACCGGCTCGCGGTTGGTTTTCTGATTGCAGGCGGTTGTCAAACTGTTGAGAGTTAAGGGGTATTGCTCAGGCGTGGTGAGCTCTTTTTCCAGCATGCAGCCAATAACGCGGGCTTCTTTATCGCTAAATTCGATTTTCATTGCGTCAGTTTCCTTATCGCGGCGGTAGCCACTGGGGATCGGTGAGCGCCATCAGCACGTGGTCCTGCCATTTGCCGTCGATTAACAAATAATCCTTGGCATACCCTTCGCGTTCAAAGCCAAGTCGGGTCAGGAGATCGCCACTGCGGTGATTGTGCGGCATATAGTTGGCCATAATGCGATGAATTCGCTGCTGGCGCTGCATATAACGAATCAGCGATTGAAGCGCCTCCTGCATCAGGCCTTGTCCCTGCCACTGTTCACCCAGCGAATAGCCGAGGAAACAGGCGTGAAACGAGCCACGCAGCACGTTGCTGAAATTCGCTACGCCGCGCACGTGATTTTCGTCAGGATCGAGCAAAATAAAGTAGTACGCCGAGCCTTGCTTTTGCATGTCGTTGATTAAACTCAGGCGCGCCTGCCAGCCTGATGGGTAACAGTGGCTCTCATCCCTGATAGGCTCCCAAGGTTTTAGAAAGGCACGGTTCTCCGTGTAGTAATCCGCCAAACGATGCGCGTCGCGTTCGTAAACCAGTCGCAACACCATCCTGTCTGTTGTGAGCCGCACCTTAGGTGCTGCCGATCGATAGCCAAACATCCCTTTCCTCCCCATTATGTACGGCCTGATAAGAACAATTTTTAGAAACAACAACCTTTTATTGCTGAACTTATCGACTCCGCACTGCCTCTCTTTTCATCATAACCGAGGCCAAGGTGCCAGACTGAATTCATAGCAAAATAATTTACTATATTCAGCGCATCCGCACCGATTTTGCCAGTCCTATTGTCTTTTGACGACAAATAACTTTGTGACGATAAATAACGCTTTAATAATGAAAACGGCCTGCCTCTAAAAAATGTTCATAGCGCACTATCTAATTAAATATTTCAGGTTCAGAATTATGATGATCTTTTAACCCCCTCAGCATCTTTCGCAATGGATGCCCTAAACGCTCTGGGTGACGCATGTCTCTGGTATCGCAAGCGCGCAGCTTGGGAAAGTTTTTTCTATTGTTCGATAACGCCGTCGTAATTTTAGGCTTCTTTGTGGTCTTTCCGCTGATTTCGATTCGATTTGTCGATCAGCTCGGATGGGCCGCCATGGCGGTAGGATTAGCGCTGGGCGTGCGGCAATTAGCCCAGCAGGGGCTCGGCATCTTTGGCGGTGCCATCGCCGATCGTTTCGGGGCAAAACCGATGATCATCACTGGCTTGCTGCTGCGTGCCGCCGGATTCGCCACCATGGCGCTGGCCGAAACGCCGTGGATGCTGCTGTGCTCGTGCTTTTTATCGGGGCTTGGCGGCACGTTATTTGATCCTCCCCGCACGGCGTTGGTGATCAAACTCATTCGCCCGCACGAGCGCAGCCGGTTCTTCTCGTTGTTGATGATGCAAGATAGCGCCGGAGCGGTGCTGGGCGCGCTGATAGGCAGCTGGCTGCTTCAATATGATTTCCATTACGTCTGCTGGGCCGGTTCCGGCCTGTTTGTTATTGCCGCCGCCTTCAACGCGCTGTTTTTGCCTGCCTACCGAATTTCCGCCGGCCGCGCGCCAATGCGCGAAGGCATGCTGCGCGTGCTGCGTGATAAACGTTTTCTGAGCTATGTGTTGACCCTGACCGGCTACTATATGCTGACCGTTCAGGTCATGCTGATGCTGCCCATTGCGGTTAACGATATGGCGGGCACGCCAACCGCCGTTAAATGGATGTATGCCATTGAAGCACTGCTCTCGCTGACCCTGCTTTATCCTATTGCCCGCTGGAGTGAACGCCATTTCACGCTCGAGAAACGGCTGATTTTTGGTCTGCTTATCATGACCTTGAGTTTGATTCCCGTCGGCATGGTCAGCGGACTTAATCCTCTCCTGTTGCTCATTGGCCTGTTTTATATTGGCAATATCATCGCCGAACCTGCGCGTGAAACGCTCAGCGCCTCACTCGCCGATGCGCGGGCGCGTGGCAGTTACATGGGATTCAGCCGTCTGGGTTTGGCCTTGGGCGGCGCGATTGGTTACACCGGTGGCGGCTGGATGTACGATACCGGTCGCGCGCTACAGATGCCGCAACTGCCGTGGCTGCTGCTCGGCTTGGTCGGTTTTATCACCCTCGCGGGGCTTTATTGGCAGTTTCAGCTGCGACGCATCGAACCCGCGATGCTGGGCGGGCGCTAATACTCAGACCAATCCTGATTAACGGGTTAGCGTTTGATCTCACGGAAAACTTCACCATACTTAATGATTGAGACATCTCTGGTGAGTAAAGAGACCACGGCCAAGCGACCTTCCCTACACCCCTTGGCCGGGATAAAAGGAGCGACGTATCATGAAGTTATTTGTTTACGAACATTGTCCCTACTGCGTGAAAGCCCGCATGATCTTTGGCTTGAAGAATATCCCCGTTCAGGTCAATACCGTACTTAACGATGACGAAGCCACGCCTATCAAGATGATTGGCAAAAAGGCGCTGCCTATTCTGGTCAAAGAGGATGGGAGCTTCATGCCCGAGAGCATGGATATCGTAGCGTACATCGATAAGTCAAACGGCCAGCCGCTGCTCACCGGCCCGCTGAGTGCTCAAGTTGCCGCCTGGCTGCGTCACGTTTCTGAATACACGCAGAAATTGCTACTGCCGCGCTTTGCCGCCGCGCCTTTTGAAGAATTTGCTACCCCCGAAGCGCGTCAATATTTCACCGACAAAAAGCAGGCTGCGATTGGTGATTTCAAAGAGCATTTGCAGCATTCGCCGGGTCTGGTCAAGAAACTCAATCAAGACCTGCGTGACCTCGACAAGCTGATTAAAGAGCCGAATGCGGTAAACGGCGAACTGTCGGAAGACGATATTCACCTGTTCCCCGTGCTGCGTTCGCTGTCGATTGTCAAGGGCGTTGAGCTGCCAACCCGCGTGCTGGCCTATCGCGATAACATGGCAAAACAGACACAAATCAACCTGTTAACCGGCATCGCCAGTTAAATTTGTTTGAAGGGGCTGCACGTTGCGTGCGGCCCTTACCTTTCTATACCTTGAACTCCTTTCCTCCTCTTTTATAAACAGGGCATACTAGTCGCCTTGAAATTGTCATTGAGGAAATCATGAGAAAGTTAATTTTAGGGGCCTTTGCCCTGATCTTTGCCGGCCTGCTTGCCGGATGCAATCATCTTACCCAGTACACGCTGAGTGAGCAGGAAGTGAACAACTATCTGCAAAAACATAATAACTTCCAGAAACAGCTGGGCGTGCCGGGTGTGGTTGACGCACGTATTACGCTGACCAACCTCGTTAGCCAGATTGGCCGCGCGGAGCCCGGAAAAGTGACGCTGTCGGGCAATGCCGACCTCGATATCTCTTCGCTGTTTGGCTCGCAGAAGGCTGATATGACGCTGACCTTAAAAGCCACGCCGGTGTTTAACAAAGAGGAAGGGGCTATCTATCTGAAAGATATGGAAGTCACCGATTACACCGTTAAACCTGAGAAAATGGCTTCGGTGATGCAAAGCCTGATGCCCTATTTGAATCAGTCGCTGAAATCGTATTTCGATCAGCGCCCTGCCTACGTGTTGAATGGCGAGCATAGCGAATCTGAAGCGATGGCGAAGAAATTGGCCAAAGGGTTGGAAGTGAAACCGGGCGAGCTGGTGATTCCGTTTACTCAATAATGCCGATTAAAAGCCTTATCTAACAGGCTATTAAACAGATTCTTGAACAGATTTTGATAGAGATATAAAGAAAAACGCCAGTGTGATGACAGCCCGTTAAGGCATCGACACTGGCGTTTTTTTTGCTAATTTTTATAAACGATTGCGTTAACTGATTCGCGCTAATACATTTTCTTTAATTAACAGTTCGTTAATTATCAGATTGTTACTGCTCGTCTTCTTCGCTGTCTTCGATATCTTTCGGCAAGGCTTCTTCCAGCTCGTCACGCATGGCGGTAATCGCTTCACGGCTGATTTCAGACAGCGTGCGATAGAAACCGCTGGTGGCGTGCGCTTCGACTTTGCCAAGGAATTTGCCACACCACGGCAGCATAAATTCATCGAACAAAGCAATCTGCGCGGCGGCTTCGTCTTCCTGTGACTGGTCTTCCAGCCACGACGCGGCCAGCAGCATTGAGCCAAAGTGGTCGGCTGGCGCATCGCCAAGCGGCATGCCGCGCTGTTTCAGGAAAGTACGCACTTCAAGCTCGGAATCAACCTCACCTTCTTCAATATAATGGCCGCGATAAGGCGAAACCGCGCACTCGGTGCCCACGAACAGATGGTTGAATTCCGCAGATAATGCCTGCGGATCGGCGCTTTGCTGTAAACGCAGCAGCAGCGCGTCTTGCTCAAGCGGCCAATGCTCACGCAACTTGCCCTGTTGAATTAAACCAAACAGTGGCACTAACAGGGGATCCTGTGGCTGACGATAAAACAGCGTGCCCAATACGCGGCAAACGATAGAAAACTCATTCATAATAAGAACCTGACTCAGGTTGGCGGTGCAATAATTTGCGTGACAATGTCACAGTTCGGTGAATTCTGCAATTGGCCGTGGCGATCGTCAAAGCAGAAATCGCCCGTGGAGAATTTCATTCTCTTTATTATACGCAAACTTTGTTAAAAACCGCCTGCTTTGCCTGCAATCGCTTTAGCGTAGCCAGAGAAAGTCCGGCCAACGCCACTAGCGTGACGTGTTTTCGGTCAAAGCGGTCGATAAATTTGGCGGCAACCAGTGATGAAATAGCAGCCGCCAAGGTATAACCGCCGCCGAGATATCCGACCCAAGTGGGTGAAATCGCCAATTCGCGGGCTAAATCTGGCCCAAGCGGCATGATCATCATAAAGTCGAGCGCATTAACCAGCTGTATTAATGCCGCCAATAACACCACTTTGGTGGTCATCGAAAATAGAGTTCCCTTCATTGTCATCCCTTATTTAATCGTCGAGTATCCTAAATCTTAAATAGAAATTTAAACGTCATTTTCTGTTTGTAAAACTAAGTAAAATCTGTGACATTACGCACATTAAATCATATGCAAGATTTCAGCTCTTGCATTGTACAGTCCAATTGATAACGCCAGGAAACACCATGCAAACGCGCAGAAGCAGATCAAGAGTTAAACACTCCGGTTATTTTATGGATAACCTGCTGATATTTATTACCGTTTCTATTATTACGGTTCTCTCTGCAAGCATCATCTATCTGCTCACGGTTGATAGTTTCTAAGCGGAATTAAATTAAAAAACTGACCAAAGCGCGAGCAATAAATTAGTACTGCACGGTACAGTTAAGAGAATGACGAGATATATAACGCTATCTCGCCATTAATTTATATAACAAAACGCTTAACTATAATTAAACGCTTAGCTTTAATAAAATGCTTAGCCCGTTATTCAAGCTCGGTGATTTGGTATTCCCTGACAATGCTTCGCGTCTGGATCCCCCATTCCGAGCTTTTGGTTCTAAGCTGATGTGCGTTGAACGCCTCTTTACTGCTAAATAGCTCCTCTACTTTCCAAATAAGCGGATCGGCCGTCGCGCTGACATCAAAAGAGAGGCATCCCGACTCTTCGCGCGTTAATCGGCGATGTTCATCGAGATAGCGCTCCACCAACGCCACCTCCTGCTGATTGCTGCACATTAATTTCCCGCTTAATTTGATCATTTTCGCATTGCTCATCCCTTTAATATCCTCGCGCTCTATCGACCAGCCCGGCGGGTGTCTTTCCGTCTTCTATCGCCTGAATATTAGCGACGATGCTCTCTATCGCCTCTTCGGGCAACGTATCGGCGCCAATGTGCGGCGTAACCGTGACGCGCGGATGAGACCAAAACGGGTGCATGCGCTGTAACGGTTCATCGTTGAATACGTCGAGCGTGGCGGCGGCAATTTGGCCGCTATCGAGCGCGCGCAGTAAATCGCCGTCAACCAGATGCATGCCGCGCCCGAGGTTAATCAGGTAAGCGTGTTGGCTTAACTGGGCAAAGAGTTTTTTATTGAGAATACCGGCGGTCTGCGGCGTATTAGGCAGCAGATTAATCAACAGCTTGCACTCTTTGGCAAAGTCATGCAGCTGATCGTTGCCGTGGAAACTCTCGACGCCCGGCTGCGATTTCGGGCTGCGACTCCAGCTGCGAACCTTGAATTTCAAATCGATTAGCTTCTCTGCCACCGCGCTGCCCAGCACGCCTGCTCCAAGAATGCCGACAGTAAACTGACTGTGCTGATGCGCCGCCAACGGCCGCCACTGCTTCTGCTGCTGGAAAAGCTGATACTCATCCAGACGGCGGAAATAGCGCAGCACGCTTGCCAGCGCGTACTCCTGCATTTGCAGCGCCATGCCGGTATCTTCAAGACGGATTAACGGCACGCCCGCGGGCAAGGTGCCCGGATTACGCTGTTCCTGCGTCAGAATGGCGTCGACGCCTGCGCCGAGCACAAAGATTCCTTTGAGCGTGTCGCGTGAAGCCAGCATCTCGTGGGGCGGATGCCAGACTAACGCGTAGTCGGCAGGTTGATTGTCGCCGCGATGCCAGGCGCGAACGTTGGCGTGAGGAAGTCGGCGTTGAATGCCATCAATCCATTGTTTTGAGTCAAATGTAGGATGAAAGAATAAGATGTTCATAATGTTGCCTCCTTTGCTTTAGTAGATTCCCTCTAAAATCCTCTTCGATGCAACCTTTGTCTGCAACTTTTTTCTGCAATTATCGATTAAAAAAGGCCCTGTTCAACAGAGCCTTATCAAGTGTAGGGCTTTAAATTTGCGAATTAAGCAGGCACGCGTTGAATAAGCCGACGTAATATTGGAATCAGTATGACCAGCACGATGCCGGTGGCGACCGATCCCCAGCCTAGCGCGTTAAACACTTCGCTATAACCCGGGTTGGTAAGCGTAGGCGTGCTGCCGCTGTTGGCGGGCATCAGGCCCGAAACATAGCTCGCCAGCACCGATGCCACGCCCGTTACCATCATCCAGCAGCCCATCATCACGCCCTGATAGCGCGCCGGTGCCAGCTTGCCAATCATCGCGTAGCCGATCGGGGAAATCATCAGCTCGCCGAGACTTTGCAACACGTAGCTGATAACAATCCATTTAAACGCCATCAAGCCGTCGCCGCCCGCCAAGCCAATGCCGACAGGCAGCACCAGCATTCCCGCGCCGATGCAGAACAGCGCACCCACAAACTGTAGCGGCACGTCGATACGCCAACCGCGCTGGCGCAGACGTTTAAACCACAGCGCCATCAGCGGCCCACCCACCACAATCACTAAGGTATTAATGTTCTGGATCCACTGAGGCGCGACGCGCAGGCCATAAACGTCGAGATTGATATTGTGCTCGGCAAACAGCATCAGGCCCATCGGCGCGAGCTGGTAAAGGGTCCAGAATACAAGCGAACCCGCCGCCAGCAGCAAATACGCCACCATGCGCCCTTTTTCATCCTGCGGACGATGACGCGCCGTCACTACGCCCATGATCAGGAAGATAATCACCCCCAAACTCACCACAAAATAGCTGCTGAATGCGGCGTGAGTCAGCAGAATGCGAATAATCGGCACTAACAGCAGCAGAATCGCGATGCCTATCAGCATGCGCTGACTGAACTGCTTTTTACTCATCTGCCTGAGCGGTGTGTTGATATCCCTGAGGATTTTCCAGCGCGACAGCGTTACGGCAATCGCCAGCGCATTGCCCAGCGTGGCGAACAAAAACAGCGCGCGATAGTTTTCGCTTAGCTGGAAATATCCCGCGACGGTAAAACCGATGAAAAAGCCGAGGTTCATGCCGGCATAATTCCACAGAAACGCGGATTCGCGGCGGTCGTCGTCGGGTGCAAAACGTTGGGTCAGCATCATGTTTAAACAGGTGACGTTAAGCCCGCTTCCGGTGAGGAACATCGCCAGCCCCCAATACAAACCGGTAATGCCCGCGACGGCAATCAGCGCACAGCCCACCACTTGCAGCACCATGCCGAGCACAAACAGATTGCGATTGCTGAGATAGCGTCCGCCCAAATAGCCGCCAAACATGTGCAGCCCATAGTTGAACGCGCCGAAGACGCCCATAATGGCGTTGGCCGAATTCTCGCTAAAGCCTAAACGTTTGGTGGCGTAAAGCACGAGCGTCGAGTAAAGAACGGCGAAGCCTAAGGTTGAAAAGATTTGTATAAAGAACAGCGCGCCGGACCCTGCCGGAATTGCCGCGCGTGCAGGTGAAGATTTATCTAAAGATGTCACGTCGAACCCCTGAACTGCTTGTTGTAAAATCCTGTTATAAGCTACCTGTTATAGGCTGATAGTGATGCTCTTAATTTTTTCCGCCTCATGTTATACCGTTGCGCTGACCAAAATTTGCAGCATTAATTGCGGTAAAACAGCAAACGGGACGATAAGATGCTTATATATCCAAAACGGGCATCCGTGATTTAATAATAATTAATGACGACAATCGCGCGCTGCAAAGTTGGTTTTAAATGCCGAGATTTGCGCTATAAATCAACAAATTGCTGTAATTTTCGCTAAACGCACTGATTATTGAAAAAGAAGGTTGACGCTGGGCCGCTATTTCCTTACATTAGCGCCGATTCCGCAGCACAGCGTGTTAACGGAATCTACGGTGAGGTGTCTGAGTGGCTGAAGGAGCACGCCTGGAAAGTGTGTATACGAGAAATCGTATCGAGGGTTCGAACCCCTCTCTCACCGCCATATTATGCGAAAGGGTCCAGATGAAAATCTGGGCCCTTTTTCGTTTTGGCCATAACGCCCCTTCACACGATTCGCCTAAAATCACGCAATTCACCGCTAAACGCGCAATTAAACAGCACATTGCTGAAGTCCTAAGCATCCGAATCAAATCAGTTAAATAATCCTTGACCCAACCGGCTCGCCTCCCTATAGTAGCGCCCCGTTGCACTGCTAAACAGTGTGACGCCACGGTGAGGTGTCTGAGTGGCTGAAGGAGCACGCCTGGAAAGTGTGTATACGAGAAATCGTATCGAGGGTTCGAACC